>NZ_BAAAZU010000020.1:1987-5037 GCF_039537065.1 Luteimonas lutimaris | reverse complement strand
GTGGTGATGTCTTCTTCATGGCTCCATCCTCTCAAAGGTTGGAGCCTCCGGAGAACCCGGGGCGGTTCACGCTGCTGATCGTGCCGACATGTCAGACGCGAGCAAATGGCTTCATGACAAAGGTCTTATCCAAGACGACGAATTGTTGGTTGGCTACGAGATCTATGTCGGTCAGCTGTCAACGGGACCCTCTGACGATCCAGCGATCCACACTACCTTTCTGCTCGCAAAGACGAGTGGAATGGATCCGTTCTCTAAAATCGTGAAGGGTGGCGGAAATATTGACCTGCGCAAGGTCACTGAAGAACTCTCTCCAAAAGAGTTTTTTTCTCTGTTTAAAAGGTTCAGCGTGACACTTTCATCCGGCGGACTTCTTGAAGGGCGTGAGTACAACTACACAGAAAGTGACGCCTAACAATTCATTCAAGCCGACGCCGCTTCGCGGCGCGGCTTAATTCCGGTGTTAGGCCTCATGATCAGATCCAATCGCATCCCCAAGATCTCTCTAGGCCTTCTTGCGGTCGCAATTGTCTATCTCTTGGCTATTTCGGGTCAGCCGCGCATGGCAGATGGTGGCCTGAGCGGCCATGAGATGTACTTGCCAGAAAAATTATTGGCTCTTGCTGTACCGCTTTCCGTCTTTGCCACAATGGTCATCGCTGCTATCCGCGCGGGTCGTGCCGGTAGCTGGCTATGGCTGATCAGCTGTATCTTCGTTTGGCCTCTTTCACTGGTGTACACGCTGGCAATCAATCGCGGGCATGAGGCCTAACAATGCGTTCAAGCCGAAGTCACTTCGTTCCGCAAAGCACATGGCAGGTACAGCTTGCCATGTGCTTCGCTCCACTACGCGCCTCGGCTTAACTTAGGTGTTAGGCCTTGCGCACAGGCTTTTGGCGGCCATTGCAATTCGACAGGTTGCCGCAACCGGATCGGCCGCGGGGCACGGCTTCGGACGCATGACTACCATGCGCACTTGGCCGCGTGGGCAGTTGCCAATCTGGCTTCGGTTGGTTGCGCCAGAGACATCGCGGGCTCTGCCGTGGCGGTCACAATCCCGGCTTCCGGATCGCTTGTAACTCACCGTGGCCGCCGGTCGCGGGCCCCGGAGAGGTGCGCAATGCCTAACAGTTCATTCAAGCCGAACCCGCTTCGTGGCTCGCCTGCTTCGGATGCACCTGGGCTATCCTTGGCTTCGGAAGCCACCCATGGCGGGTCGGCTTAATTCAAGCGTTAGGCCGCAAAGGAGAGAGTCATGCGACTGATGGTCAAGAGCATCGCAGCGGGATCGCTGTCCGGCGTCTTCACTTACTTCGCGTCGACCCAGGCACTTGGCTATACCAACGCTTTCGTAATGCCTGGCTGGATGCCCCTGGCACTGTGGCAGGCGCTCGTCGTGCTCGGCGTGGGAGCGGCGCTCGTCGCCCTCATTGTGCAGCTCCTTGCACTTGTCGCTTTCTCGGCTCGAGGCCCTGTCGCTCTCGCGTCATTCCTCGCCGTAGCACTGGTGGCACTTGCTCTGACTGTCCCGGCCGCCGTGTGGCCACCAACGTTCATCGCTTGGGCCCTTGGTGCAGCGCTGGCAACTCTGGTATTCCGCCGGTTGCGCCCTAACCATTCGTTCAAGCCGACGCCACTTCGTGGCGCGGCTTAACTCAAGTGTTAGGCCTCACAATCAAGGAGTACGGGATGCTGAAAAAACTATTGTTGACCGCTTGTTTCGCTCTTGCCGTGACCGCATGCGCAACGTCGGGAAGCTCAACCAGTCAAATCCGCCTCGACGCAACATCCGACGCAACAGCCCAGAGCAGCTTTTCGGCAATGAGCGAAGCGCTGCCGCCCGAGAAGCGTCAAGAACTGCTGGTCGCAATGCTCAAGCTCAATCTAACTGGCGTAAACAGCGCTTATGAGGTTGTGCAAAACCCTGATCTGCAATCGCCTTCCATCGTTCGCATCAAGGATCAAGTTGCCGGCATGACTGCTCAGGAGATCATTGACTTGGCAGACCGCACATCTTCAGTTAAGGCTGAAGTCACGGGCCAGTGAGGCCTAACAATGCGTTCAAGCCGAAGCCGCTTCGTTCCACCAAGCACATGGCAGGTACAGCTTGCCATGCGCTTGGCTCCACTACGCGTCTCGGCTTAACTTAGGTGTTAGGCCCCACATGTCACAGTTCGTGATCTCAACAGCGGCCCTCATCGCCTTCGTCTGCACAGGGGTGTACTTGCATGCAGTTTTCCGCCTGCACGGCATCATCGTTACGGAGCGTCCCGAGTGGGTCAATGTCCGTGGAGCGCTGGACTTCCTCTACACCGGCTTTCCACGGGCCGCCAATCCAAGCGTCGGCGCCGAGGTAGTCAAAGTGGCCTTTAGCTCGCGGGCGCGGCAACTCACGTCTCTTGCTGCTGCACGCTACGTGCGCCACATCCGCTTCTGTTTGCCCCTCGGTGTCGTGGGCTATCTTGTACTGGTGGTCGCTAGCTCCCAGGGTGGGGCCTAACGATGCGTTCAAGCCGAAGCCGCTTCGTTCCACCAACCACATGGCAGATACAGCTTGCCATGTAGTTGGCTCCACTACGCGTCTCGGCTTAACTTAAGTGTTAGGTGCCGCAAGTGAGTAAATCGGCTCTTGTAACTGCAATCCTTAGCACCGCGTTGCTCTCTGGCTGCCCTGGGCGTGAGTTCGCCACTTGCACCGGGCCAATGGTTAAGCACCCTGAGGGCAAGTGCTCCGCTCACTACTATCAGACTGACTATCGCGGTGGCGGTCAGGTCACGCAGGCTCTCGTTGAGTGTGCAGAGCTACCATCCACTCCGGGTGGCAACGTGGTCGCCATACACTCCATCGCCCACGGCATTGGCCTCAAATGGCTGAGTGCAAACACTCTGGAGGTGGCTGTTCCCGCCGGGATAGCTCTGCAAGACCAGCGCACTAGTGACACCTATAGCGGCTACCATCTGCAATACGTGTATCGTCAGCTTCCGGCGGGTGAACCAGCTTTGCAGGGCTGCGGCCTTGGCAAGTCGGGCGGCACCTAACAATTCATTCA
>NZ_BAAAZU010000020.1:0-1977 GCF_039537065.1 Luteimonas lutimaris | reverse complement strand
TTTTCTGTTCGGGCTAGTCTCCCTCATACCGGCTGGTGCGATCTTTTCGTTCTTCGTACTCCGCAACGATGAGTTGTTCACATAGCAGGTCCAGCAGCCTATGCTGAGGCCTAACAATTCGTTCAAGCCGAAACCGCTTCGTTCCACCAAACACATGGCAGGTAAAGCTTGCCATGTGTTTGGCTCCACTACGCGTTTCGGCTTAACTTAGCTGTTAGGCAGCAGAACATGCTCATCCGCGAGTACATACCGGGAGAAGAAGCAATCCTTCGAGATGTATTCCTGTCATCTGTACATCAACTGGCCCGGGCCCACTACACACGCGAGCAGATCAACGCATGGGCGCCGGCCATCTACGACAGGGATAGATGGCACGAGAAGATCGCTGCGATTCGCCCATTTGTAGCGGTTGTTGGCAGTCGAGTAGCTGGTTACGCTGACCTCCAGGCATCCGGCTACATCGACCACTTCTTTGTGTCAGGAGAGTTTGCTCGTCGTGGCGTCGGCTCTGCGCTTATGCGGCATATCCATGATGTTGCGGAGGACCGTGGCTTGTCCAATCTCTCTGCCAATGTCAGCCTTGCTGCAGAAGGATTCTTCACTTGGCATGGCTTCGTAGTGCACGTTCGTCAGTCGGTAGCAGTAATGGACGTAACGCTGTCCAACGCACACATGGTCAAGGAGCTGCTGCCTAACAATTCGTTCAAGCCGAACCCGCTTCGCGGGTCGGCTTAACTCAAGCGTTAGGCCTCACAAGTGCTCATCAGCTACTTCGACGAAGTAAAGCCAAACCCACAAGGTCAGCCCTATTACTGGCTTGGCGGACTCATGCTTCGTGACGACGTGATTCAAGACATCGAGTCGGAGCTCAATCAGTTGGCTCATCGCTGTTTTGGCTCGTACGAACTAACCCAATCAACGGAGTTTCACGCAACTGACATTTGTTCCGGCAACAGGAATTTTAGACGTTGGCGAGATCCCGCTAGACGGCTTGAGGTTCTTAAAGAACTCGCCAGAATCATCGACAAACCAGACGGCGTGTTTAGAGTTGCGGTTCGCCTCGACGTGGCGAGGATCGACGCATCGGTTGACTATGAAGCAATGGCATTCATGTATCTCGTTGAGAGGGTCAATCAGTTCGCCCGGGGCAGAAAAACAAGTTCAATTCTTATTGGCGACCTTGAGCACGGTGGCGTAGTTGAAAGATCGGTGAGAAGCCTCGCCGAGTACCGACAGAGTGGCACTTTGTACGCTTTTGGCCAAAGTATCGGAAACGTAGTGGATACAGTTCACTTCGCTCAATCTCACCACTCGAGACTTCTGCAGCTCGCGGATACCTACATGTGGTTCAAGCAACTATTCCATCGGACGGATGAGCCAGCAGGAATTAAAATTGAGCTCATGCGGTTCTTAAGGCAGGACACTGACATTACATGGGAACACAAGTACAAGTACTGGCCTCCAGCGGAGTGAGGCCTAACAATTCATTCAAGCCGACGCCGCTTTGCGGCGCGGCTTAACTCAGGCGTTAGGCGCGTCAAACCTAAAGCTAAAGCGGTTCTCGCCTGCGGTTGCATCGCATGGCCATTCGACCCCAGTTGTCGCGGGCGTCGGGCGGCCGGCTTCGGTCACTTCTCCGCTCGCGCACTCAGGCATTGTCGCGGTTCGCACAACGGCTTCGGAGGCACTTGGCGGCGCGTGGTCGCGGAGGCATTGCGGGCCCAGCAAGGACGGGCTTCGGAGTGTTTGCCGCTGGCAGCTCACGGGGTGCGCCCGGTTGTCCTGGCTTCGATTCAAGCGGCCTTGCCGGGCCGTCATTTCCGCGGGATGATCGCGCCTAACAAATCGTTCAAGCCGAACGCGCTTCGCTACACCAACAACATGGCAGATAAAGCTTGCCATGTTGTTGGCTCCGCTACGCACGTCGGCTTAACTCAAGCGTTAGCTGCCAATGACACATTCCATCCAGCGGATACA
>NZ_BAAAZU010000019.1:0-2039 GCF_039537065.1 Luteimonas lutimaris | reverse complement strand
GGTGTCGGAACTGGCGGCGGACCTGCGCGCGTGGCGGTCGGGACGGCCGGTGGCGGCGCGGCGGGGCGGCAGTGGCTACCGCTTCAGGCGGCTGGTGATGCGGCACAAGCTGGCTACCGGACTGGTGGTGGCGCTGGCGGCCAGCCTGGCGGCAGGGATCGTCGGGTTCGCCTGGCAGGCCGGGCATGCCAGGCAGCAGGCGGTACGTGCCACGCAGGAAGCGGAGCATGCCAGGCTCGCCGCGGATGCGGCCAACGCGCAGACGGAATTCCTGCGCGAACTGCTGCGTGCCTTCACCCCCAGCAACACGGAGCTTGCCAGGCTCGACCGGGACACGATCCTCAAGGAGGCCGTCAAGCGTGCGGAGCGGCGGCTGGAGGGGTACCCGGATGTCCTGGCGAGCGTGAAGCTGCAGGTCGCCGACACCTACATGATCATGCAGAAGTATGAGCAGGCTGGCGTCCTGCTCGATCAGGTCGCCGCGGACCTCGAGGGACTGGAAGGCGATCACCACCGGATCAGCGGCCGGATCCACCTGGCCCGTGCCAACGGCATGAGCCACAGTTCTTCGCAGCCGGAAGCCCAGAAGGCCGCCCTCGCGCACTATCGCGCGGCGCTGTCGCTGCTCGACCCCGTCAGCGATACCGACGTCTGGCGAATGGCGAAACGCCACTATTCCGCGTTCCAGCTCAGGCAGGCGCGGCCCGAAGAAGGACTGCGGGAAGCGGAGGAGGGTGCGGCGACCTGCGAGCCGGACAGCGCCGACTTCGAGTGCATCATGCTGCTGCGGCAGCGTGCGGCCGCACTGCAGTCCCTGAGCCGGCCAGCCGAATCGCTGCCGCTGTACGAGCAGGTCGTGGACAGCCTGCAGGCGCACTTCCCCGAGAACGAGTACCTGCTGTTCCGGATCGGGATCGAACTGGCGAGGGTCTACACCCAGTCCGGCCGCTACGACGACGCGCAACGCCTGTACGCCCAGTCGCTGGAGGTGCATGGACGGCTTCGCGACAGCCCCACCACTGCGTCGATCCGGGCGCTGAGCGGGCGCGCGATGGCATTGATGAGGTTGGGGCGTTTCGACGAGGCGCTCGCGTCCGCATCCGAGGCGCTGGCGCAGGCCGAGGCGACCCTGGGCAAGGATTCGACGGAAGTGGCGAACCGGGCCGAAGACCTGGGCCAGGTCTACGCCGCAATGGGGAACCTGCCCAAGGCCATCGAACTCAACAAGCTCGGACTCGACACGCTCAGGCGCGTCCTCGGACCGGGCGACCATCTGAACATCGCGATACTGCTGGGGCGGCGGGCGACGCTGCTGAGCAACGCCGGCGACCCGGCCCGCGCGCTGCCCCTGCATCGCATCGCCAACGAGGGCATGGCGCGTACGCTGGGAACCGAGTCCCGGCGCTATGCGCTGCGCATGTCGAGGACGGCGCGCACGGAACTCGCGCTGGGCATGCTGGGCGATGCCAGGACGCATTTCGACGAGGCGATGCGGATCTACCGCAAGCTTGCGGTGGACAACGATTCCGCGCCGTCGTACATCCTCGCCAACCGTGCGCTGGTGCGCCTGGCGCAGGGCGAGCGCGAACAGGCGCGGGCCGATGTCATGGAGGGCTGGCATGGCGTGGTCGCCGCGACCATGGAATCCGATGCGAGGGCGATGAGGGCGTTGCTGTGGGCGCTGCAGATGCACTGCGCCGCACCCGCGTCGCAGGACTGCGGTGCGCTGGAGGAAGCCGCTGGGCGGCTGCTGGCGTCGGATGCAACGCTGCCGCCGGTAGAGAAGGACAAGCTGGAAACCTTCATGGCGGGGCGCTGAGCTCATGTTGCCAGTTGCCGTTGGCGCGCATCGAATGCGCCCTGCCCACGATGCAAATGGGGCCGTCGGGACACGTCGTGCGCCGATGCCCGGTACGTTGCATGGATCGAGGTCGATATGAGTACTCCTCCCACTTCCGACGACTCCGCGACCTGGCAGGCCGCACTGGCGTTGACGGAAGAACTGCTTGAGTTGCCCGAAGGCGAGCGGGACGCGGCGC
>NZ_BAAAZU010000018.1:1450-2246 GCF_039537065.1 Luteimonas lutimaris | reverse complement strand
GCCGATGCAGAAACTGGCCCTTGCCGCTTAGCTCCACTTTTGGCGACCGCTAAAAGTGGGGGGATTACCGTACGAGCGTTCCTCCTTTTACATACACAGTGATCCCGCGGAGTTCTCGCAAGAGACCGTGATTGAGCTTGATCGCGACGGCAGCTTCGCTCATGTTTGGGTCGTGGCGACTTCTCCCCAGCAATTGACGCAAAGGCTTACAGTTCTACGCAGGTTGCAGTTCCGATGATCGGGGCGCGGTCTAACAACTCGTTCAACCCGAACCCGCTTCGTTCCACCAACCACATGGCAGATGAAGCTTGCCATGTGGTCGGCTCCACTACGCAGGTCGGGTTAACTCAAGCGTTAGGTGCCAAATGGAGATCGACTCGATTAGTCCAGTGATAAGCGGTGTCATTGGCGGCATGATCGCCACATGGCTCACGTCTCGTTGGGCACGCAACCTACCCACAAGTTACAACCGCAAGTCGCGTAACACCTTGCTCAAGCAACATCGTCCTGCAATCTGGTCGGCCAACGTCCTGTTCTTCGTTGGGCTCTGCTTCGGGGTTGCCCTTTACCGGGTAGGTGGCTTCGCCAACACCGACTGGCGGCCACTGCTTTGGGGGTTCGGCCTAGCATCTGTGCTACCACTACTCGCCCTGGCAGTTGTTTCTCTAGTATCTGGCCGCAGCGCCAAAGAGGCATATGTTGCGTTTGCTTGGGGTCAAGGCAGTCCCATCTGGGCTACCTACGGCATACTCGGCGCAGGTGTCGTTGCGTTCGCCTTCGCGGTCGCAGGCCTTGG
>NZ_BAAAZU010000018.1:0-1396 GCF_039537065.1 Luteimonas lutimaris | reverse complement strand
AAGCTTGCCATGTTGTTGGCTCCACTACGCAGGTCGGGTTAACTCAAGCGTTAGGCCGCTCACATGAACGTCAATGAGGTTAGACATGCTTCAACTTCGCCCCAACTGTGAGTGCTGCGACAAGGACCTCCCTCCGGATGCGGCGGCTTTCATTTGCACCTTTGAGTGCACGTTCTGCCCTGACTGCGTCAAAGGTGTCTTGGCAGGTGTTTGCCCCAACTGCGGGGGCAACTTCTCACCTCGTCCAATCCGTCCGGCGCATCTGCTTGCCAAGTTCCCGGCATCAGAAGAGCGTGTCCGGAAAGCCGGTGGCTGTGCAGCGGCCTAACAATGCGTTCAAGCCGAAACCGCTTCGTTCCACCAAACACATGGCAGATAGAGCTTGCCATGTGTTTGGCTCCACTACGCAGTTCGGCTTAACTTAGGTGTTAGGCCCCATGTATCGAGTAATCCTTGCCTGCAGTGAAGTTCCTGAGCATGTCGGTGCTGTCGCTGCCCGGGACATCGCTGAAGAATTCGTGCACCGGCCTTGGCACCAGAACGTTCAGTGCACTTGGGACGGATCTCGGTTGCTGTTGCAAGCCGACAACGACTACGACACAGATGGCTCTGCTTTGAGGGATGAGTTCTCGGACGCCATCGCAGCGTGCATTGCGGAGGGGTTCAATGGCAGCATCACCGTCGTGTCGGTTGCAGCACGGGCTCGGGCCTAACAATGCGTTCAAGCCGAAGCCGCTTCGTTACGCAAAGCACATGGCAGGTACAGCTTGCCATGTGCTTCGCTTCACTACGCGTCTCGGCTTAACTTGGGTGTTAGGCCGCTCTGGAGAACTTCGCATGTCCAGCAGAGCCATTTCTGCGGTGATCGCCGTCTGTTTGGCGGGCTGCTCTTCCATGGCAGTAGACCAGGCGCTCGATCTGGGTACTGTCGTCTCTGACCCAGCAAGGTACGACGGACAACAAATTGTTGTAGCCGCGTGCATTAGCGTCGTAATTCACGGGGTCGCACTTCTGCCATGCGGCGAAAGGGCCCCTTACGTGGCTATCGACGAACCGGACACCGGCAGGAGCAAGTTCTCGCAGCTGGTCAGCTACGCGCACAAGAATATGGGCGCCTACCCGGAAGAGCTGCCAGTACTTGTTGGCGGCGAGTTTCGAGCGATTGGCATGAACGGACGAGAGATCTCCTCTATCTCAGTGGAGCGCTTTCAGCCGCATCAGGGCTACTGACTGGCATGTGTATCACTGGCAGCGGCCTAACAGTTCGTTCAAGCCGAACGCGCTTCGCTCCACCAGCCACATGGCAGGTTAAGCTTGCCATGTGGCCGGCTCCGCTACGCACGTCGGCTTAACTCAAGCGTTAGCTGCCAATGACACATTCCATCCAGCGGATACA
>NZ_BAAAZU010000017.1:0-2393 GCF_039537065.1 Luteimonas lutimaris | reverse complement strand
GCGTTATCGGGCGCGCACGCCGGGCTCTCGGCTCTTAGGCTAGGGGAAACTCAAGACATAAGGCGTTAGGCCTCATGTTCAACTTCTCGAACTTCGTTCCAAAAGATCCAAACCTGGCAAAAGCTGGCGGACTACTGTTAGCCGAGATCACCGTGTTTGTGACTGCGTCTTTTGCACTGTCGCAGCTTGGGGTTTCGGTGGAGGGGCTGCTGTTTGCTGGCCTCTTTTTGTTCAACCTTGCGCCAGCTTATTTCCTTGTCAGGGCCGCTATGTCCAAGAGCCGGAACGCTTTTCTGTTCGGGCTAGTCTCCCTCATACCGGCTGGTGCGATCTTTTCGTTCTTCGTACTCCGCAACGATGAGTTGTTCACATAGCAGGTCCAGCAGCCTATGCTGAGGCCTAACAATTCGTTCAAGCCGAACTTGCTTCGTTCCACCAAAGCCATGGCAGGTAAAGCTTGCCATGGCTTTGGCTCCACTACGCAAGTCGGCTTAACTCAAGCGTTAGGTGCCCATGCCACTCTTTCGTTGTTTTATTCGCGGAGATAACTTTCCCGGCAAGCTGATAGGGCGCAAGCAACCGGCCGGCTTCTACACCACGCGCTTTGTGGACGCAGCCTCGGCAGAGGAGGCAGAAATGCTGGTAGTTGAACTCTTGCGGAATGATCCGGATCTGGATGTAGCGCCAAAGCATCGGACCCAAGATGCAAAAGTGTACTTTGAGAGCATTGATGAGGTTCCCGCGGACACTGAGCGCAAGCCCAATAAGGGTTTCACCTTCTTTCTGATGGGCACCTAACAATTCATTCAAGCCGAACCCGCTTCGCGGGTCGGCTTAATTCAAGCGTTAGCCCTCACCAAAAGAAGATCCGGTGCTTGGGCTGTACTTCGGAATGCTCACCGCTCTTGATGTCGCCTGGCTTCGGTTTGCTCCGCGCTTCAACGGTTCCGGGCAAGGCCGGGGGCGCGGTGATCTGGTCGCGTTGTAGCTTCCGGGTCGTCCGTTGATACACTTTCGGTAAGGCCAAGGTCTGACAGTCCACCGTTGGTGAGGTCTAACCATTCGTTCAACCCGAACCCGCTTCGTTGCTTCGTTCAAACGTGTTGCAAGCTGTTTCAACACAGGCTCACAGTTGTCGTGGCAGCGGGTCGGGTTAACTCAAGTGTTAGGCCGCATATGACACGTCATGGCTAATCTGATCGTTACACGCGCCATAGCTGCGAGAGCTCGTATCAAACGAGATCACTTGGGCGAAGCTCGGGCGACCGACGCGCCGCTTGGCAATTGGTACGTTACGTTCCTGCCAATGGCAGAGCGGAACGCCTTTGTGTATATGAGTAGTCGCACTCAGCTGAGCTTCCTCATGCTGGAGGGAGAGCGTCTCACGCCCGAAAAGCTGTTCATAAGCCTGGTTCGGGGCATTTCCCTAGTGCTTGAGCTCGCTGGTTATCCGGAGCATGTGCGGGAGCGAGTGATGAATGGGTATCGCTCTGTCGCATTTGCGCGAGCGTCTGACCTTTCCAAGCTCGGCGTGCTGACCAACTGCGCACTCGACTATGAGAGCTTCATTGAACAAGATGGTGGCTTGAACCGCTGCAGTCTTGACCGGTTGGTAATCGACATGAATTCCCGGCCCGCCAGGAAGCTAGGATTCAGTACGCCGCTTGAAGAGACCGCAAAGGCACTTGGCGTGCGGCCTAACAAATCATTCAAGCCGATGCCGCTTCGCGGCACGGCTTAATTCTGGTGTTAGGCCCCTATGACAGAACCACATTGGACTACGTACCTAGCCGCGTTACTGGTTCCCACCGTGGCGGTGCTTGGTGTGTTCATTGCGTACCGTCAATGGCGTACGGCTCAAAACAAACTCAAGCTAGATCTGTTCGACCGAAGGCTGCTGATTCATACTGCCGCGCGAGATTACATTTCGTCCGTGATGACCTCTGGCCGCTCCACTTCAGAAGCCGAATATGCGTATCTAGCAGGTACTCGGGGTGCGAAGTGGCTATTCAATGACGACATCGTTGACTACCTGGACAAAGTTCTTTGGCACAAAATCTGCGACCTCGGGTGCCTGCAGTCGGAGCTGGAGGGGCTTCCTCCGGGACAAGAGCGGAGCGAAAAGGTGCGCAAGAAAGCAGAACTGAAGAAGTGGTTGTTCGCGCAAATGGAAGTGCTGGACAGCAAATTTGCGCCGTTCCTTCGGCTAGGCCACTGAGGCCTAACAATGCGTTGAAGCCGAAATTGCATCGCTACGCCAGCCACATGGCAGAAAAAGCTTGCCATGTGCCTAGCTACGCGCTGCAATTCGGCTTAACTTGAGCGTTAGGCCCCACAGACGTTCTGATCTAGCTTGTGACAGGTGAAACACGTTATGTGGAAAGCGCTGCATG
>NZ_BAAAZU010000016.1:0-35624 GCF_039537065.1 Luteimonas lutimaris | reverse complement strand
GTGGTGATGTCTTCTTCATGGCTCCATCCTCTCAAAGGTTGGAGCCTCCGGAGAACCCGGGGCGGTTCAACGGACTTTCCTGTCTGAGTAAATGCACGCTGCGCGCTGCCTATGCTCACAGCAGCACGTCGAGATTCATGCACTCTGGCCGCAGACGCGCCATTTGCGGCCGAAAGTGCGCCACGTGGTGGACGAGTTGGCGAAGCTGGCGGCGCGAGAAACGTTCGATTGACGAATCCCCCTTAAGGGCCGCTTTGGGTCGGAAGCCGCCCTTCCCTACCCGCGATGAACTCACCTAATCGGTCCCCTTTGCCCAACCGCGGTTGCGGGCACGACGCGTCGGATCGCAGGCATACTCGGCGCGAGTCTGCTGTATGCGACGAAGTCTCTCCAGTACATGCGCTAACCTTGGCCACATGATGCGGTCAATCGTCCCAACCGCCCAGCAGTAGCATTCGATTGCTCCCGCCCTCCAAGCGCGGCGCAGCGCGGAGATGAGCACCTTGACGGCGCAACCCTGCATCACCGAGCTGGCCGATTTTTGGCGGAACGTCGTCGCCGAGGGACTGTGGATGGTGAAGGATCCCGATTTCGACCGCCTCTTCCGCGAGCGCTTCCTGACCGCGCACATGGAGGCTGCCGCGCGCCGCTGCGATGACTGGATCCGGACCCCGCACGGCGCGCTGGCGCTGCTGGTACTGCTTGACCAGTTCCCGCGCAACGCTTTCCGCGGCACCGCGCATATGTTTGCCACCGACGGCCTGGCGCTGATGTTCGGTCGCGAGGCGGAAAAGCTGGGGCACATGCAGCGCGTTGAGGACGGGTTCCGGGTGTTCTTCGTGTATCCCTTCACCCATTCCGAGGATCCCGTCGACCAGACGCTGTCGCTGACGCTGGCAGCCCGGCTCGGTGGCAGGCGCGCCGACGGGATGCGGGGGCACCATGACATCATCCGCCGCTTCGGCCGCTTTCCACACCGCAATTGGCTCCTTGGGCGTGAATCCACGGCCGAAGAGCGGGCCTTTCTGGCCGATGGCGGCTTCGCCGGCTGAACTTCCAGCGCCGCAGCGGGCTTTGCATACCCGCCGCCCCCGCGCCAGACTGGGCTCTGAAGATCTTTCGATTTTCCTTACACGGAGCCTTGTATGAATGTGAAGCAGATTCCCCTCGTCGCGGCACTCGCACTCGCGCTGGGCACGCTGGCCCCCGGCTGCACACAAGACACTTCGTCGGCTGCGTCCGCTGCCTCGGACGCGACGGCAACGGCGCAGGCCGACCAGGCGGCCACCAGTGCCTCTGACGCGGCGGGTGCGCACGACGACGACCACCATGGCCACGACACGGCGCACGCGGCCGGCGTGGATTTCCCGGTGCCCGACCACCACGTCCAGTGGGAGCCGGACGCGCCGCTGATCGAGGGCATGTCGCGGGTGCGCGCCGCCATCGGCAGCCTGGAGCAGGCCTCCGACGAAGCCACGATCCTGGCAGGAGCCGCCGAGGTCGATGCCGCCGTCGAATACATGTTCGAGAACTGCAGCCTGCCGGTCGAACCCGACGTCGCCCTGCACGCCGTGCTTGCCCGCTTGATGGCCGGTACCCAGGCGCTGCAGGCCGATCCGTCCGACGCCGCCCCCGTGCATGACATGCACGGTGCCGTTGCCAATTACGAGGCGCTGTTCGACGATCCCAACGAAGGGGCGGGCTCCTGACCACCCCTTGCGGTTGATCTGGGTCAAAGACGCACATGTTTACGGCGCGCAAAGTCTCCACGACGATCAGGCGCAGTCGATAACCCGCCACCTGCGCCTCCCGACCCGGAGGCCAAACCCATGCGTACCCGGCGAGCCCTGCCTGCCCGACGGCCCTACCCCTTCGCGTGGCTCGCCGTCACGCTGCTCGCACTGGTGACGGCCGACGCGACTGCGGCAGATGCCTGGAAGACCAGCGGCGATATGCGCTTCGGCTACGTCGCCTCGGAGACCCGCAGCCGCAGCGGCACCGAATCGGATGCCGACAGCCTGCGCGCCCGCCTCCGCTTCCGCCTGCAGGGCGAGCTGGGCGGCGGCTGGCACTTCAGCGGCCGGGTCGCCGCCCGGCTCGACGGCGACCAGGACAGCGAGGAGTTCTGGATGCGCACCTGGGCGCCGGGTCCGGCGGGCCTGGAGAACGGCCAGGGCACGATCGACGAGGCCTGGCTGGAATACCGCCCGGCCGAGGCGCCATGGAGCGTTCGCGTCGGCCGCTTCCAGGCCGCATGGGGCCTGGACGACGTGATGAAGAAGTCGCTGGACCAGAACGACAGCACCAACTTCGACGTCACCTGGACCGATGGCGCCTGGCTGCAGTGGCGCCCCGGCGACGACTGGACCACCCACCTGGTCCTGCGCCACAACGACCGCCGCGGCCCGACCGGCACCCTGCGCCGGCCGCTGGAGTTCAGCGACAGCGGCTCGCGCCTGGGCATGCTGGCCGTCCTCGAATCCAAGACGCCGATCGGACCGCTGATCCAGCGTGTGGTCACGGTCAACTGGCTCCCGTCCGCGCTGCATCCCTACGGCGTCGCCGATGCCCGGACGGAGGACTACTTCGCCGTGACCGCCAAGGCCACCGCCCAGTGGCGACTTGGCGACGGCGAAACCAGGCTGCGGCTCGGCGGCGAACTCGGCTATGCCCCCAACACTCCGCGTCGGGAAGCCATGAACTCCGGCAGCGGCAGTTCGGATTCGCTGTCCTGGCAGGCGTCGCTCAACTTCATGGACATCCTGCCGGGGCACAACTTCGGCATCGTCTACGGCCGCGTCGCCGACGGCTGGCTGCTGTCGAGTGACTTCCGCCCGAACGACGAACTGATCGAGGCGCGCTGGGTGTGGCAGGCGACACAGGCCTGGCAGCTGGACGCGCGCCTGCGGCGGCGCAAGGAAATCGACCTCCCCGCCGCCGCCGCCGGTCCACGCCGGGATGACGATCTGTACGTGCGCGCCACCTGGAGGTTTTGAGTGATCCCTTCACGGCTATTCGCAACGGTGCCTCATGCGTAAGCTGAGGCATGTGTTTGCCGGAGCCGTGGTGCTCCTGGTGGGGTTCTACCCCGAAATCACGGACGGTTGTAAAAGAGCTGACAGCTTCCGGTCTTGCCTGGCGACCCTGCGCCGCATCCTCGGGTTGTGGAACCGCTCGATGTATTCGAACACATCAGCCCTGGCGGCATCGGGTGTCGGATACGTCATGCGGTGGACCCGCTCGCGCTTGAGCAGGCCGAAGAAGCCTTCGCACGCCGCGTTGTCACCGCAATGGCCCACTGCGCTCATCGAGCACACCAGTTCGTTGGCCGCCAGGTAATGCTGGTAGTCGCCGCTCCGGAACTGGCTGCCGCGATCGGAATGCAGGATCACCGGGTCGCTGCCCTGACGCTGCCAGACCGCCATCTGCACGGCCCGGATCACCATCTGCCGATCCTGCCGATGGTGCATCGACCAGCCCACCACGCGCTGGTCGAACAGGTCCAGCACGATGCACAGGTACAGCTTGCCCTGCCGGGTCTTGAGTTCGGTGATGTCGGTGACCCACTTGGTCTCCGGCTCCAGCGCAGTGAAGTCCCGTTCCAGCAGGTTGCGCACGCCCGGCGGCGTCAGCGCGGGCCGGCCACGCTGCCCACGCCGCTTCGGCCGCGGCCAGCCCTGCAGGCCATCTTCAGCCATCAGGCGCGCCACCCGGTTCAGGCTGACGGGTTCGCCGGCATCGGCCAGATCTTCCTGCATCCGACCGGCGCCCAGCGTGCCCCGGCTGTCTTCATGCAGCTCACGGATGCGGTCGAGCAAGCGCTCGTTGTCGAGCTGGCGGGTGCTTGGCAGGCGCTTGCTCCAGTCGTAGTAACCACTGGCCGAGACCCGCAGGCAGCGGCACATCAGCCGAACCGGGAACTCATCGCGGCAACGTTCGATCGCCTGATACCTCAGGACGATCCCTTGGCAAAGAACGTCGCCGCTTCGCGTAAAAAATCCCGTTCCTTCTTGACCCTGGCCAGTTCGCGCTTGAGGCGCGCCAGTTCCTCGTCCCGCGGCGTTCCGGTGCCGCCGAAGGCCACCTGGCCCCGGCTCTGCGCCTCCCGCTTCCAGCGGGTCAGCAGCGTATCCCGAATCCCCAGTTCCCGGGCCACCTGGGCACAGCTGACACCCGGCTGGCTGGCCTGCTCAACCGCACCACGCTTGAACTCCGCACTGAACTTCCTTCGCTTCGACATGAACACTCCTCATGGCCTCGATCGACCTTCTCGTAAGTGTCCGTGAAAACGGGGGTGAACCCAGGTCGTGGAACCCACGGATGTCGAAGTGCTCACCCAGCCGCGTGCGGGCGCTCTCGCGCATCTCGACGAACTTCAGGGGCCCGATTCTTGTAGAAGCTCTCCGGGCCTGACCGTTTCACCGCCTCAAGACACCGACGCCGTACGGTGCCCGAACGAGCTGACCGCGCATTCGACATCGAGTCTGTCGGTTACGCCTCGATGATCAGCGGTTTGCTGCCCTGCATGGGGAGTGCCTGGCAGAGCAACAGCTCACCGTCGCCGCACGTTGCGGTTGGCCTGCTTCCATAGGTGACCGAGCCCTGAGCCAGCACGTGCTTGCAGCTCCCGCAGGTTCCTGCGCGGCATGAATATGGCGGACTCAGTCCGCGCGCCTCGGCCAGTTCCAGCAGGCTTCCAGCGTCAGGCGTCCATCGCGCCTCCTTGCCCGATGTCGCGAACAGCACGCTGACCGCTCCGGCCGCCGCAGGCGGCATGGCGGCCTCGTCGTCACGGCGAATGCCGGCCGGCCCGAACGCCTCGGCATAGATACGTTCGTTCGGCACATGGACACTGCGCAGTTGTGCGTAGACGGCCTGCATGAACGCCGGCGGTCCGCACAGATGGAAATCGAAGTCGCCGAACGGAAGAACCGCCTGCAACAGGGCCAAGTCGATGCGTCCCTTCGCTTGATAATCGACCCCTTCGGTGCTGCCGTCGCCGGGGTCGCTCAGGACCTGGACGATGCGAACGGCACCTCGGGCGGATTCAGCTAGCTTCTCCAGTTCACCGGTGAACGGGCGCTCGGCCATGTTGCGACTACCGTGGATGAACCACGTTCGCCTCACGCGGCGCTTCCTAATGCCCTCGTGTACCACATGCCTGAGCATCGCCACCATGGGCGTGATACCGATGCCGGCGGAGATCAGCACCAGCGGTCGCTGCTCGAACGCATCGACGACGAAGTCACCGCGTGGGGCTCGCGCCTGGATCACGTCGCCGACGCAGCAGTGATCGTGCAGGTGCGCGGAGAAGACGCCCTGCCTCTTGACGCTGATGCGATAGCTTCCATCCGGCGGGGCGGCCGATACCGTGTAGACGCGCGAGGTATGACGGTCATCGTCGGGCAGCTTCAATCGCACGGGCAGGTACTGACCGGCTTCATACATCCACAGTCCCGAAGCGTCGACGGGCTCAAGCCGGAACGACTTGACGACGGCCGACTCCTGCACGATCTCGACAATGCGGAAGTCCCGCCACTGCTCGCGCATCCGCTCCGCCTCGCGGCGCGCGTCGGATTCCTCCCACGAGCCGGTCATCAGCGAGTTGGGCGACACCTCGCCGTCGCTGCCGCGCAGCGGGAACGCCCCCTTTCGCCTTGTCCATCTAAGGACGTCTACGTGCCACAATCGCTCCGCGCCCAGGAACGTGCTGACGTCTTCCGCATCGAAATCGAGCGCGACATCGCCGGACAGATGGAGCATGTCGCCGCTGTCCAGGTCTACGAATACCAGCCCCGCCCTCGGATTGAGTACGAAGTTGCCAAGCGTGTTGAAGTGGAGGTTGCCGGCGAAGTCCGGAATGCTCAGCCGATTCCCGCGGACCCTGACGAAGCCGGGCTTGCCGCCGCGATGGGACGCGTCTACGGAGCGCTTGCCATGCTCTCCGTGCTCGGTATAGCTGCCGACGAAGAAGATGTCGGCTATTGCGATCATCTCCCGCGCCGCCTCGTCAAGATCCTGCCCGTGTTCGACTTCGCCGTTCGATGACGTTGCGGGATCACGGGCGAATTCCAGAGCGCGCGCATGGATGTACTGCGGGCAGTTGCCGAAGGATTGACCGACTCCCACGCCGAGGGCCCCATGTGTACTGCGCACCAGGGTGCCGTTCATCCGGTTGCGGCGCCGGGTATGCAGCTCGATGCCGAGCAGTCCCACAGGCTGGTCAGGAATCCACCCTTCGGCGACCGGATCCGACGGATCGGGGATGCGATCGATTTGCAGGAATTTCGCATCGGGCGAATGTGCGAAGCCGGGCGAGCCCGCGAGCAGCGTGATCGCTGGATAGCCCTGCCGGTCGACGCTGGCCGCGACGAGGAACGGAAGCTGTGAGAAGAACGCCCGATGCTGGTCGGGCATGTGGTCGCGCACCACCTTCCTGGCGAACGTGTCCATTCGCTCGGCCACGCCGAGTTGCTTCTGGATCGCGATTTCGCCCTCGTGGAAGGGCGATCGGGAGAGTGGGTCCGACATCGCCAATGACTCGTCAGGTATCGCTCGGTGGGACGAGTGGCAGGCGGGCAAACGCCTGCCACGTCCATGTTTGTGGGGCGCGCCTTACACCGCCAGCCCCACCCTCGTTGGCTGCATGGCGACAAAGCCCGGCAGCTGTTCGATTCGCGCCAACCATACAATGACGTTGGCATAAGCATCGAGCGCCACGTTGCCTTCCGGCGCGTGCGCAATGTAGGAGTACGCGGCCACGTCGGCGACGGTCGGTCGGTCCCCTGCCAGGAACTCGCGTTCCTGCAACTCGCCGTCGATCACGTTAAGCAGGGCGTGGCTGCGCGCGATCAGTTGGTCCGCATCGTGACTGGCGCCGAACACCGTCACCAGACGTGCGGCAGCGGGGCCGGACGCGATCTGGCCTGCGGCTACCGACAGCCAGCGCTGTACCCTCGCCGCGCCTTCCGGGTCGTCGGGCAACCACTCCCCTCCGCCATACTTCTTTGCGATGTACACGAGGATGGCATTCGAGTCGGCGACCACCAGGCCGTCGTCGTCGAGGACTGGGACCTGGCCGAAGCTGTTCAGCCGCAGGAACCCGGCCTGCTTGTGCGCACTATTTTTCAGGTCCACGTCGATCAGTTCGGTTTCCAGGCCGATAAGCGCGAGCAGAAGTTGCGCGCGATGAGAATGGCCTGAGAGCGGGTGGCGATAGAGCCTGATTGCCATGTCGATGATCCTTGGGTGGGAGGTGGGTTGCGGGGTTGTAGATCAGAGCCCGAGTTCGTCCAGAGACGGCTGATCGTCGGGACGGCGACCGAGCGGCCAGCGGAACAAACGTTCGCTCTCGCCAATCGGCAGGTCGTTGATGCTGGCGATACGGGTCCGCATCAGGCCATCAGGGTCGAATTCCCAGTTCTCGTTTCCGAAACTTCGGAACCAGGCGCCGTGCTCGTCCTGCCATTCGTATGCGAAACGCACGGCAATGCGATTCTCATGGAAGGCCCAGAGCGCCTTCGTCAGCCGATATTCGCGCTCGCGTTTCCACTTGCGGGCCAGGAAGGCTTCGATCTGGTCGCGGCCCCGCAGGAACTCGGAGCGATTGCGCCAGCGGCTGTCTGCCGTGTACGCCAGCGCTACGCGGCCGGGCTCGCGCGTGTTCCAGGCATCCTCGGCCAGGCGGACTTTCTGCTCGGCGGTGGTTCGGGTGAATGGCGGCACTGGGGGTCTGTCCATGGTGGGCTCCTCGGCGGCGGGGGAGGACCGGCCGCACAAATCGTGGCCGGCGCGTCATTGGGAGCGGGCATGCGCCCATTGGAGGGAGAGTAATGCCTTCCATATTTCGGCACTAGAATGTAAATAGTGGAATCACTTTTCCGAAATTTGGAATAAATATGGATCGGCTGGAAGCGATGCAGGTTTTCATGAGCGTCGTGGAGGAAGGAAGCCTCTCCGCCGCGGGTCGCAAGTCCGGCGTGCCGCTGGCCACCGTCAGTCGCAAGCTGTCGGACCTCGAGTCACACCTGAAAGCGCGACTTATCAATCGTTCCACACGCGGACTCACGCTCACCGACGCCGGTCGCGACTACCTGGCCGCGTGCAGGCGAATCCTCGAAGACGTGACCGAAGCCGAACGGGCGGCAGCGGGCGAGTTCTCCGAACCGCGGGGCGATCTGGTGGTCACCGCGCCACTCGTGCTGGGCCGAACGCATGTGCTGCCGGTGATCATCGAGTTCCTGGCGGCCTATCCAGAGATCAATGTGCGTCTTGTCCAGGCGGATCGCGTCGTGCATCTGTTTGAAGAACACATCGACCTCGCCGTGCGCGTCGGCGAGCTTCCAGACAGCCGGCTGACGGCGACGCGCATCGGCGCAATCCGTCGCGTGGTCTGTGCCCACCCTGGCTATTTTTCCAGGCATGGGGTTCCGCGAGAGCCACGCGAACTGACCAATCATCGGTGCGTTACGTTCGAGGCGATCAACTCGACCGAACTGTGGGCGTTCCCGGTGAATGGCGCGGAGGTATCGGTGCCGGTGCACTCGGCACTGGTGGTGAATACCGCGGAAGCCGCGATCGATGCAGCGGTTGCCGGTGTCGGCGTGACCCGCGTGCTTTCCTACCAGATCGAGAAATGGAAACGCGTCGGACACCTGCAGACCGCACTTGACGAGTTCGCGCCCCCTGCAATGCCCGCCAGCCTCGTTTACCCTGGCCAACACCGCCTTCCATTGAAGCTTCGCGCATTCCTGGATTTTGCGGCACCCCGTCTGCGGGAAAGGCTCGCCTCGGCCGAGTGACGAGGCTCGTACGGGATCGCCACAGCGTGAGGTGGTGGGCGAAATCAGACCACCATGGACGACCAGCACCCTTGCGTGGCGCAATCCCACCCGTGCACATGCACCCGCTGTTGGCGAGTCCCATCGCTCACGCGGCTCTCGTGAAGGCGGTCCACTCCTGGCCCAGCGAGGGCGTGGCTGCCCCATCATCCCTGTTAGCCATTGCTCGCCCTGCCCTCCGCCGGAAGGGGAACAACCGATCCTCCCAGTACCTTCCAGCCATTCGCAGTCTTCCTCCAGAAGCGGCAGTATCTGAAGCGGCCGCGGAAGGCGGACCCATCGAATGATCCTTCCAAGTCAGCCGTCACCAACGTTACCGCCGACTGTTCACGCATGACAATCCGTACTGATACGTAGTCGATCGCGTCTATTCTCTGCCGACCCGATCTATGCAGCGCCAGATCGTCCTCTTTGCCAAGCACCTCGCCCGAGGGCCCCACGAAGACCAGGTCATCATCGATCAGGCGAGCGAGTGCATCCGCATCGCCCGCAAGCATCGCGATGCGCAGATCTTCTTCATGTTTCCGAATCCCCGTATCCATGTTGGCCCCTTGTGGTTCTTCGCAGAACAGACAATGTCGCGCGTGATCGGGAAACGCTTGCTCGGCGCCCGCTTCCGGAAAGCAGCGCCACAACTTCGCCTTGGCTAGCCAGGCCTCCGCTCTGCCGCCAGGCCAATAGCCAAACCAGCGAGCACCGATCCCATCGCATACCTTTGCACCGCGATCCAGCCGGGGTTCCCGGAGAAGAACGCGGCCAACTTTGCCGCAGACAGCACGACGCAGAGATTCACGAAGAAGCTGATCAGTATCTGCAGCGAACCGAGTTGGATACTCTGCCCGAGGATTGATCCATTTCCGGCTGATATGAACTGAGGGAAGACCGCCACGTAGAACATGGCGATCTTTGGATTCAGAGCATTGGTCATGAACCCCATCAGGAAAAGCTTGGCGGGAGATTCGGCCGCCAGCTCGCGAACCTCGAACAACGACCTTCCATTCGGCTTGATTGTTTGCCACGCAAGATAAAGAAGGTAGCCGACGCCCGCCAGCTTGAGTGCTTCATAGGCAAAAGGCACCGCGGCAAAAAGTGCCGTCACACCAACGGCGGCTGCGAGCATGTGCAGCAGGAAGCCCGCAATCACGCCATACAGCGACATCACGCCCGCGCGCGTTCCCTGGCAGATCGAGCGGGACACCAGATAAACCATGTTCGGCCCCGGCGTCAGCACCATCAGTAGCGCTGCACCGCCAAAGAGTAGCAGTTCGTTCAGTGGAACCATCGCTTGATCTTCCTTCCAAACGGGTTCCGTCACACGGGAACCGACGCAATGGCCTCTACCTCGAACAGCATGCCGTCCAGCGCCAGGCGTGGCACCGGAATCAGGGTGCACGCAGGTTTCGCGCCCGGCCCGTAGGCGGTCGCCAGCTCGTCGCCCAATATTCCCAGTCGGGCATGGCTGTGGTCCACGACGAGAACCGTCTGCTTCACTACATGGGAGAGTTCGCCGCCGACCGCGCGCAGGGCAGTCTGCAGGTTCTGCAGCGCCTGTCTGACCTGCGCGCGGAAGTCGTCGGCGAGCTTGCCTTGCGCGTCCTCGCCTCCTTGACCCGCGATGAGTACCAGTCGGGCGCCACTCGCCGGGAGACCCAGGTGCGAATAGCCATTGGGCGCCGGATCGTAGAGACCTTCGGGGTTGAGGAAGGTGGGTAGCGCGGCATGTCGGGCGTGCGGGGGCATTGCGTATTCCTCCGGAACCGTTGCATCTATCGAGGGCCGTACCGCTTGGGTGTCGCACCAAGCGGCGATGTACGGCCGCCCTGTTCTCTCTATCGACGATCTGGCGGACCGTGCTGTGACGTGCCCGAGTCCTCAGGGCAGCATCAGAGGTTGACTGCGTATCTGAGGCTGAGCCTGCTTCCCTCAGAACGCAATTTCGCCTCGGTTTCGATGTAGGCAGCCGCATGGAACGAAGTGCGGCCACGCTTCCAGCTAAGCGACGGGCCGAAGCCGAGGGTCCGCTCGCGACCCGGCTGGCTGGCGCCATCGATGCGGTCATCGCTGATCTGCATGAGGGCGTACATCGAGCCCCCGATGCGAAGGTTGTCGTTTACAGAGCGGGACACCGCCGCGTTCAGGTGTACCGCTTGGCCGGGTTGCACTCTCGACTTTTCGCGTTCGCCAGCAGGATCATGATGGCCATCTACCCAGAGGTAGTGAACACGACCACTTATCTCCCACGCGGGTGATGTTTCCCATGTGAACGCGTAGTGTGGATTCAACTGCAACGCCCCGCTGCCAAGGTCCATGCGTCCTGCCCGCCCGCGCCGAGCGGTGGGCAGGGTCATGTTGATGTTCAACCGCTGCCAGAAGGGGCGCCCCGCCAGCGAAGCTGCAGGCCATTGGAGGATGAACGGACTGACGAAGATGTCGCCCGCGCCCGTTGCGTGGATGGCTCCGCCCGTTGGGGGCTGCAGCCGGACATGCGAGAAGGGAACGATGACCTCCCCGCCCCAGTACGCGCCCAGCACGCGATGCTCCGACAGATAGCTGAGTTGCGTGAGCAGAGCGACTGAGGTGACCTCTGGCGTTCCCTGGAGATGGTCTCCGTTTCTATCGCGCGATGTATTGGCGTGATAAACCGAGAGTGTCTGCTGGAACATCGCTCCCGGCCCAGCGATGCCATCCTGGAACGTGCTGTCGCCCAGATTGACCGGCGGCAGGGCAACTTCGCATCGTGCCTGCCCTGCCGACATCAGCCAGGCGGCGATCATCCAAATTGCCGCAAGTCGACACGGTCCTGTGCTCATCTTGCAGCCTCCAGTCGGTGGCGATACGCATAGGCGCTGGCAGCGGCCGCCAGCGCGATGGCGACCACCGGCGGTACCACCCACTGCCAGCCGGCAGCGCCGGCAATGGCACCCGCCACGGCGGGCCCGACCACGATGCCAAGATTGTTTCCCTGGGTCGCCAAGCCAATCACCGAACCGAGTAGCGAGTGTCTCGGGGACAAGCGTGGTGCGGCATCGAAGATGACGACGGGGATGAAGGCACCCACGAACGAGAAGAGCACGCAGAGCGCGTAGGCCACCTCTCCAGGCAGGGGTACGAGCAGGATGCCAGCGCTGCAGAACGCGATCGTGGAGAAGCCCAGCACCAGCAGGCGCGATGCACGAAAGCCGCGGTGCAGCAGGTGGCCGCAGGCGATGCAGCCGACCGCACCGGCGGCAATGGCGATCGCACTCATTATTCCTGCCGCCCCCTCGCCCACACCGAGGCGCTCTCGCAGGATGCTGGGCAGAAAGCCGAACAAGGCGAAGAACGATGCCGTGTAGGCACTGAACTGAGCTGCCAGGAACCAGGCGGCAGGCGAGCGCAGCGTGTCCCGCAAAGCGCGAAGCAGTGCCTCATGCCGAACCTGAGATGCCGTTCCAACCGCCGGCCGAGACGTGCCGACCGCAAAAAGCGCAGCGTAGCCGGCGAGTACCACGGCGTTGGCCCACCACAAGCCACGCCAGCCGAGCTCGCCCAGCAGCGGCGCCGCCAGCATGATGACCGCCATCCCGACCGGCATGAACGTGGCCCACGCCGCGAAGGCCCGATTTCTGGAGCGGGGCATCGTCGACGACACGACCATGGTCGGTGCGGCCACAGTGACGGCGAGGAATCCCAGGCCCTCCAGGGCACGGGCCGCCAACAACCAAGGCAGACTCTCGGCGAGTGCGCCCGAGGCCGATCCCGCTGCCTGCAAAAGCAGTCCTGCAGTGACGGCTTGTCGGGCCTGGACGCGGTCCGAAACGGCTCCGATCAGAAGACTCGTCGCAGCACCCACCAGGGCGAATGCCGACAGTACCCAGGACACCGCCCCCAGGTCCGCGCCCAGGTCGATCTGCAGCGACTGCAGGGCTACCGGGGCCTTGCCAACCTGGAAGGCAGAGAGGATGCCCGCACCAATCACCAGGACCAGCACGAGGTTGTCATCGGCAAGCCGCGGGAGCGCGGCACTTCCGGCAGGACCGCTACGGCTCATGACGCCGTAGCTGCGTGCGCGACGCTGTGCTTGAGGGCTGCCGCGATCCATGCAACGTGACGTCCCTGGAACCTGGCTCCGTCAAGCTCATTCTCGGACGGCTGACGATCGCTATCGTTGTCGCCGCTGGCCAGGGTGGACGCCCCGTAGGGCGTGCCACCGGTAACTTCGCCCATAAGCAACTGCCCCTTGAATGAGTAGGGCAGGCCTACGATCACCATGCCCAGGTGCAGCAACACGGTGTGGGTGGATTGGAGCGTGGTCTCCTGCCCACCGTGCTGGCTGCCGGTGGACGTGAAAGCACTGCCCACCTTCCCCACCAATGCATCCCGAAACCAGAGGCCGCCGGTCTGGTCAAGGAAGTTCTTCATCTGTGCGGCCATGTTGCCGTAGCGCGTCGGCGTGCCGATGATGATCGCGTCGTACTCGGGCAGTTCGGCGATGGTCGCGATCGGCGCTTCCTGGTCGATCCTGTAGCCGGACTTGACGGCCACCCCCTCCGGAACGAGCTCGGGCACCCGCTTGATTGCCACCTCTGCCCCCGCATCGCGGGCACCGTCCGCCACGGCCTTCGCCATGGTTTCGACATGGCCATAGGCCGAGTAGTAGAGCACTAGAATCTTGGGCATGACGACGTCTCCGTGGGGATACGGACACGTTGGCAGCCGTGAATGATCTTAGGAAGTGCTAATCTTTTGCCTGTTTTGATCGACGAAATAGATCATGCTGGATGGACTGACGCTCGATCAGCTACGCGTATTGGTTGCCGTCGCCGAGACGGGAAGCTTCCGTGCTGCGGCCAAGCGCATCCGGCGGGTGCAGTCCGCCGTGAGCCATGCCATCGCAACGCTGGAGACACAGCTGGGTGTGGTGCTCTTCGACCGCTCCGTCCGGCGTCCAGAGATGACGCCGGAAGGCCGCGCCCTGCTGACCGACGCAAAAGCGATTCTGCTCAGGGCGGACGCCATGCGTGCCCGTGCACGCGGCATGGGGGAAGGTGTCGAGCTCGGCGTTTCGCTGGTGGTGGACACGCTGTTTCCCTTGAAGGCCGTGGCGCATGCGTTGCGGGACCTGCAGAGCGCCTATCCGTCCGTAGCAGTCAACCTACGCACGGCGCCTCTGGGTGAGCCGCTCGTCGCACTGCGCGATGGTCGCTGCGCACTGGCCATCACGGTGGGCGAAGAATTCCGTGAGCCCCAGATCCAGTTGGAAGCACTGTCGCCCGTGCCCTTCGTCGTCGTGGTAGCCGCGCATCATCCTTTGGCGAAGCATCCTGATCGGTCAGGACCGCTCGATCCGGCCGAGCTGATGGAACATCTGCAGATCGTGCTGGAAGACACGACGGCACAGACCGGGCGAAAGGACTTCGGGGTCCTGTCGCCCGGGACATGGCGTGTCGCCGGGCAAGACGTCAAGCACGCCATGATTTGCGAAGGGCTGGGCTGGGGACGATTGCCCTTGTGGGCGGTGGAAGACGATCTGGCGCGGGGCAGGCTCAAGCGACTGGACGTTTCGGCACTGGGACGGCAGGGGCGCGTGGACCTGGAGGCCTATCTCGCGCATCGCAGCGATCAAACGCTCGGACCTGCCGCGCGCGTGCTCCGATCGGGGTTGCTCTCCTACCTGGCCGACGCTGGCGCCTGACGCGTTTCACGAGATTGTCTGCGGCATTTTCTCCGGCAGACTGGTCCAATGAAAGTTCCCGCACCTTCGCTCTTCGCTAGGCCAGCTGCTTCCGCCATATGCGATCGTCATCGACGCGTTCCCCCAACACGAATTTGCAACGCCCTACCTCTTCGAAGCCATGCCTGGTGTAGAAGTGTTTCGCTCGCTCGTTGTGGTCGAATACCGTGAGGTACAGCTCTTCTGCTTCCCGGTCGCGCGCGGTCGCGATCGCCCATTCCATGAGCGCCTGCGCCACTCCTGTTCCATGCCAGCTGGCGAGAACGTATATCTGCTGCAACTCAAGCGAGTTGGGGGCAGGCCTCACTGCCGGCGCTCGAAGCGGTGTCAGCTTCGCATAGCCGACCACCTCGCCTTTGGCGATGGCCGCCTGCCAATCGACCGCGGGATTGGAGAAATCCCGGGACATGGCTCCACCGCGTGCGTAGACCCGCTCGCAGAAGGCGGCGAACGCTACCCTTTCGTACAGATGCGAAAATGTCTCGGTGAAGATGCGGCGTGCGACCGGCAACAATGCGTTGAGCACCGAGAGGTCGGGAGACGCCAGTGAGAATGAGGTATCTGCCATGCGCGTCTTGAAACGGGGTTCGGTATCGATTTCCGGGGCCGTGCGACATCACGCGGTCAACCGGCCCCATCGGGAATGGCGCTGCGCAAGGTGTACGTGAGCAGCACGAGGAAAGTCGTCGCGCCAGCGCACTCAGCGCCAGCCTTTCCACATCACGCCGATGCAGGCGATCGGGGCCAGGGCGATCACAGCGAATAGCCATCGGGCGGCATTGCCAGCGTTGAAGACACCCGTGTCGCCCACACCGCCGGCGAGGTTGACGACCAGGCCCGCCAGGGCCGCTCCGAATGCGGTCGCACAAAGCTGGACGGTCATGATGGAAGCGGACGCCTGGTCCGCCTGCTCATGCGTGGCGACTTGCATGATGCGGGCGCAGAAGTGCGGGTACGCCAGCCCTACTCCCATACCGCTCGCCACCAGCGCACACAGGGTGACCGCACCTGCCAGCTCGCTTTCCGGGGGCATCGGCAGTGCACCCATAAGTGCGATGAGCGATGCCAGGGAGAGAAAAGGCCCCAAGCGCACTGCCCGATCGAGCCAGTGTCCGCGAAGGCTCGCACTGGCGATGGCGGCCAGTGTCCATCCTGCCGACATGAGGGCGGCTACGTATCCCGCGGCCAACGGTGAGAAGCCCTTCAGGTCCTGGAGAAACAAGGGAAGAAAGATCTCGGTGCAGGTGACGGTAGCTGCCATGAGGACCGACAGGCCATAAAGCTGGCCAATCGGCGAACAGCGGCTGAACACTCCCTGTGGCAACACGCGGCAGGGCGACCGCACTTCCAGTCGAACAATTGCATGCACCAGGATCGCCGCCGATGCCAGGCCGCCTAAGGTCTGCATGACACTGCCGGGGAGGCTTCCCCAGGACACCGCGACGACCGCAGCCAAAAGCAGGACCAGCTGAGGCCAAGGCAGGTTGTCGCCTCGGGCGGACCGCAACACAGCTTCGTGCCGTGGCAAGGCCCTGGCGGCCAGGACGGGGAGCAGCAGGGCCGCGATCGCAATGCTCCCGAATGCGGCGCGCCAGTTGCCCATCTCGGCGAACACCCCACCAGCGGCGGGGCCAAGCAGGGTGGCCATTCCCCAAGTACTTGACAGCAAGGCCATCGCTCGCGACCACACAGGTTCGGGGTAGACGCGACGAACCAGCGCAAAAGCGAGAGCGAGCAACAGCCCGCCCCCAAGCCCTTGGATGCTCCGGCCCGCGAGCATCATCGCCATCGTAGGCGCGAGGGCACAGGCCGCTGATCCAACCGCAAACGCACCTGAGCCCAGCGCATATGCACCGCGGGGGCCGACGTCGGCCAGAAGCCGCGACGACAGCGTGGCTCCCAGGATGGATGCCGCCACGAACATGGTCGTGTTCCATGCGTAGTACTCGAGCCCGCCTATGTCCTGCACGACCGAGGGCAGGATCGTGGTGGATACGTACAGGTTGACGGCATGCAGCGCCACGCCCGCACATAGGGCCAACGACACCAAGCGGGTTCGGCCCGACACCAGCGCCCGCCACCCCTTGTCCCGATACTCGAGGCGCTCTATATCCGCCGCGCTCACTGGACGCACAGTCCCGGATGCGGCAGGTGGTCGAGCTTGTCGGGGTTCCGGGTGATGAATATACGGGACAGTCTTCCGTGAAGGTCGTAGGCGAAGCTCACGGAGACCACGACCCGGCCATCATCGAACAGGAGGATGCCTGCTGCGCCATTGATACGCGTCCTCAGCCAGCCGGCATAGCATCTCCAGTATTCATGCAGCTGTTCGGATATGAACATCAGCACGGCCTCCTTGCCGGTCAGCGACTCCTGCAACGTGGGCACCTTGCCGCCTCCATCGGCACTGAGTCGGATGTCTTCCGACATCAATGTCGCCAGCCGATCCGTCAATCCGGTTTCCACTGCCTCCCTGAAAGCCACCAGCAGTTCTTCCTGGCGGAGCTGGGGGGCGGGCCGTCGAACGACGTCGCGGCCGACTTTCGACTTTGCGCGCGATACGAGCTTCCTGCAGGCGGCTTCGGATACGCCGAGCGTAGGCGCAACCTCGGTATAGGGACGGTCGAAGATCTCGTGGAGCAGATAGGCTGCCCGTTCTTTGGGCGCCAGCCGCTCCAGCGTCAGGAGAAAGGCCATCGAAAGGGATGACGCTAGCTCTGCCTCCGACTCGGGCGTGTCCGGGCCGGCCATCTGGATGGGCTCTGGCAGCCATGAACCGACGTAATCGGTGCGTGACCTTTTTGCTGCACGCAACAGGTCGATGCAGTGCCGGGTGCACACCGTCGTCAACCACGCCGCCGGGTTGTCGATGTCCTTCGAATCGAGGCTGTTCCACTTGAGGTAGGTGTCCTGGACGGCATCTTCCGCGTCGGAGTACGAGCCGAGGATCCGATAGGCAAGGCCCAGCAAGAACGGACGGCGTTCCTCAGGAATGGCATCAGGGCTTGCTGGTGTCATGTCAGTGAGAAGAGACCTGGATCCGGTTCCAGAGATTGACCATGGCAATTGTGGCCGTGAGGGCGCTCGCCTCGGTTTCACTGAAGTGCTCGCGCAGGCGCATCCTTGCCGAGCCATAGTCGCTTTTGGGATCGAGGTTTGTCAGCAGTTCGGTCCATGCGAGCGCGGCACGCTCCTTCTCCGTGAAATCGGATACGTGCTCCCAGACGACAAGCCTATCCAGCCGCTGGTTCGTTTCTCCGTCCGCACGCGCCTCCCTTGTATGCATCTTCACGCAGTAGGCACAGCTGTTGAGCTGGGAAGCCCTCAGGTGCACGAGGTGGTAGATCACGCGGTCCAGTCCGTGGTCGTCTATGGAGGTGTGGACGTTCTCGAGCGAAGCGAATACGCCCGGAATCGCGGCGAAATGGTTGAAAGCTGTATTGCTCATGTTGTGTAGGACTTATCTTGGAAGGATATCGGGTATGACGAACCAGGCGACGCTGTTGTGACGTGCCCCAGAAGCCCGCCACCCTGGAGCGCTAGAGTGCAAAGTCTGGATACCAAGTGCTTATGGCCAGGAAGCCTTCCGCATCCCGCATCGCATCTCGAGGATCGCCTGGGATTGGTCTTCCGCATGGCAGGAGTACGCCTTCGCGATGCGATAGCCCACGCAAAACCCAGCTCGCCCGGGCGTTCCTTCGAGCCGCCGATTTATCCGGAATGCTGCCGCAACGATCTTTCACAAGAGAAGTGCACCTCAATGTCTTGCTCTCGACCAGCCACCAGCGCAGGCAGGTGCCAGTACGCCACCCTTGCCCGATATCAGCTCGGCCACGAACTCAGCCACGCCCTCCAGCAAGGAGGTCTCCAGCACGGAGAGATGCTCATCCGCCGGTACATGTCCGACTCAGTCCGGCCAGTCCAGCCAGTCCCCCGGCGCCAACTCCTGGACGTGGATGGATCGTTTGCTTGCCGCGCGGTGCAGTTCGCCGATCGGATCAGGAACTTCCACGTACTCTTTCATGCCGGTCACCCCGTAGTGGATCGGCACAAGGACCCTGGCCCCAAGGATGTCGGCGGCCACAACGGCCTGTTCGGGGGTCAATACGCCAGGCTGGTCGCTTGCGGGCTTGCGCCATCCGAAGCGCGCTCCATTGACAGGCAGGAACGCCGCGTCGAAGGGACCGAACTGACGACCGATGCGCCACCAGTACCCGTGCCACAGCGTGTCGCCACCATGGAAGATGCGCCGTCCGCCTGCCGTAACGATCCACGACACCTGGATATCGCCATAACCGTCCGCTGCCGGAACGGGTGTCGCTGTGAAGTCGCCCAGCAGCTGGGGCTCCCAGAGCGGGCTGGGACGGGCGCGTACGCCCTGGGGTAGCGACAAGGGGGGGATGCCGATCGGATGCGCCAGCACGCCCCCTCGACGTAGTGCGGATGCCGCTGCCCCTACATCGAAGTGATCGGAATGGGAATGGGTGATCAGCACGCTCGTGTCGCCCACTGCGTCGCCCACGGATACCAGCCTGTCGGGAAGTGCGGCGCCCCAAGCCTCCTGGTTCGTCAGCGGATCGACGAAAAGAGTCGCGTCCGGAAGTTGCAAACGGATGCCTGCCCAGGCCAGGCGCTGGACGCGTAAACTCCCTTGCGGCGAGGCCAGGAGCGATGCAGGAAGCAGCGCGGCAGCCGATGCGCTTGCGAAACCCAGAAGAAAGCGCCTGCGGCTTCCATCGTCCGGTGTCCTGTTCTTGCTCCTGCTCATGCGGCAGCCTCCGCGGAAGCGAGCGATGCGTCCAGGGTGAAGATGGATTGGGAAACAATGGCATCCAGGTTGTTCCTGTGCCATTCCCGCTCGAAAGCCGTCGGTTGCACCTGCGGTTCCACGCAGTCCTCGATCCGGATCGATGCGATCCGGTGGGACACCTCGGCCGCCGGCGAATCCGTGCGAATGCGTACTACGCTTTCCCGGATCCGTTCCAGATAGCGCAATGCATTGTCGAGCACGGAGGCATCGAAAACCCCGATGTGCCCCCCCACTATCCTGCTTCTTCCGAACTGACGGATGCGACCGATGGCCGCACGCTGAAGAACCGGATCGGCCTTCGACAGATATACGGTATTTCCGACGATGTTATCCCCTGCGAAGGCGAGATCTGCCGTCGGCACGTCAACACTGAAGTGATCCATCGTCTTGCCGGGATTGAACAGGAAGCGAAGCTGGTGCCGGCCCCAGCGAATGGCCGTGTTGTCGAAGACGATATCGGGCTCCCGGTAGAACGCCGCGACAGGTCGATTCTGCGAGAGGAATGTATGGCGGTGATGCCGGTGCGCCATGACCAACGCCTCCGGGAATTGCGTGAGCCCCGCCATGTGGTCGCTCATGAAATGGGTAGTGGCGGCCAAGCGTACGGTCAGCCCCATCTGATCGCAGAGCACGCTGCGCAGCCAACGCGCGTCTTCTTCGCTTCCTAGCGCGTCGACGAGGAGTACTTCATTGCCATCGATGAAAGCGGTCGCCACGGATTCGTACGCGTCGCCCACGAACATCATTACGTCAGCACACAGTTTTTCGATTCGCACGACGGAAACCTTTGTCAGGACGAACGTATCGTGGGCAAGCGGGCACGCCGCGGCAAACGAGTTATTCTTGTCCGTGGATTAGAAAAACTAATGCGATACGATGCGCAGACCCATGCTGCCGGATTGCTCGTGAAGCGACGCCACACCGCACCTCTCAATGCCCTGCGAACCTTCGAGGCCGCTGCCCGCCATCTCAGTTTCAGTAGGGCGGCAAAGGAACTGTTCGTGACGCCGGGGGCCGTCAGTCACCAGATCAAGCACCTTGAGACTTACCTGGACACTGCACTCTTTCAAAGGAGCCATCGCGCGATCTTGCTCACGCAAGAAGGACAGGCGTTGGCCGACACCGTGGGAGACCTGCTCGGGCAACTGGATGTGGCCCTTGATCGTGCGATGTCAGGCGCATCTAGGGATCTGCGAGTTACAACGATGGAATCCCTGGCCGCGAAGTGGCTGGCACCGCGGCTGCATCGGTTCCATCGCGTCCGGCCCGATGTCCGGGTGCACGTCGTTACCGGCGACGAGCATGTTGATTTCGTGAGAGAGGGTTTCGACGTCGGAATTCGTTACGGAGCCGGTGGCTATGCGGCCGTCAGCTACGAGGCTTTGATGGATGCGCAGGCATTTCCAGTGTGCGCACCTTCTTTGCTTGCGAACGACTCAGTCCCGCTTGCCCGCCCGGAAGATCTTCGGCATCACACACTACTGCACGACGAGAGTGCGCGTGGCCGGCCAGGCGTTCCTTCCTGGGACCACTGGCTGGAGATTGCCGGCGCCCACGGCGTCGACGCACGTCGCGGTCCCGTGTTCGCCAGCATCTACCTCGCACAGGAGGCGGCCATTGCCGGACACGGTGTCGCGTTGGGTGTTGCACCCCTGGTGGAAGAGGATCTTCGCCAGGGGCGGCTTGTCCGACCGTTTGAGCCGATATCGAAGAACGCTTACCGGTTCTGGCTTGTCCGGCAGGCCGGCCGGAAGGGAGACGCCACCGTAGACGCTTTCTGCGCGTGGCTTCACGATGAAGCCGGAGCATCGACGGGTTGAGCCGGAGTCCCCTTGCAGCGGCTTGGCGTTGTCACGCGCCTGCTGGGTAGGTTCTCAACGTCAGCTCCGACTGTTTTATATCGGCGATCGGGCCAAGGATGGTGTTGTCGAACTCGCGCAGGGACATGCCTCGCTGAAGCAATCGCGGCATGTCCGGGTTGGCCAGTGCGCCACGCCCCATGGCGACGAGGTCGGCCCCCCTGTCGAGCATGGCGCTGACCCGGTCGAGCTCGTGGAGGCTGCCGTTGACGATCAACGGCACCGCCGATGCGTAACGCTTGGCCAGTTCCGCGAGTGTGGCGCTGTTCCCTTCGAACGCGGGTTGCCATGCCTGGAACTCGGTGATGTGCAGGTAATCCACGCTTGCATCGGCGAGGGCGGCGAACACGACTTCGGCGTCGCGTTCGCCACCGCTCCACTTCGCATGGAAGTCGTTGACCTTGCCCTGTGAGATCCGGATGCCCACCGGCGCTCGACCGGCCACCGCTTGCTTGACACGTTGGACGACCGCCACCAGCAATCTCATGCGCTCGCTCATGCCGCCACCCCACCGGTCGGTACGCTGGTTGGTGCCGGCAGTCAGGAACTGATCAAGCAGGTAGCCATTCGCCCCGTGGATCTCGATGGCATCGAATCCGGCGATCGTCACCGCGCGTCGCGCACTCCTTGCGAAACCAGCGATGGCATCCTCGATTTCCTCCTCAGTGATCTGCCGTGGCGGTTCATAGGCGCCTTGGCCGTAGTAGAACGCCATCTTTTCGCCCTTTGGCTGTATGGCCGACGGCGCAACGGCGTATTCACGGAAGCGATTGCCTTGGCTCAGCGCGCCGGCATGCATCAGCTGGGCGACGATTCGGGCGCCGTTCGCTTGCACGGCGGCCGTAATCGGCGCCCAGGCCCTTGCTTGGCCGTCCTCCGCGAGGCCAGGCTGGTTGAGGTAGCCCTGTGAGAAAGCCGCGTCGGTGTAGAGGCCCTCGCTGATCAGTAGGCCAAAGCCACCTTTGGCAAAGCCATCGTAATAGCTCGCCATCTTTCCGGTCGGCAGGCCGTCCGGGGTAGCGGTGACGCGGGTCATCGGCGCTACGGCCAGGCGATTGCGTAGCGTGAGTTGGCCGAGGGCGTGAGGGGCGAGCAGCGCATGCACGTCGACGGCGCTCATGCCTCGGCCTTTCCCTTCGTGACCGCGGCAATCGCCTCGATCTCGATCATGGCATTGGGGTCATATAAAGCCTTGATCTCGGCAATGGTGTCCGCCGGATACGGCGCCGAGAAGAACTCCCGCCGCAGCTGCACCACGTCCTGGAAGTGACCCATATCGGTGACGAAAATGGTGACCTTGATGACGTCATGCAGGCTCGAGCCTCCGGCCTCCAGTGCACGGGACAGATTGGCAAAGGCTCGGCGGCCCTGGGTCAGAAAGTCGCCTGAGACGATCTTCCCGTCCTCGCCTCCGGCGGCCTGGCCGGAGATGAAGAGCAGATCGCCGAAGCGGATGCCCTGGGAAAGCAGATAGGGAGCGTAGTGGTCCGGCTCAGTGATGATGCGTTCGCGCATGGTCGGTTCCTTGGTGGTGGCGATTCAGGGTGATGTGAATTCATCGATGCCCCGGTGCCACACATCCTGATCCGCATGAAATCTGACGCCAAACGATGATTTGTCACTCGATAAATGATATTTTGTCATCCATGACATCGCCTGCCCGTCGCCTCCCGCCCATGTCCACCCTACGCGCCTTCGAAGCAGCGGCGCGCCATGGGAGTTTCAAACAGGCAGCGGCGGAGCTTGCGGTCACGCCTACTGCCGTGAGCCATCGGATCCGTGCACTCGAAGATCATCTCGGCGTTCGGCTGTTTGATCGCCGCGTGAGACAGGTATCGCTCACTCGCGCCGGTCTACAGCTGTATCCGGCACTCCAGCAGGGCTTCGACATCTTCGACGTTGCCATCCGGCGGCTGCTGACGCCCGCCGAACGGGAAAGCGTCACCATTTCCGCGACCAATGCTTTCGTAGCGAAGTGGCTAGTGCCCCGCGTAGCGAACTTCCGTGCCAATCATCCGGGCATTGATCTGCAGCTACATGCATCGGATACAGTGGTAGATCTGGCCAGCCATGCATTCGACATCGCCATCCGCTACGGCAGGGGGCCATATCCGGGGTACCGCAGCGATGTACTTTTCGCAGACGCGTATATCCCAGTGATCAATCCGATACTCCAAGTGCGCTCGCCCCAGGACATGGCGGCATATCCGCTGGTTCACTTCGACTGGCAGAAAGCGTCCCCGGACAACCCTACTTGGACGAGATGGCATGCGGAAGCCGGTATCGCGCTACCCACCACCCAGGCGGAGTTGCGCTACTCCGATGAAAGCCATGCGATCCAGGCAGCGGTAGCTGGGCAGGGCGTCGCGCTGCTGAGCCAAGCACTGGTGGCCGATGAAATCGCCGCCGGGCGACTGATACAACCATTCGGGCCTGCGATTCCCGGTTACACCTATCACTTGGTGAGGCAAGAGCAAAGCAGCGCTAGCGCCGCGGTGACCGCAGTGATGGATTGGCTTCGCCATCACGCCGAATAGAGCGATACACGCAGGCGCGTAGCGCTGCTTCTGACCGATACCTGGACTTGTACAGCGTCAAGGCGAACGTCCGAGGGCAGTTTCCGACCAGAAGCTATCCACCCCTACCCTCGATAAACATCCCTAATCCCCTGCCCCAACGTCCGCTACCGGCCAGAAGCGGACGTTCTGGCTGACCCGAACTGCCGCTTCGAATCCACTCTTTCAGAGGGTCGGCAGGGATTCGTGTAAAAAACGGCCAAAGGTGAGCTAACTGCCTGTCATAGCTGACTTTCTTGGCCGCTCCAGCCACGCTTCAGAACGGAGCATTTCTTCTTCGAGGACCGGACAACGGGCCGTAACTCGTTATTTCACCTCGTCCCGGTAACTCCGCCAAGCCATGCGGAGTACCCGAGCGGAGGACCGCAGAAACATCAGCAACAGTCCACCGGCGATGACCAGATCGGGCCAGCCGGCATCGAACAGCCACACGCCGGCGGCTGCCAGCAGCACCGCAACACCCTCGTACAGGTCATTGCGCGAGCACTCCCAGGCCGATGACATGTTCACGTCGCCAAAGCGGTACGGGGTAAGCAGCCACAGGCACAAGGCGTTGAACGCAAGATTGATCACGGCGGCGATGCCGATGGCCTCGAAGATCGGCACCTCCGGGTGGGCCAGGCGCCAGCCGATCTGGATGGCGACCGCAACCGCGGCACCGAGGATCAGCAATCCCTTGAACAACGCCACCCTGGCCTTGGCGCGCAGGCTCGCGCCGATCACTGCCAGGCTCAGCAGATAGGTCAACGCATCACCGAGGTTGTCGAGGCTGCCCGACAGCAACGAGGACGAGCCGCTGTAGATCGCTGCGGTGATCATCATCACGAAGCTGGCGATGTTGATTGCCAGCACGATCATCAACACGCGCCGCTGCCCCGCCTCCAGGGCGCGGATATCCACCGTGCTTCCGCAGCCGCACGAATCACTCATGATCATGTCTCCGAGTCGAGCGGGCGTCCGAGGATTTGCGGCCCGCTTCCAGGTCGGCGATCCTAAACCCCGGAGTCGCTACAGAGTCAAGCCCATGAAGATCGGAGAGGTCGCGGAGCGCAGCGGGTGCCATCCCGAAACCGTGCGCTACTACGAGCGCATCGGGTTGTTGCCTGCCCCGCCGCGCACGGCGGGCGGGTATCGCGACTACCGTCCCGCCGACGCGGATCGGCTGCGCTTCATCAGCCGCGGACGCGAACTGGGCTTCTCGCTGGAGGAGATCCGCAGCCTGCTGGGCCTGGCCGAAGACGACGGGTTGTCCTGCCAGGATGTCGACCGTCTTGCCCGCGGGCACCTGCTGGACATCCGGAACCGGCTAAACGACCTTCAGCGGATGGCCTCGGAGCTCGAACGGGTGATTGGCAGTTGCAGCGGCGGCGAGCGCGGCCAGTGCGCCATCCTCGACACGCTGCGCCACCCGCCATCCTAGGTCGGCACTCAAGCGTCCTCTTCGCCACGGGCATCCTGCAGGATCTCGATGCCCCCTTTCAGGGCGATCGCCGCCACTGCGAGCCCCACGACGAGGTCGGGCCAGGCCCGCCCGGTCCACAGCACCAGTCCGCCACCCACGAGCACGCCTGCGTTGGCGATGAAATCGTTGGTGCTGAAGGTCGTCGCGGCACGCACGTTCACATTGGCCTGCCGGATTTTCTTGAGCAGCCACACGCATGTCGCGTTTACCAGGCCGGCCCCCAGCGCCATCACCATCATCGTCGTACCAATGGGCTCGGCGTCACCCAGGAACCGACGGCCCACGTCGACCAGGATCCCAGCGGCGAACAGGATCAGCAGCCAGCCGGACACTTTGGCCGCCGACCGTTTCCAGGCTTGTGAGCGACTGAGTGCGAGCAGGGTGATGATGTAGACGGCGCTGTCGGACGCATTGTCCAGTCCATTTGCGATCAGAGCGCTTGAGCCGGCGGCGACGCCCGTGACCCCGAACCCCGCGGCAAGCGCGAGGTTCAGGGCGAGGACGATCAACAGGATCCGGCGCTGGTGCGCGTCGTGTATCTCGATCTTCTCTTCACTCAACTCAGTGGGCCTCCAGTTGCGGCTTCGCTGCGTCGCCGCGATGCAGAAGACGGTAAAGGGTGGGCAGGACAAGCAGGGTGAGCAGCGTTGAAGACACGATCCCGCCGATCACGACGGTGGCGAGCGGACGCTGCACCTCCGCGCCCGCGCCGACATTGAGCGCCATGGGGACGAAGCCGAGCGACGCGACCAGGGCGGTCATCAGCACGGGCCGCAGCCGCCCGAGGGCGCCGTTGAAGACCGCGTCGTCCAGCGACTGGCCTTGTTCGCGCAGGTTGCGAATGAAGGCGATCATGACCAGGCCGTTGAGCACGGCCACGCCGGACAGCGCGATGAAGCCGACGCCTGCGGTGATCGACAACGGGATGCCGCGCAGTGCCAGTGCGGCCACACCGCCCGTCAGGGCCAGCGGCACCCCGCTGAACACGATCACCGCATCCCTGGCCGAACCGAACGCCATGAACAACAGGCCGAAGATGAGGACCAACGTCACCGGTACCACGACTGCGAGCCGTTGGCTGGCCGAGATCAACTGCTCGAACGTGCCGCCGTAGTCGATCCAGTAGCCCTCGGGCACGTCCACCTGCTGCCCGACGCGCTGCTGCAGCTCTTCGACAAAGCTACCCAAGTCGCGATCACGCACGTTGGCGGTGACCACCACCCGGCGCTTTCCATTCTCGCGGTTGATCTGGTTGGGCCCCAGCAGGCTTTCGATCTTCGCGACCTCCCGCAGCGGTACGGTCCGCGCGGTCGCCCAGCGTGGCTCCAGGCTCGACCCGTCCGCGTTCGCAACGTCGGGCAAGGGGATCGGCAGATCCTGAAGGGCAGTCGGATCGACACGCATCTGTTCCGGCAACCGGACCACGATGTCGAAGCGGCGGTCGCCCTCGAACAGCTGGCTGGCAACCTGACCACCGACCGCGGTGGCAATGGTCTGCTGCACGATCCCCGGATTCAGGCCAAAGCGCGCCAGCGCCGCACGATCCGGGACGATCGTCAGCAGTGGCAAGCCGGTCGCCTGTTCGGTCTTGACGTCCGCCGCGCCATCGACCTGCCTGGCAACCGCCTCGACCTGTTCGGCGACCTCGATCAGCATGTCCAGATCATCGCCGAACACCTTGACCGCCACGTCCGCACGCACGCCGGAGATCAGCTCGTTGGTCCGCATCTCGATCGGCTGCGTGAACTCGTAGTTGTTGCCTGGAAGCGTCGCCACCGCCGCCTCGATCTCCTCGAGCAGCACGTCCTTGGGCTTGCTCGGGTCGGGCCACTGCGCGCGTGGCTTCATCATCAAGAAGGTGTCCGCCACGTTCGGCGGCATCGGGTCGGTGGCCACCTCCGCCGTGCCGATCTTGCTGAAGACCCGCTCCACTTCAGGAACCTGCTGCAGGCGCTCCTCAACGGCGAGCTGCATCTTCACCGACTGCTCCAGGCCCGTGCCTGGGATACGGATCGCGTGCATGGCGATGTCGCCCTCGTCCAGGCTGGGAATGAACTCGCTGCCCAGGCGCGTGGCGACCAGCAGGGACACGGCAACCAGGGCGAGTGCCCCGCCAAGGACCCAGTTCTGCCGGCGGAGCGACCAGGCAAGCAAGGGCTCATAGCGGCCTCGCGTCCACTGGACCAGCCGGTTCTCCTTCTCCTGGACGCGATTGCCCATGAAGATCGCGATCGACGCGGGAACGAAGGTCAGCGACAGCACCATGGCGCCGGTGAGGGCCAGCACCACCGTGATCGCCATGGGATGGAACATCTTTCCCTCGATCCCGGTCAGGGCGAAGATCGGCAGGTACACCGCGGCGATGATGAACATGCCGAACAGGCTGGGCCGGATGACCTCGACCGTGGCGGTAGCCGTCAGGTCGTTGCGTTCTTCACGTGTCAGCGTCCGGCCAAGCCGATGCTGCATCTCGCCAAACCGGCGCAGGACGTTCTCGATGATGATGACCGCGCCATCGACGATCAGCCCGAAGTCGAGTGCACCCAGGCTCATCAGGTTGCCCGAGACGCCTCCGCGCACCATTCCGGTGATCGTGAACAGCATGGCCAGGGGGATGACGGCTGCGGTGATCAGCGCGGCGCGGAAGTTCCCCAGTAGCAGGAACAGGACCACGATCACCAGCAGGGCGCCCTCGACCAGGTTCTTCGAGATCGTCTGCATGGTGCGTTCGACCAGCCCGGTGCGGTTGTAGACCGCCGTTGCGATAACGCCTTCTGGCAGGCTCGCGTTCGCGTCCTGCAGCTTCGCCGCCGCGGCCTGCGCGACGCTGCGGCTGTTGGAGCCGACCAGCATCGACACGGTGCCCAGCACGACCTCTTCGCCGTTCTGGGTGGCCGCGCCCGTACGAAGCTCCGGGCCTTCACCCACCTGCGCCACGTCGGCAACCCGGATCGGCAGGCCTTCGCGCCGGTCCAGCACGATGTTGCGGATCTCGTCGATCCCGCCGACCTGGCCGGGCACGCGCACCAGGTACTGCTGGCCGTTGCGCTCGATGTAACCGGCGCCCATGTTCTGGTTGTTGGCCGCCACCGCGTCGACGATGTCATGCAGCGTGAAGCCGAGTGCGACCAGCCTGGACGGGTCCGGCGTGATGTGGATCTGCCGCTCGAAGCCGCCCATCGTGTTGACTTCGGTCACGCCCGGGGTGTTGCGCATCTGCGGCCGGATCACCCAATCCTGCAGGGTGCGCAGGTCGGTGGCGGTCCACGGCGTGCCGTCCGGTTTGACCGCCTCGGGCGCGGCATCGATGGTGTACATGAAGATCTCGCCCAACCCGGTCGAGATCGGCCCCATTTCGGGTTCCAGTCCCTCTGGGATCTGCGAGCGGATCTGCTGCAGGCGCTCGGCCACCTGCTGCCTGGCGAAGTACAGGTCGGTGCCGTCCTCGAACACCACGGTGACCTGCGACAAGCCGTAGCGCGACAGCGAGCGCGTGTAGTCGAGCCGGGGCAAGCCGGCGAGTGCCGTCTCGATCGGATAGGTGACCCGCTGCTCGGACTCCAGCGGAGAGTAGCCGGGCGCCTCGGTGTTGATCTGCACCTGGACGTTCGTGATGTCCGGCGTTGCATCGATCGGGAGCCGGGTGAAGCTCCAGATGCCTACTCCGATCAGCCCGAGGGTCAGCACCAGCATCATCCAGCGATGCCGGATCGAGAACCGGACGATCCGCTCCAGCAGGCCCGGCTGGCGGCCTATGGCGTCAGTGGTCATGCGCCGCGCCTTCCTTGCCGATGTCCGCCTTGATCAGGTAGCTCTCCGCGACGACCACCTCCTCGCCTTCACTCAGGCCCGAGAGGATCTGCACCTGCGTGGCATCGCGGGCACCGAGTTCGACGTGTCGGGTCAGGTACGTCTCGCCCTCACGTACGAACACGGACTCCTGGCCATCCATCGACTGCAGCGCGGTCAGCGGCACCATCAGGTCCACCGGTTCCTGTGCGACCGTGATCCGCGCCTTGACTGCTGTGCCCGGCCGCCATTGGTTGTCGGCGTTGTCGATCGTCGCGCGTGCCACCGTGCTCTGGCTGGCGGTGGCCATGCCCGGCAGCACGCGTTCGAGCGTGGTTCGGACGGTCTCGCCATCGCTCATGCGGGTGACCGCCACCGGCACGCCGGGCTGGATGTGCTGGGCGTCCGCGCCAAAGATGTGGAGGTCGACCCAGAGCTGCGAAAGATCGGCGATTTCGAACAGGGGCGCACCTTCGCTGGCCAGGCCGCCGACCGAGGCACTGCGCTCGACGACCACGCCGGAGATCGGCGCGGCGACGCTGTAGGTGCTCAGGCTCAGGTTGCTCTCGATCGTCGCCAGCACCTGGCCGGCGCGGACCGGGTCGCCGACGTTGGCGCGCAGCGAACGGATCGGGCCCGGGAAACGGGCGGTGACCTGCGCAACGCGACCCTCGACCGGGGTCAGCAGGCCTTGCACCTCATGCTCGTCGGCGATCACGCCGGGGCCGGCGGGCTGCGTCTTGATACCGGACTTTTCAGCGACTTCCGCAGCGATGACCGTGCTGGCGACTTCATCCGCCTCATGGCCGTGTTCGTCGGCCTCCGTTCCGTGGTCGGCGGCGTCGTTCGCATGTGCGTCCTTGGCCGGCTGGTCCGGCTCGCCACCGCAGGCTGCGAGGACCAAGGCCAGCGCCAGTGCCGGGATCAGGTGGACAGGCTTCATGGGGTTGCTCCTTGGTTGTGTTGCAGGCCCGGGCCGGCGACGAATGCCTGGCCGGTCAGCCGCTGGATCTCGATCAGGGCGCGCTGGGCTTCCAGCGCCGCCGCCAGCTGTTGCTGCCGTGCGGCGGCGTGCTCCGCCTGCAGGCTCGACCACTCCAGATAACTGGCGGCGCCTGCGCGGTACGCGGTGGCGGCCGCGGCTTCGGCCTTGGCCAGACGTGGAAGCACGTCCTCACCTAGCCGCTGTGCTTCCAGGCGGGCCACCCCGAAGCGGCCATGCGCCTCAGCGAGGGTGGAGTAGAGCGACAGCCCCATGGCCTCCCGTTCGATTTCCAGCGCTGTCAACTCGGCGCGTGCGGCACGGATGCCCGGCTGTGCCCGGCGAGTGGTGCCCAGCGGGATAGAGACACTGCCGACCAAGCCGAAGTCATCGCCCTCCGCCATCCGTCGCACGCCCACCTGCCAGTCGAAGTCGGGGGTCGCTTCGCTGCGTGCCAGCTGCAGGCGCGCCTCGCCAATGCGCTGCTGGTCGACGAACTGCGCCAGCTCGGGAGTGCGTTGCAACCAATCGGCGAGTACCGCGAAGTCCGCGACCTGGGGCACATCCAGCGGATCGCCGCCGACGATCTCAAATGCGGGATTTCGCTCGCCCCACAGGGCCGCGAGGTGCTGGCGGGCGGCCGCCTCACGTTGCCGAGCACGGGCGCTATCCAGTTCGGCCCGCGCAAAGGCCGCCTGGGCGGTGAGTACGACCGACTCGGGCGAAGCGCCAGCCTCGTGACGCCGGCGCGCCGCAGCAACGGTGCGATCGCGCTGGTCGACGCCCAACTGCGCAAGCTCGCCTTCGCGTTGCGCACCGACGACTGCTAGGTAGCGGCGGGCCACTTCGGCCAGGAGATCCAACCGCCGCGCCTCGCGCCCGATGGCCAGCGCATCGATCCGGCTTTGCGCGAGCGTGCGGCGGGCATCGAGCTTGCCGCCGCGCTCCAGCACGGAGGCGAGGCTCAGCGTGATCTCGGCGCCATCCAGGCCGCTGGCCGGGCCGGTACCGAGCACGTTCTCGACCTCGGCTCCAGCGACCAGCGCCGGGCGCAACGAGGAGCGATCCAGTTCGGCTTTCAGGGCCTCATGGCGGGCGCCAAACAGGCGCAGATCGGGGTGTGTATCGGCAACGCGGAGGAAAGCGTCGTCCAGGGTGAGGGGGTCGGCGGCGTGCGTGGGGAATGCCACGGCACACACGGCGACGAACGCGGCCAGGGCCGCTGATCGCAAACGCATGGGGGTTGCTCCGATGAATCGAATTGACGGGAGTCGGCATCAGGCCGACGGCGCGGTCATCCGAAGATCGGAGGCTTGAATGGGCTCGGCAGACGCAAGGCGGCCGGGGGCGACGCTTTTTCGACCCCCATTCGACCGGCGACCGGTTGAGTGGAAAATGAATCCAGAACCGGCAACACGGCCGCGGCTGAACCACAGCAATGGGCGAAATCCAGCAACAGGTGCAACGTCTCCGATCCGTCCTGATCGTGCGCGTCCGCCGCGGCGAACTCCGGGTCCAGATCGTTGGCATGCGGGCCGTGGCTGTGCGCGCCAGACGGATCGTGCGCGAGCTCATGCATCTCGCCGGCGGCTGTCATCACCGGTTGGAACGCCAGCCCCAACGCAAGCACACCCAGCACGACGACGCGCAGGAGCGGCAACAAGAAGCGGGGATGCAGGCGGGTCATGGCCGCGCAGGGTACCTGCGGATGATGGGGTTATACAATTCCGCTGAATGCGTCGAGAGGGCTACAGGGAAAAGGCGCGTTCCAGTTGTCGGCCATGGCACCGCTTGTACTTGTTTCCGCTGCCGCACTGGCACGGCTGGTGATCGCGCAGCCCCGACGACAGTGCGTGTCCAGGAACTGGTGCGCCTGCTGCAGCGGTTCGATTTCATGCGCGGGGACACTGACCTCGCCGGGAGCCGCCGGGATGCCCCGGCTCAGTCTCTTCCTAGGGGCTCTTGCCGTTGCATGGGCTGCTAGCCCTTCGATGGCAGACAACAATACCCGGACTGCGCTCTACGAGGTCATGCGGTCGGGCTTGGCTGCCTGAGTGATCCGTGGGACGAAGTGGTGCGCGATGTTCCAACGAGACGTCCGCTTTGGGTCGCATCACGCCATGCTTCTAGGCTTGGGAGAAGCCTGACCAACCCTTCATAAGGAGTTAGTCATGGCAATTCTTCACACATCTCAGCCTCACGAGCCTTGGAACAAGGGAAAGCTGATCGGCCAAAAGGCGCCGCTCAAGCTGAAAGACATTTGGGCTATCCGCATCAGGCTACAGCTTGGTCACAAGATTCGTGATCTCGCCCTGTTCAATCTGGCGATCGATTCCAAGCTCCGCGCTTGCGATCTGGTAAAGCTGCGGGTGTCGGATGTCGCCCACGGTGGACAGATGGCGTCCCGCGCGATGGTGATGCAGCAGAAGACCGGCCGGCCAGTCCAGTTCGAGATCACCCAACTGACACGGGAAGCAGTACAGGCTTGGATCACCCATATTGATCTAAAGGCCACGGATTTCCTTTTCACCAGCCGAGTATCGGACTCGCCTCACCTGTCAACGAGGCAGTACGCCAGGATTGTCCACCGCTGGGTGGAAGAAGCCGGTCTCGATTCCGGATCCTACGGCACCCACACGATGCGCAGGACCAAAGCTTCGTTGATCTACCGCAGGACACGAAACCTCAGGGCGGTCCAGCTATTGCTGGGGCATACGAAGCTAGAAAGTACTGTGCGCTACCTAGGCATCGAGGTCGACGACGCTTTGGAGATCGCCGAGCAAACGGATGTTTAAGTGCAAGATTCCTGCTCCTCGACCTGGCAAGTTCGAGGAGCGGCCAGAAGCGGACATTGCCTACTACAGCCCTCTAGCTTCCGACTTTCTCCACAACCCCCGCGACAGCTGCCAAGAGCTGGGCTTCAGCAGCTCCTTTTCTTTCACTGTATCGGTCAACCAGGAAACTGCTCCTGTCCCGCGTCAGCAGGGTGAATTTCACCAGTTCCTCCATGACGTCGACCACACGGTCGTAGTACGGCGACGGCCGCATCCGGCCATCGTCATTGAATTCCTGCCAAGCCTTGGCCACGGACGACTGATTGGGGATTGTGATCATGCGCATCCAGCGACCGAGTATCCGCAGCGTGTTGACGGCATTGAAGGATTGCGAGCCTCCGCATACCTGCATGACGGCCAAGGTCCTGCCCTGTGTCGGACGCACGCTGCCGTCTTCGAGGGGCAGCCAGTCAATCTGGTTCTTGAGTACGCCAGTGATGGTTCCGTGCCGTTCCGGAGTAACCCAGACCTGGCCCTCCGACCACTGAGACCACTCACGCAGTTTCTGCACCTTGGGATGATCCTTGCCAACGCTATCCAGCATCGGTAGCTCGTGTGGATCGAATACGCGGGTCTCAGCACCGAGGTGGCGCAGAAGCCGTTCGGCCTCCAGTGCCAGTTTGCGGCTGTAGGACTGCGGGCGCAGTGAGCCATAGAGCAACAGGATCCGTGGCGCGTGACCGCCCGCCTGGGCGCCCAAGACGCACAGATCTGGGGGAATAAGCTGGCTCAGATCGACATTGGGAAGATCAGAGGTAGAAAGTTGTTTTGTCATATTCATTCGACTATTCTAGAAACATGGAAACAAATAGTGCAATAGCCGCCCTGACGGCACTGGGCCACGGAACCCGCTTGGCGGCCTTCCGCCTGCTGGTTGAAGCGGGACCTGCGGGTCGTATGGCCGGAGACATCGCTGAAGCGTTGGCGGTGCCCAACGCCACCCTGTCGTTCCATCTGAAAGAGCTGGTGCATGCCGGCTTGATCCAGGGCGAAAGCATGGGCCGCAACGTCTGCTACCGGGCGAACTACGCCGCCATGAACGACCTGATGGCCTACCTGACCCATAACTGTTGTGCGGGCTCGCGCAGTGATGCCTGCCCGCCTGTCGACAACACGTGCTGCTGATTCCTTACTGAGCTGACCATCATGAAACGACGCGTCCTGTTCCTGTGTACCGGCAACTCCGCCCGCAGCGTCCTGGCTGAAGCCACGCTTCGTGCCTGGGCAGGCAATCGCTTTGAGGTGTTCAGTGCCGGCAGCCAGCCCACGGGCACGGTCAATCCGCATGCCCTAGCCCAACTTGCCGCCGAGGGCATGTCCACAGCGGGCCTGCGCAGCAAGTCGTGGGATGAATTTGCTGTCGAGGGTGCCGCGCCCATGGATCTGGTCATCACCGTGTGCGATGCCGCGGCGGCTGAATCCTGCCCAGTGGTATTCGGCGACTTCCTACGTGCCCACTGGGGTCTGCCGGACCCGGCGGGTGTTGAGGGTGATGAGGCAGCCAAGGAGGCATTTCTCCAGGCCCATCGGATCGTCAAAGCCCGGTTGATGGCGTTGCTTGCCTTGCCCGCCGATGTTTGGGAAGACAGGGCAATTCTAAAAGAGGCGCTTGATCGCATCGGTTTCGTGGAACCGGATGACGAGGCTGCGGTCCATGGCTGAGGCTGCGCCGCGCATGGCGCTGTTCGAGCGCTATCTGACGGTGTGGGTGCTGCTGTGCATCGTGGCTGGCACCCTGCTCGGCCATCTGTTCCCAACTGCGTTCTCCCGCCTGGGCGCCATGGAGGTTGCGAAGGTCAATCTGCCGGTTGCCGTGCTGATCTGGTTGATGATCATCCCGATGTTGCTGAAGGTCGACTTCGGTGCCATGCGACAGGTGGGACAGCACTGGCGTGGCATCGGCGTCACCCTCTTCATCAACTGGGCGGTGAAGCCCTTTTCGATGGCTTTGCTGGGCTGGTTCTTCCTGCGGCATGTGTTCGCCGACTGGTTGCCAGCCGATCAGATCGATTCCTACATGGCTGGCCTGATCCTGCTGGCGGCTGCGCCCTGTACGGCAATGGTGTTTGTATGGAGCAACCTGTGCCGGGGTGATGCCAACTTCACCCTCAGCCAGGTGGCACTCAACAACGCGATCATGATTTTTGCTTTCGCGCCGATCGTCGCACTGCTGCTTGGGCTTTCCTCGATCAGCGTGCCGTGGGCCACCTTGGCGCTGTCGGTTGCTCTCTACATCCTTGTGCCCGTCGCGATTGCGGTCATGGCGCGTCATCGGCTGCTGTCCCGTGGTGGCAGCGAACGCCTGCAATCTACGCTTGACCGGCTCGGGCCCATATCGTTGACGGCATTGCTCGCCACCCTGGTCCTTCTGTTTGGCTTCCAGGGCCGGCAGATCATCGAGCAACCGCTGATCATCGCGATCCTTGCGGTACCGATCCTGATCCAGGTCTATTTCAATTCCGGGCTTGCTTACCTGCTCAACCGCCGGCTTGGCGTCGCACACAGCGTGGCAGGACCCTCGGCACTGATCGGTGCCAGCAACTTCTTCGAACTGGCCGTCGCCACGGCAGTGAGCCTGTTCGGCCTCCATTCCGGTGCTGCGCTGGCCACGGTGGTGGGTGTGTTGATCGAGGTGCCGGTGATGCTGTCGGTGGTGCATATCGTGAATCGAACCCGGACCTGGTACGAACTGAACCGCCCCGGGTTCTCCGGAGGCTCCAACCTTTGAGAGGATGGAGCCATGAAGAAGACATCACCAC
>NZ_BAAAZU010000015.1:477-1131 GCF_039537065.1 Luteimonas lutimaris | reverse complement strand
CTGCTTGCGGTCAAGGTGTCCGAGCTCGGGCAACAGCGCGAGGACGGTGGCCTGGAACACGGGCCCCAGCCCCTTGCTTGAGCGCAATGCCGGCGTGGCGTGTTCGTTGATCAGGGCCTTCATCGTCTTCTCGATCGCAGCCAGCTCTCGGACGAGGGCAGCGATGGTGCGCGCTGCCAGCTTACGGACTGCCGGAGGCGCCATGGCAGCCTGCTGCTTTTGGGCCTGGAGCAGGACCACGACCTGGCCACGACGGCGCAGCCAGTCACGCAGCTCACGCTGCCATGGCGGCGGCGCGACGTAGGGCCGCAGGCGGTCGGCAAACAGCCGGGCCATGAGCGCCAGGATCCGGGCGTCGATATCGTCGGTCTTGGCCAGCTCGCCGGTGGCTCGGGCAAAGTCGCGCGCCTGGCGCGGGTTGACCCGGGCAATCCAGAGGCCGGCATCGCAGCAGGCCTCGAGCAGCGGCTCCTCGTAGCCCCCAGTGGCTTCGACCACGATCCGCGTGGCCTTGAGTGCCTGAAGGCGCTTGACCAGCTTGGCGATGCCGGCGCGACTGTTGGCGAATCCAACCACGCTCGGCTGTCCATCCACGGCCAGCTCCAGACTGGCCTTGCACACATCGATCCCTGCTGCCGTCATCCCGGTTCTCCG
>NZ_BAAAZU010000015.1:0-424 GCF_039537065.1 Luteimonas lutimaris | reverse complement strand
GGCGTGCGGCCCCTGCTGAATTACGGTGGTGCTGACACCGAGGCGTTATCGGGCGCGCACGCCGGGCTCTCGGCTCTTAGGCTAGGGGAAACTCAAGACATAAGGCGTTAGACCTCAGACCCACTATCCAGAGAGGTGACAAACCATGTTCCTGCCGAAGTGGCTTATTTTGCTTGTCGTCTTATTGATCGCCGGTCTTGGAACATGGACTTCATTACTTGCCATAGGCCGCAACCCCCTTCCTTTCCCTGACGTCGGTTCTCGTATTTTTGTCGCCTCATCTCCCGAGGCAAAAGCGGCGATAGTGGCGTTACTGAAACAAAATGGAACCCGTGAGCGCTTCCGCTCCGATTCCGGGCCTGTCCAAGATTTTGTGTAACCGGGTACCCGGCAGGAGACTGTCGATCTACCCGGAGACACCATG
>NZ_BAAAZU010000014.1:0-1884 GCF_039537065.1 Luteimonas lutimaris | reverse complement strand
GCCGATGCAGAAACTGGCCCTTGCCGCTTAGCTCCACTTTTGGCGACCGCTAAAAGTGGGGGGATTACCATGGCATGCCTGATTACCGACGGGCCCGCGCCACGGGTGCCACGTGGTTCTTCACCGTCAACCTGCTCGAACGCCACGGCAACACGCTGCTGGTGGACGAGATCGAGCGCCTGCGCACCTGCCTGCAAGTCGAACGCGCGCGCCGTCCATTCGCGATCCTGGCCTGGGTCGTCCTGCCCGAACACATGCATTGGCTGTGGCGCCTGCCACCGGGTGACTCCGACTACTCAACGCGATGGCGACGCATCAAGACCGATTTCAGCCGTGGATTGCCCCGGTCGGAACGTCGCTCGAAGGTCCGGCAGTCGCGTGGCGAACGCGGCATCTGGCAACGCAGGTTCTGGGAGCACCAGATCCGCGACGAGACAGACCTGCAGCACCACACCGACTACATCCACTTCAACCCGGTCAAGCACGGCCTGGTCGCGCGGACGGCGGACTGGCCGCACTCCAGCTTCGCCGCCCATGTCGAGAGAGGCGTGTACGCGCCCGATTGGGCGACCGCGCCTTCGCTCAAAGTCCCCGGCGACAGATAGCGCCGGATGACGTAGGGCGGAACCGCCGAAGGCGATTCCGCCGGATGCGGATCGAACGATGCGACCCGGAAGACATGCGGCGGAATCCGCTGCGCGGGTTCCGCCCTACGAGGTCTGAAGGCTTTTTTGGATTTCCGACCGATCGTAGCCGTTCGCATAGATGGAGCAGGTATTGGCTTCCGTAATGGCCAAGAAGATCGCCCTTTCGGGATCCTTGGTAGTCTCCACTATGTATGCCTTTCCTTGAGCCGCCTCAGCCTCAATAGCGGGGTTGAACTTCCTCGGCATGGGGCGAAGCTTGTTCAATTCGGCCATACCTGCGGTTCGCTTGTAGTCGCTGTAGGTGCGGTAGCAGTAGGCCTCGAATTGCCTGACTGGATTTGGCACATCGACCTGTTCGTCTTCTGGAACCTTGGCAGCAGTTTTCCCGTCGGCTTGGGCCTTGGCCATGCATTCTGCAGGCACCAGACCGGTAGCCTGCTGGCACGCTGCGAGCGCGAGGACCATGGCGATGGAGACTATCAGTCGAACGGATTTGTTAGCCATTTTGTTGGCCTGCCAGTAGAGGGGTCGGCTGCTTGCCTGCTCCCATTTTTCCGAGTTAAGAGAAAAGGCCTGGATCTTCCGACGCACCCATTTCGTTGAATACGGTCACGCGGACAACGCACAGCGTGCGAGGGGTCACGTTAGGTGGTTCTTCAAGCAGGAAAGGTGTCAGGACAATCTGAGCCATCGATAATTGTCCTTGGCCCCCGTTTTTCGGGCTAGCCCATGACTAGGACATAGAGACCGCGCAGCACCCCAATGGGCGGGATGACCAAGCCGGCGATGAGCCAGCCCCAAGCGGAGTCCACGAAACTGTCGATTGCGGCGTAGCAGTACAGCGCGGTGAGCGCGATGTAGGCGAGTGATTTCATGCGCCTCTAGGCCCCCCTTTTTCCTTTAAGAATGGTGTCAGGGACAATTTGATCTGAGTTGTCGGAAATTGTCCCTGACACCTTTTTCCCTGCCTTAAATTGCTTCACGCGCGAGGCTCGATGACATTCAACGCGCGGACCAAACCATCATGAACACGGTACTCGTCCGCTTCAACAAAACCTTGCGAAGGATAGAAGCACTTAAACTTCCATTCCGTAGATGCTCCCAACTTGAACCCTAAAATCGAGTTGTCGAATAGGAACTTTAGAAGCCCAACAATCTCAGATTCTGGTGACCTGCCCCCTTTCTCAGGGCCACTTGCTACTTAGTAGAGTCCAGGTTGGGGAGCATACCGCTCCGG
>NZ_BAAAZU010000013.1:0-7580 GCF_039537065.1 Luteimonas lutimaris | reverse complement strand
GATCTCGGCCGGTGGCGCGTCCGCGCCCGGCGCCGTCGGCGCCTGCGACAGCCGGAACCAGGTGCCGGCGCGGAAGCTGCGCGCCGTGCCTTGCCCGAACCAGCCTGCAGCCGACGCCTCGCGCGCCTGTGCCATCAGGCCGGCGTAACGATCGGCCTCGGCCGCGCTGGCGAACGCATAGGCGCCGCCCGGGTCGTAGGCTTCCAGCGGTGACGGCGGCTCGAACCCGGCCTGCAGCGGCAGTTGCGCCGTGTTCGCCCGCACGGTCTTGTAGTCGTGGCCCAGGACCGTCAGCCGGTCCGCGCCGATGCGCTGCCGCCGGCCGAAGGCTTGCAGGCTGTCCGCCGACTCGGTCGCGTCGCTGCGGTGGAAGCGGATCCCGCCGCCGACGGCCGAGAGGACATCCTCCGGCTGCGCCGCGCTGTCGGCAAACAGCACCAGCCGATGTCCGGCGGCCGCTTCGGGGTCTTCTTCCAGCCGCCAGCCCAGGCCCTCCTCGGCCAGCAGGCGGCTGACGAAGTCAAAGTCGCTCTCGCGGTACTGCACGCAGTAGCTGCGCTCGCGCTCGCCCAGGAACGGGCCGACCTCATCGCCCAGCTGCCAGGCCGCCAGCGGTGCGTAGTCGGCGAACACCGCCTCCACGATCCCGACCACGCTGCGGTCCTGGAACACCCGGCTGTGCCGCCCTTGCGTCAGCAGCCACGTCCACGGCACCAGGCAGATCCGGTAGCGCGCCAAGCCACCGTCGCTCCCGAGGCATGCCGCCTCGCGCACCAGGCCGCTGCGCGTGCAGTCGCTGCCGTCGGCAAGGCGGGTGACCAGCCGGGCCGGCTGGCCCAGCCACGCCTCCAGGTCCAGCGTCGCGTCGGTCGCCAGCAGGTCGACCCACCATGCGAACCCCTGCGACAGCGACTCCTGCCCGCACCAACGCTCCACCAGCAGGTTCGTCGCCTGCGGCAGCTCGATCCGGTAAAGACGGGTGGCATCGTCGATGCCAACCAGTGACGCCAATGCATCCTGCAGATCCATCGTCCTTTCCCCTGGCCGTCAATCCGTCCTGTTCTGACCACCCGTCGCCATACCTGCCGGTATGGCTCCATGGCACATCCTAACCAAAAAAGCCCGGCGACGGCTCATGGACTCTTCCAGCCGGCCTGCCCCCACCTAATGCGAGAACCCGGTCGCACAATACGACTGCTGCCCCGAGTTCCCTCGAAAGCCCGGGCCCGACCTCACTGCCTTGCCCCTTGTGCCCTCGAGGTCGGCAGGGAGCGGAAATCAAACACGCTGTCGCCGGCCGAGCGGACGTCCTCTGGCTGCGCCGCGCTGTCGGCAAACAGCACCAGCCGATGCCTGACGGCCGATTCAGGGTCTTCTTCCAGCCGCCAGCCCAAGCCTTCCTCGGCCTGCAGCGGCAGTTGCGCCGTGTTCGCCCGCACGGTCTTGTAGTCGTGGCCCAGGACCGTCAGCCGGTCCGCGCCGATGCGCTGCCGCCGGCCGAAGGCCTGCAGGCTGTCCGCCGACTCGGTCGCGTCGCTGCGATGGAAGCGGATCCCGCCGCCGCCGGCCGAGAGCACGTCCTCCGGCTGCGCCGCGCTGTCGGCAAACAACACCAGCCGATGTCCGGCGGCTGCTTCGGGGTCTTCTTCCAGCCGCCAGCCCAGGCCCTCCTCGGCCAGCAGGCGGCTGACGAAGTCGAAGTCGCTCTCGCGGTACTGCACGCAGTAGCTGCGCTCGCGCTCGCCCAGGAACGGGCCGACCTCATCGCCCAGCTGCCAGGCCGCCAGCGGTGCGTAGTCGGCGAACACCGCCTCCACGATCCCGACCACGCTGCGGTCCTGGAACACCCGGCTGTGCCGCCCTTGCGTCAGCAGCCACGTCCACGGCACCAGGCAGATCCGGTAGCGCGCCAGGCCACTGACGTCCTCCCCTTAACTGGTCCGGCCTGAACTGGAAAATTCGGCGTTTTGGTTGAGGGCCAGGGCCAGGGAGATGAACTCACTGCCGTTGTCCGTTTGGATCCGCTGCGACAGGCCGCGCTGGTGCTTCAAGCGCTCCATGACAGCAACAACATCCTTGCCCTTGAACTGTGCATCGACCTCGATGGCCAAGCATTCCTTGGTGAAATTGTCCACGACCGTGAGCGCCCGGAAGCGGCGGCCATCGAACAAAGCATCGGCCACGAAGTCCATGCTCCAACACTGGTTCGGTGCCGCCAATACCACCCGCTCGAGCCGATGTGCCGCTGCCTTGCGTCGTCGCGGACGCTTGCGACGCAGGTTGAGGCCAGCTTGTCGATACAAGCGGTAAACGCGCTTGTGGTTGATCAGCCAACCCTCCCGCCGTAGCAAGACGTAGATCCGCCAAAAGCCGTAACGCACGCGCGTGGCAGCAATCTCTTCCATGCGCCGCAGCAACGGAGCATCATCCTTCTCCTTGGGTTGGTAGTACCAGCCAGCTCGACTCTGGCGCACCACAGCACAGGCACGTCGGACGCCGACCCGATAGCGATCTACAAGATGGCCCACGAGCGCCTTGCGCTGCGCGGGCCTTAGAGCTTTTTTGCCAGGACGTCCTGCAGCATGGCCTTGTCCAGGCTCAGGTCGGCCACCAGCTGCTTGAGCTTGCGGTTCTCATCCTCAAGCTGGCGCAGCCGCCGGAGCTCCGATATGCCAAGCCCGGCGAACTTCTTCCGCCAAGCATAGAACGTGGCCTGCGAGATGCCAATCTTGCGGCAAACCTCCTCGACCGACGTACCGGTCTCAGCCTGCTTCAGGGCGAATGCGATCTGCTCCTCGGTGAACTTCGACTTCTTCATGGCGACGGGCCTCCTTGGGCCTGAGTGTCGCCGAATCCTCTAGTTCTGGCTGGCCCAATTTATCGGGGGGACGTCACAGTCGCCCACACCCCGTCAGTGTCGACCGCCCTTTTCACCCCATCGGCACCACTGCCGGTCCTTTCGAGCCGACGGACGCCAGCATCACGCCATCCGCCGCCTGAGAATCATCCCGCTGTTGCCGCAGGGTGAACCGCTTGTCGGTACCGCGATAATGCACACGCCAGCGCAGATAGCCTTCCGACTCCCAGCCGCCCCCGTCCAACACCGGCACGCCAAAATCCATCGGCCTGAACCCGGCGAAAGAATCGTGGCAATAGTTTGAGAACAGGTATGCCATCGCCTCGGGTACAGCCAACGTCTTGATTCGGCTCAGTATCTCGGGCGCTTCCGGAGCCAGGTCGTCGTAGTTGCGACCGATTACCCAGCGCCCGACGGGTCCCGTCACGATTTCGGCAGCCCGGGCGCCCCAAGTCGGCGGATTCTCGATCGACTCGATGTCGGCGAGCAGCGTTGCATTTGCGCCGACGAGGTCCCCTCGATCCTTCGCATCCGCACGCTGCGTTGCGGGCAGTTCGTTGAAACGATGGCGCACTTCATAGCGCCACGCCAGATAGGGCAACAGCCACTCGCGTGTCGACTTCGCACCTCCGGCTGCCGCCTTCCAGGCGTCATAGGCTTCGCGCAGCTTCGGCGCGACAACGAAAGGATCATAACCATCCACCGCTATCGACAGCGTTTTGTCCAAGGGAACCTTGGCAGCGACTGCGGCGTCGTACATGTCGTTGAGCGGAATCTGCGACAGCTTGTGGTCGTCACCAGGCTCGCGCCCCTGCTCGCCTGGTGCATAACCTCCGCCCAGGTCGGAATGCATGCCCGGATAGATGTACTGCCGGCAGTTCTGCTGCAGGGAGCCATCCTCCAGGCGCACCATGTCCAGCGGGAACGACGGCCTGTTCTCGTGTGCGGAAATGTAGTGCTCGCAGTTCTGCACGCGCGACGGGATACGCAGCATCGGCGCATCCGCCCAGCTCAGATGACCATCGGTGAATCCGGTGGCGGAAGCAGGCATGCCAACCGATGCCACTGTGTCGAAGATGCCCAGGAACCGGACCTGCGCCTTCACGCCGAACAGGGTGCTGCCCGAGAACAACTCGTCCAGCCAGTTGCAGAACGTCCGCGCCTCGGCTGCCCCGCGCGAGAACCCGAACACGTCGATCATCACTTCGACCAGCCGGGGTTTGTTGGAGCCGGCGATCTTGTCGGCCAGTTTCTTACCCTGGGTTTTCAGAAAGACACTGCGGTTGCCGAGGCCGGACGGCCATCCGCTGACCAGGCCGCCACGCAGGCCGAATGGCCGCAGCAGCTCCACGTCTTCCGTGTAGTCCAGGCTGCAAAGAAGCTTGACGACCTCGGGCTGGAACATGACATCGCCGCGGTGATCGGCTGCTTCGTGCATGGAATTCAGCACATGCAGCAAGCCAAACAGGATGCGGCCTTCGCCACCATCGCCAAAGCCCAATCCCGACTTGCTCTCCAGGGCGTCCTCCCCGATTTCCGGGAAACGGGTTCCTACGCCAGGAATGTACATACGATAGTAGCCAGCCCCTGGCTGATCCGGATAGCTACGGAACAGACGTGCCACATTACTATCACTGCGACCGGGTTCGTCCCGGTAGCGGTTGTTTCCCGTGCCGTCGAAGAACACGCCGATATGGGCACGCACCTCGCAGTTCTCGGGATTGCAGGCCTGGGTGGGCCGAACGGGCGTGACGCCCTGTACGCCGCCAGGATGGCTTTCAGCGACTCCGTCCATCATCTGCTTCCTTGCTTGCGTCCTCGACTTCCCGGAATAGGGGTTCGCCCTCGGAACGCGGGTACATCTTCCAAGGTTCCTTCTGGGGAATGGGGTCATGCGGTCCGGGGTAGTCGGCATGCTGCTTCCACGCGGCCAGGTTGGATGACACGACCCGCACCGAACCATCTTTCAGAAAATGCACCCACAGCCGCCCGACTTCATCGTAGTGTTCCACCGGCACCGTCGCCTCGTGCATGCTGTAGGTCTTGTCCCGCCAGTTGGTGATTCCCCAGCGCACCTGCACCGTCAGGCCCGGCCGCCAGCGCGCGGGGAGCATTGCGCAGCAAACGGTACTGCCACCTTTTCCCGCCTGTGCGGCGTTGTATCCATTCACCCAGAAGTCCTGGATGCTCAAGTGATCCGGCAGGTGGTCGATCCCGGTGATACCCACACCCACCATCTCGTCCTGCGGCAGCCGCGCGTCGCAACCGGTCGCCATCAACGCAAGCAGCATGGCGAAGAGCAGACGAACCCAATTGGCAGCCAGCGAACTGCACGAGCTCGCGGCCTGATCCAAACTCTCTCCCCGACATGTTCGCCAGACCATCAATTCCGACTTTCCCACTTCAAGCCTCCTGCGACCCTGCGGACACTACGAACGTACGACGGGGTTCAGTGATCACGTCCATCATCTGCTTCCTTGCTTGCGTCCTCGACTTCCCGGAACAGGGGTTCGCCCTCGGAACGCGGGTACATCTTCCAAGGTTCCTTCTGGGGAATGGAATCCGTAACTGGGTGTTTGTTATCCGGGTGATCAACAGGCACACCGTAATTGGATGACACGACCCGCACCAAGCCATCCTTCAGAAAATGCACCCACAGCCGCCCGACCTCGTCGTAGCGCTCCACCGGCACCGTCGCTTCGTGCATGCTGTAGGTCTTGTCCCGCCAGTTGTCGATCTCCCAGCGCACCTGCACCGTCAGGCCCGGCCGCCAGTGCGCGGGGAGCATCGCGCAGCACACCGTCCCGCTTCCCTGCCCTGCCCGAAAGGCGTTGTATCCATTCACCCAGAAGTCCTGGATGCTCAGGTGATCCGGCAGGTGGTCGATACCGGTGATGCCCACGCCCACCATCTCGTCCTGCGGCAGCCGCGCATCGCAGCCGGTTGAAGCAAGGACCAGCAGCAAGATGACCAAGGGCCATCTCCAGCGAATTCGCCTCCCCGGCGCCATCGATGCATGCGCAGGGTTCTTCATGCCGGGGTTTCATGCGCACCGACAGCGGGCTTCCAGGCATAGAGCGGCTCCATATCGCCGCGCTCCGCCGCCGTGCGCACGACATCCCCGAAAGAGGAATCGCCAAGGGCCGCGCCCGAAGTCCGCAAGGCCGCGGTTCCGACCGCCAACTGCAGCGGCGGCGACCACATCCGCAGTTCTTCCAGAAACCGCAGCGCCTGCTGCGCCCATACGTGGAGTTGCGCAGCATCTCCTTTCTCTATCAGTGCAGGTTCGTCTTCGATCACGTCTGCAAGCAGTTGGTCCGGGCGTGAAAGGCGAAGCAACTCCCGCCCCTGTCCTTCCGAAAGGCGCAGCGCGCCCTGTGCTGAGGGTACGCCGGGATGTTCAAGGACGATGCGTCCGCCGTCACGCCCCCGAATTTCCCACCGCTTAACCGGCCCGAAGACTTGGGCGACCTGCCTCGGAGTCAGTACCCGCATCAGGTTCTCCAGCACCCGAGTATCGACGTAGCGGAGAAAATGCTGACGATGTTCAGTCAGCTGGACGTGCCTGATCGACCAGAAGTGCAGTGCCAATTGCGAAAGTCCAACCGATGCCTCGACGCGGGATACCGCATGGCTCCTCGGGGGCCTCATCTCCCACGCCACCGCTGCATCCAGCAATTCCGTGTCCGCTTCCGCTATGACCGGCCCCATTCGCGCGGCGGCTTCTCCCAGCGGATCGTAGATTCGGCGACAGGAACGGTCGCCCAAGATTTCTGCGGCTCCGCCCTTGGTTTCAAGCTGGGCGCCATCCAGAAACAGGAAATCCGGCATCGTCAACCTGCCCCATCAGCGGGAACCACCGGCGCTCCCCTGCTTGCGGCCCGAAGGAAGCAGGACAGGCAGAACTCCGACTCGTTGAATTCTGGCAAGGGATAATCCAGTTTCGTCGGCCCCACGAAGTTCTTCTTGCCCGCATGCACCTTGATCGTGCCCGGGCACGCAATGACGATGTTGCCGTCCTCGATCGTCAGGCTCGCACCGCCCGCCGTGGCCAGGTGCACGGTCTTGCCCGCCGCCAGCTCCACCTCGGCGTTGGCGCTGACCACCTTGAGCTGGTCCCGGCTGCGCAGCCGTGCTTCGTCGTTCTGCGCCTGCACGTCCAGTTCGCCATTGCCCGCCACGATGCTCAGCGCGGTCTCCTCCGATTGCCCCTCCACCGCCGCGGCCAGCAGCCCGATCGCCTGCCCGCTGTGCACCCGCAGGTGGCCGGCCACGGCCAGGTTGCTGCCCTGGCCGCTGGCCAGCGTCAGCGTCTCGCCCGCGCTCCACGTCAGGCCCTGGCCGGCGACCAAGCCAATGCCCGCCGGCGCCGCCAGGCCCAGCAAGGCGTCACCGCTGTGCGGGACACGGCCGTCGGCCGCCGCGGGACTGCGCTCGGCGGCGCTGCCGCGGGCCTGCTCGTAAGCCTCACCCGGCACCGTGGTCTTCACGCTGGTCAGGAAGGCCGGTAGCGGGGACTGGTCTTCAATGAGGTGTGAGGCGCTCTTCGACTCGACGCCTTCGTGCCCGGCCAGCTTCACCGTCTGGTGCGTGGTCGCCGCTTCGGAGAACGTCTGGCCCAGCGTCTTGAGTTGGGTCAGCAGCGCCGTCGGGCCCACGGCGTCGCCCGCCGGGGTCTCCCCCGCCGTGCCGTACGCGCTCAGCCATAGCCCCGACTGCGCCC
>NZ_BAAAZU010000012.1:378-97965 GCF_039537065.1 Luteimonas lutimaris | reverse complement strand
CATGGTGTCTCCGGGTAGATCGACAGTCTCCTGCCGGGTACCCGGTTACACAAAATCTTGGACAGGCCCATGGTCGGTCAGATCTTTTGCTGACAGCGCCTTGCTCAGTGATGCCAGTTCCCCACCTTGGGGTACCGATGGAGACCCGAAATTAATCAGCATCGCCTGTGCAAGTAGTCCGTTAGGAAGAATGCCCGACACGACCGGCAAGATTGCCAACCCTTGCTTGACGCAATTTTGGCACTCGCTACCAAGCGTCTTTTCGGTGGTTTGCTGTGCAACCCTCTTCCTGGCCGCGGCAATTCCATTGTCTGCCATGATCCGCTCTCCTTATCGAACCTGTTCAAACACCCGCGGTCATCGACGTTGTTTGATTGAGTGATTGCCAATATGCGTCATCGAAGGCGTCCAGTGCGTCGATAACGGAGTCCCCACGCACCTGTGCCGCGAGCATCGCGGCGCCGGCTTCAGGCGCATGATCGAAGCGGTCTCCTGCCAAAACGCTGTACACCGCATACATCACACGTTCACGTTCACTGTTCAGTCGCCAAATACGAGCGCCGGCCAATAGCCTCTGAGCGAGTGCATGGGGTGATAGGCAGGCTACATCACGCCCCATTCCCTGCAGTACATTCAATGCCGTGTTGACGTATCCAATCTCCGCGAGCAACTCTATTTGCTGCCGTTCCAACCAAAACTCCGTGGTAGCAGGTTCCAACTCCACGCCGCCCTGCTCGACCGAAAACGCTTGCAAGTTGCCATTTCTCTTTAACCAATACCAAGCGGTGCCGGGCCCCAATAGGGAGTATTTCTGCGCTTGGGTCAATAATGCTTCAAGGGCGTCCATGACTCGCGGATCCCAATATCGCAACAACCTTATGCGACCGGCAACGCCCAGCGAGGCGCATCTCGCCAGATGCGAGGCAAATTCTTTGAGCGGAGCATTCCCAGTGAGAATCCACCCGCATACGGTTCGGCCTCGAGAAGCGGAACTCTCAGCAGCCATCACTTCAGACACCGCGACACGAAGGCTTTCCTCGATCGCCTCGTCGCGGCCGAAGTCGCCAAGCTCCAACAGATAGGGCCGGTGCTCAGCTTTCAGATCACCATGGCGGATCGGCAGAACAATCGCATTGTCACGTGTAGAAAAGCTTTGCAGCGGGTCGGTGATGACGGGGTCGACAAGCACGCACAGGCGCAGATGTGACGCGCGCGTTACGGCAGCAAGCAGCGCACGCCGTGCTTTTGCCCTGACCGAAGAATCTTGCGGGTCAGACAATGGCATCCCCTCCTTGGGCAGCTGCTTGCATCTTGTAGTCACACCCCTTGTACGTGCCCTTTGGCAGCGTTGTCGATGATGCGCTTGCCCCCTTCGGCCCGGTCCACTCTTTATGCGTCGCCCTGAACTCGACCGTCCCCGGCGCACCTAGCTCGATGTTGCCGCCTTCTAGCTTGAGGTAGGCGCCTTTTGCGGTAAGCAATACATGCTTGCTCGGGGCACTGATCTCGACATCCGCCTGCGTGCTGGCAAGCTTGATGTTCGTCTTCGCCGCGACCTTCGCCTCGTTCTTATGCGCCCGTGCGCTCACCTTGCCCTGCGCGGCGTGCATCGCGATGCCGGTCTCCTGGTTCGGTTTGCTGCTCGGCGCCTGGCTGCCTTGGGTGAATAGCGCGATGCCGCCGGCGGCGGCGATGACGGTCTCGCCCTGGCTCAGCCAGTCCAGGTTCGTGCCGGCCACTAGTGTGGTCTGGGTGCCGGACACCCAGGCCTGGTCGGCGGGGGTCAGGCTCAGTACGCCGTCGCGGCTGCCGGCCACCAGCTGCGGGGCGTCCCAGCCGGGGACTTCGCCTTCCCCGCCACCGATGGCCTGTTCGCCTTCGCCGCCGGCCGCGCCGCCCTGCTGGGTGGCGCGCATGTTTTCCCGCACGGATTGCAGGGTCGCCTGTGCGGGCAGCGTGTCCGGGTCATCCGGCAGCGTGGCCTGCTGGCTTTGGGCCGTGTCGGCCAGCGCCTGCATCAGCTGTTCGCCTTCGGCCAGCTGCGCGAGGGTACTGTCGGCGGCCAGTTGCGGGCTGCCCGGTTCGGTGGTCAGGAACAGGCCGGCGCCGGCGCGCAGGGCGCCGCCGGCCTGGGTGGACAGTTCCACGCCGAACCCGCGGTCGGCGCCGCGCATGTTGTCTTCGCCGCCCTTGAGATGGCCGAGGGTCAGCGTGGTCTCGTGTTGGGTGGTGGATGCCTGCGCGCGGCCTTCGCCGGGGGTGTCGTCCAGCCGCAGCAGCTGGTAGCCGCCGCTGCCGTCCTGGCTCTGTGCCAGGGCCTGGCTCTTGAACCCTGTGAACACGGCTGCATGCTCGTTGCCGTCGAACCAGGCCGCGGCGTTGCCCGTGGCCCCGCCTCCGCCGGCGGTGACCTGATTGTGCTGCGCATCGTCCTGGCCGCGACCGTTGTAGACCGTACCGACGACCACCGGGCGGTCGATGTCGCCTTCCAGGAAAGCCACCAGCACTTCCTGGCCCTTGCGCGGGACGACGACGCCACCCCAGTTGTCGCCGGCCCACGGTGTGGCTACGCGCACCCAGGTCCAGGCGCCGTCGCTGCCGGGCGCGTTGTCGTCGCCGCCCGGGTGGGGGTGCTGGCCGCTGGCGTCGGTGCCGCGCTGCCACGCGAACTGCACCTTGATGCGATGGTCGCGGTCGGTCTGCAGCGGGGCGCCGTCGCTGACCACGATCGCGCTCTGGGTGCCGTGCACGGTGGGCTTGGGGTGCAGGCGCAGGCCGTGGCCGTCGCGGGTCTTCGGGCGGTACGGCAACGTCGCCGGGATGGCAGTGAAGCTGTTGCGATAGAAATCGTTGTCGTTGTCGTTGTCGTTGTCGTCATCGGCCATCGCACTGGACGACGGTGCCAGCCCGGAGAGCGCTGCGCCGGCCTGGGCGACCGGGCCGAGCAGTTGCTCCAGTGCGGTATGGACCTCGGCGCCGAGGTTGTTGCGGGCCTCGTGGCGCACCTGCAGGCAGGCGAAGCGGGCGGCTTCCGGGTCGCGCAAGGCCGGGTGCTGGGTCAGTTCGAAATGCGTACCCGGGGCCTGCCGGCGCCAGCTGCCGGCACCGCCGGTCGTGCGGCTCTCGACTTGCAGGGCTTCGAGTTGCTGGCGGGCACGGCGCTCGCCTTCGGCGCTGTCGTGCCAGCCGTAGGGGCCGGCTGTGTCGCTGTCCTCGGGCGTGACGCCGCCGAACGACTCGCCGTCGACGCTGGCCGGACGCATCCCGAGGCTGCGGTAATCCCAGCTGGCCCGCGACAGCCGGCCGGTCTGCCAGCGACGCGTGCTGGACCAGTGCTGGATGCTGTCGGCGCGCTCGGTGGCGTCGCTGCGGTGGTAGCGCACCGCGCCGGCGTCGCCGAAGGCGTCGGCATGGTCGGCCAGCACCAGCGTGTGCGTGCCGAAGGTGTCCGAGGACGCATCGCCGGCGTGTTCGAACCAGAAGAACAGGCCCTCCTCGGCCAGCAGGCGCTGCAGGAAGGCGTGGTCGCTCTCTTCGTACTGGGTGGTCAGGCTGCGCTTCGCATAGACGCTGCGGTCGGCCAGCTCCCAGCGCCAGGCGGGCGCCAGCGCGCCGGCTTCGGCGTAGTCGGCGAAGATGTCTTCGACGATCTCCACGACCGTCTTGTCCTGGAACACATAGCTGTCCACCCGCTGGCGCAGGAACGCCAGCCACGGCTCCACCACCAGCCGGTAGCGCGCCAGACCCCCGTTGCTGCCCACGCGTTCGAACGCGGTGACGTGCCCGTGGAACGGACGCAGGTCCGTGCGCGAGTCGGCGGTGAGCAGTTCCAGCAGCACCGGCTGGCCGAGCAGCTCGTCCAGCGACAGGTGCGCGTCGATCGACAGCGCGGCGATCTCGAAGCGGAAGCCGCTGTCGACAGCCTCCACGCCCGACAGCCGCTCCGCCACCAGCACTTCCGGCCCGAGCGGCGTGTGCAACCGCAGCAGCCGCGCCTGTTGCCCGGGGCTTGCGACCAGGGCGGTCAGGACTGTGGCGAGTGCGTCCATGGCAATGCTCCTTGCACTCCCCTCGCCCGCCTGTCGGCGGGCTGGCGCCCGCTCATGGGCGCCGGGGATCTCGTCCGTGGGATCAGGCGGTGATCCGCTCCAGTTTCAGCGAAGGCGTCTCGGTGCAGTGCAGCTGGAAATTGCGCCCCGCCACCGAAACCGTGATCTCGCGCACGTTGTTCACGATGCGGTTGCTGCTGCCCTGCGCCGACGCGGTGCCACCACTGATGCGCCAGGCGAACCGCGACAGCATCGTCGCCAGGTCGCGCGCGTCGCCGCGGGCATCGGGCGCGGCATCGTCGAGCAGGTCGACCACGTGCTCGGGGCGGATGCGATTCCAGCTACCCACGGCCTCAACGTCGCTTTTCGCCCGTCGGACAGGACAGTCACGTACGCGGTCTATTCATCGTTGGAGGAATTCTGACTGCTAGTATCAGCGAGCTACTTCGCAGGATCAGCGAACAACTCTCAGACTGGTGACCCGATGCGCCTGGATGCCTTTCGCACCAAACCGACCCATATGCTCTCGTTGCTACTATGCGGCCTGTTGCTAACACAACAGGTCTGCGCGCAATCCGAGATCGCCAGATCTCCGAAGCTGAGCCAAGAGGAACTCGAAGCGGGAATAAAACGGCTGCAGGAGAACTTCAAGCGTGACGCGGAAAAGGCCCGCAAAGGCGAGTGCACGCCAGAGACGACATCTGCCGGCAACAACATCGATCGATTCTGCAAAATGGTCTACGACGCCGACTTCGTACGCCGCGCCATCGACACTCCGGCCCCAACTCCCAGCGTATGGGAGCGTCTAAACGAGTTGGAATTCCGGTTCCCCGACAGAACCGCTGCCGTGATTCTTGAGCATCTCCGCAACAAGCCAGCACCGACCGAAGAAGATTTGAAGTCCTTCGTACAAAAGACCCGCGCCGACATGGCGTTAATGGAAGGCGGCACCTTCGTCATGGGCGACTACGGTTGGCTGGAAGACCCTTCCTGGCCGATTACACGCAGTACCGCCGATGACAATCCATTTCCGGTCAAACTCAGCGATTTCCTAATCCAAAAACGGCGCGTCACCATTGCCGAGTACGACACCTATACGCGGAATCGCGGGCTACCTTTGATTGGCACAGAGTTGATCTCTAAGGATATCGATGTCGACGGCAACCCTTCACATATCCAGTACTACCCTGATCTGGAGCGCCGCTACCCAAGCTACAACGCAAAAGTCACCTGGCAACAGGCGCACGACTATTGCGCTTGGCTGGCGGACATATCCACCCAGCCGTTCGCTCTCCCCAGCGAGGCACAATGGGAGTACAGCGCCCGATCCGGCGGCAAGCCATATGCTTTCGGAATCGCCAATGCGCGCGCGGATAAAGTGGACCCAAATGCTCTTGAGGATCAACTAGAAAGAATTGCAGGACAGCATAAGGGGCCTCATTATCTTTCCAACCGTCCCAGCGGTGTCTTCGGCCCCAACCCCGCGGGTCTGTATGATTTTATTGGCTATGGCGATGAGTGGGTTAACGACTGGTATGCACACTACCCCACTCCGACGCCCAAGCGCCCGTTACATAATCCCACCGGCCCCGCCAACGGTACTGAGAAGGTTGCGCGCGCCAGCGCCGCCGGTCAATGGACGGTGCTGAACCGCCTTGGATATGGAAAGGATTACGTGATCTACGACGATGGCAGCAAGCAACAATCTGTCACTTCGACTGCCGCGTTTCGCTGCGTGATCAATGCGCCCCGCTGGAATTAACGCATCTGCCAAAAGACAGCACTTTTACTATGCCATGCGCGTATCACTCTGCTGCCACCAAGGGCTTTCCATCCATGCCACATGCGTACCGTTCTGCAGCCTGTAGGCGAACGAAGTATTCGGCACAATGTAAAAGCCTGGCGTAGGCTCGGTCTTAAGCTGTTGCAATTGCGCTACCCGCGCAGGTCCCAGGACGCTACCGATAAAGGCTTCAGCGATGGCTGTATCTGTGTTCTTTTCGCCCAATTCTTGCGAGGCAAACTGCTTGACGTTCTCATATTCATTCTGCAGATAGATATCGTCGGTCAGTATTTGAACCGCAGAGAACAAGTCCTGAAACCAATCCATCGCTTCTTGGCCCGCGCGGATAAGGCTGTCTTGCGCTTCCTGCAACATTTCCAGCAAGAACCCCTTTACTTCCGCCAACAGAACCCCGGCCTCCTGCAGGCCCGTCGCTATCAACCGAATTGCTTCAAGCGCATGCGTCTTCACCCACGCTTTTCGCTCTTGGTACATCCGATCCAATTCTGCAACTGATTGTCCGTAGAAGTCGGAAAAACGCTTGCCGGTCAGTATTGCAAGAGCCTGTATGTGGAGATAGGCGTCCCATGCATTTTTCTGGAAGTAACCCAAGTTTCGACTGCCCGCATTGAGCACCTGATAGTGGAACCACAGCACAAACTCCCCCAAAGTAAGCGGCGACACCGTTGCCTCAACTGCGCCCTTCAAGCCTGCTCCCCAACAAGCACCGAGCTTGCAATGGATTCGGAGTTTTTGTTTTTCATATGCAATGTGGAACGCGGCCGTACCGCCCGCTCCCGCCTGCGCGGCCACCGACGGTTTGATCTCTGCGAACGAAGCATAGTCGTCCCGGCTCTCCGGCTTGAGCCAACTCATACCTCCTGAAACAGCAAGCAACCCCTCTGCGCCGGCGAAAGCACTGACCTCCCCTCCAAGGTCACCTTCCATGACGACACTCATCTTTTTCTGCTTGAGTTGACGCCCCGAGCGACCTTTTGCACGAACACCGCGAATGCCCTGGATATCCCCGCCTTTCTTCCCCGTCGCATCGCGGCCAATACCAACTTCCAAGCCCCCTTCCCCCATCACACTGGCACCCACAAAGCCAGTGAGATTGCCTCCAATCTCTACGCGAACACATCCCAATTCAGCATCCTCACCTCCAGCAACCGGCAGGAACAGATGCCAACCACGCTTATCAGGAAGATAGAGGTCTATCCCAACCCTTCCTTCCGCCAGTGCAAATGAAATATCCCCTTTTGCCTTGTAGCTTGCCTCGATTTTTCCTTTGCCTTTCAGGGCATCTGCAAGCGTGCCATCCACATTTGCGCCTGCCGTAACATTGGCCGTGCCAAATAAGCGCAAGACGGTCGCACCTCTAGAGAAGTCGACCATCCTTTCCTGCTCCGCCTCATCGGACGGAGCGGCCTCACGCTTAAAGTTGAAGTTCTTATTGAATTCCTCGACGAAACTGGGAGCCCATTGATATGCCCACTTCGCGACCACGTGCTCTCCAATCTTCTCCTTGAGCTTGACATCTTTGGCAGTGAGCTTCAGGGACTTGACAAACTTTTCCTTGTCGATCACGGTCCTGCCTGATTGATCTTTGACCAACACAGACTTCATCTCGGGCTGCTCGGCCTTCGCCAGCTTGTATGTCCTGAAATGATTCTTGACCTTGGACGATCGCACGTAGGTCAACGTCCTGCCTTTGTAGCTGTTCTTTTCACTTGGAAGACTGACAAGCTCCATCATGTCATCTCCTCCGGAGAACGCCTTGGTCTCAGACAACTCTTTGTACAGTTTGTCCCGCGCCTCCTCCTCATCCCTCAAGGCACGGTCCATATCTTCCGATGAAGCACTACTTGAAATCTCAACCTCACGGGTCGCCGCTTGGGTTGCAAACAAGCCGGCAACCAATTCGTCGATCAATGCCGCTTCTGTCAATACAGCCGTAGAATTCGTGGCATCGCAAACATAGATTTCGCTGGTTTCTGGCCGCAGGAAGAAAAGAGGTTCTGGCGCCAGGCTTGCCACTTCACGCGTGTCACGCGATGGAGTCGTCCTGCTCTCGGCAATTGAGTTACTCCCGTCCATGCATATCTCCTCAAGCTCCGCTTCCCTGTTGAGGCCAACCCCGAACCAGTTTGACCTTGACGCTTCTTGGTGTATGAACACGCTGCGTTTCGCCGTTGCGGCTGGTAATACCGTACGCCAGGACCGTGCCTACCGCATCGACGATGTGATAAGGCTCCCAAGGCATTGGCTCGCCACTTACCTCATCGGTGATCTGGAACATCTCGTTGTTTATTGGCTCCGCCTGAGCCAGTGAAACCTTCGAAGAAGAGGAAGCAGAAGCTGACACCCACTCCTTCCTGCTCGCCTTGAACTCGATGGTGCCGGGCGCGCCCAATTCGATGTTGCCGCCTTCGAGCTTGAGGTAGGCGCCGGTGGCTGTGAGCAGCAGGTGCTTGCTCGGGGCGGCCAGTTCGACATCGGCCTGGGTACTGGCGAGGGTCACCGAGGTCTTGGCAGCGACCTTCGCTTCGTTCTTGTGCGCCCGCGCGCTGAGCTTGCCTTGGGCCGCATGCAGGGCGATGCCCTTTTCCTGATTCGGCTTGCCCGCCGGGGCATCGCTGCCCTGGGTGAACAGGGCGATGCCGCCGGCGGCGGCGATGACGGTTTCGCCCTGGCTCAGCCAGTCCAGGTCGGTGCCGGCAAGCAACGTGGTCTGGGCGCCGGATACCCAGGCCTGGTCGGCGGGGGTCAGGCTCAGCACACCGTCGGGGCTGCCGGCGATCAGCTGTGGGGCGTCCCAGCCAGGGACTTCGCCTTCGCCGCCACCGATGGTCTGTTCGCCTTGTCCGCCCGCTGCGCCGCCCTGCTGGGTGGCGCGCATGCTCTCCTGCATGGCTTGCAGCGTCGTTTGTGCGGGCAGCGTGTCTGGGTCGTCAGGCAACGTGGCCTGTTGGCTCCTGGCGGTGTCGGCCAGGGCCTGCAGCAGCTGTTCGCCTTCGGCCAGCTGCGCGAGGGTGCTGTCTGCGGCCAGCTGCGGGCTGCCCGGTTCGGTGGTCAGGAACAGGCCGGCGCCGGCGCGCAGGGCGCCGCCGGCCTGGGTGGACAGTTCCACGCCGAACCCGCGGTCGGCGCCGCGCATGTTGTCTTCGCCCCCCTTGAGATGGCCGAGGGTCAGCGCGGTCTCGTGTTGGGTGGTGGATGCCTGCGCGCGGCCTTCGCCGGGGGTGTCGTCCAGCCGCAGCAGCTGGTAGCCGCCGCTGCCGTCCTGGCTCTGCGCCAGGGCCTGGCTCTTGAATCCGGTGAACACGGCGGCGTGCTCGTTGCCGTCGAACCAGGCCGCGGCGTTGCCGGTGGCTCCGCCTCCGCCGGCGGTGACCTGGTTGTGCTGCGCGTCGTCCTGGCCGCGGCCGTTGTAGACCGTGCCGACGACCACCGGACGGTCGATGTCGCCTTCCAGGAAGGCCACCAGCACTTCCTGGCCCTTGCGCGGGACGACGACACCACCCCAGTTGTCGCCGGCCCACGGTGTGGCCACGCGCACCCAGGTCCAGGCGCCGTCACTGCCGGGGGCGTTGTCGTCGCCGCCCGGATGCGGCTGCTGGCCGCTGGCGTCGTTGCCGCGCTGCCAGGCGAACTGCACCTGGATGCGATGGTCGCGGTCGGTCTGCAGCGGGGCGCCGTCGCTGACCACGATCGCGCTCTGGGTGCCGTGCACGGTGGGCTTGGGGTGCAGGCGCAGGCCGTGGCCGTCGCGGGTCTTCGGGCGGTACGGCAACGTCGCCGGGATGGCAGTGAAGCTGTTGCGATAGAAATCGTTGTCGTTGTCGTTGTCGTTGTCGTCATCGGCCATCGCACTGGACGACGGTGCCAGCCCGGAGAGCGCTTCAGGCAGCACGGCGCCGGCCTGGGCGACCGGGCCGAGCAGTTGCTCCAGTGCGGTATGGACCTCGGCGCCGAGGTTGTTGCGGGCCTCATGGCGCACCTGCAGGCAGGCGAAGCGGGCGGCTTCCGGGTCGCGCAAAGCCGGGTGCTGGGTCAGTTCGAACTGCGTACCCGGGGCCTGCCGGCGCCAGCTGCCGGCACCGCCGGTCGTGCGGCTCTCGACTTGCAGGGCTTCGAGTTGCTGGCGGGCACGGCGCTCGCCTTCGGCGCTGTCATGCCAGCCGTAGGGGCCGGCGGTGTCGCTGTCTTCGGGCGTGACGTCGCCGAAGGACTCGCCGTCCGCGCTCGCCGGCCGCAGCCCGAGGCTGCGGTAATCCCAGCTGGCCCGCGACAGCCGACCGGTCTGCCAGCGACGCGTGCTCGACCACTGCTGGATGCTGTCGGCGCGCTCGGTGACGTCGCTGCGGTGGTAGCGCACCGCGCCGGCGTCGCCGAAGGCGTCGGCATGGTCGGCCAGCACCAGCGTGTGCGCGCCGAACGTCTCCGAGGACGCATCGCCGGCGTGCTCGAACCAGAAGAAGATCCCTTCCTCGGCCAGCACGCGGGCCAGGAAGGCGTGATCGCTCTCTTCGTACTGCGTGGTCAGGCTGCGCCTGGCGTAGGCACTGCGGTCGGCCAGCTCCCAACGCCATGCGGGCGCGAGCGCGCCCGCCTCGGCGTAGTCGGCGAAGACGTCCTCGACGATCTCCACGACCGTCTTGTCCTGGAACACGTAGCTGTCCACCCGCTGGCGCAGGAATGCCAGCCACGGCTCCACCACCAGCCGGTAACGCGCCAGGCCGCCGTTGCTGCCCACGCGTTCGAACGCGGTGACATGGCCGTGGAACGGCCGCAGGTCCGTGCGCGAGTCGGCGGTGAGCAGCTCCAGCAGCACCGGCTGGCCGAGCAGTGCGTCCAGCGACAGGTGCGCGTCGATCGACAGCGCGGTGATCTCGAGGCGGAAGCCGGTGTCGACGGCCTCCACGCCCGACAGCCGCTCCGCCACCAGTACTTCCGGCCCGAGCGGCGTGTGCAACCGCAGCAGCCGCGCCTGTTGCCCGGGGCTTGCGACCAGGGCGGTCAGGACTGTGGCGAGTGCGTCCATGGCAATGCTCCTTGCACTCCCCTCGCCCGCCTGTCGGCGGGCTGGCGCCCGCTCATGGGCGCCGGGGATCTCGTCCGTGGGATCAGGCGGTGATCCGCTCCAGTTTCAGCGAAGGCGTCTCGGTGCAGTGCAGCTGGAAGTTGCGGCCCGCCACCGACACCGTGATCTCGCGCACGTTGTTCACGATGCGGTTGCTGTTGCCCTGTGCGGAGGCACTGCCGCTGCTGATGCGCCAGGCGAAGCGCGACAGCATGACCGCCAGATCACGCGCATCGCCGCGGGCGTCGGTCGCCGCCTGGTCCAGCAGGTCGACCACGTGCTCGGGGCGGATACGGTTCCAGCTCGAGATGTTCTGCGTGTCGCGATCATGCCGGCCGAGGGCCAGGCTGTCGCAGTGGTCGATGGTCGCGTTCCTGTCGATTCCGTAGAAATCCATGTTGACTCCTCCTTGTGTGAAACAAGGCGCCCGGATCAGGCAACCTTGTACTTGAAAGCTCCGTTCCTGCCGGCGCCGACCTTGATCTGCCCGATCTTGCCGCCTTCGGCCATGCTTGCCAAGACGGTTTCGGCGATTTCCGGCAGTAGCGTGCCGTTGAGGATATGGTCGACGTTGCGGGCGCCCGAGTCCACCTCGGTACAGCGCGCCAGCACGGCGTCGACCAGTCCCCCGTCCCAACCGAATGCGGCCTTGTGGTTGGCGGCCACGCGGTCGCGGATCCTGCCCAGCTTGAGCTCGATGATCTGCGCCAGCACGTCGTCGCTGATCGGATAGTACGGCACCACTTTCAGCCGCCCCAGGAAGGCCGGCTTGAAGTGCTTCATCAGCACCGGGCGCAGCGCCTCGGCCAGTTCGTCTGCGCCGGGAATCTCCCCGGCCGGCTTGTTCAGGCAGGACTGCATGATCTGCGGCGAGCCGACGTTGGAGGTGAGGATGATGAGGGTGTTGCGGAAGTCGATCTCGCGGCCCTCGGCATCGTCCATCATGCCCTTGTCGAACACCTGGAAGAACATCTCCAGCACGTCCGGGTGGGCCTTCTCGACCTCGTCCAGCAGCACCACGCTGTAGGGATTGCGGCGCACGGCCTCGGTCAGCACGCCGCCCTCGCCGTAGCCGACATAGCCCGGCGGCGAGCCCTTCAGGCCGGAGACGCTGTGCGCCTCCTGGTACTCGCTCATGTTGATGGTGATGAGCTTGCGCTCGCCGCCGTAGAGGATGTCGGCCAGCGCCAGCGCGGTTTCGGTCTTGCCCACGCCCGAGGGGCCGACGAACATGAACACGCCGCGCGGCTTGTTCGGGTCCTCCAGCTTGGCGGTGGCGGTGCGCACGCGCTGCGCGATGGCGTCGAGTGCGTGGTCCTGGCCGATGACGCGCTCCGCCAGCAAGCCGTTGAGGCTGCGCACGGTGCGGATCTCGTCCTTGACCATGCGCCCGAGCGGGATGCCGGTCCAGGCGGAGACGATCTCGGCGACCACGGTGCCGTCGACCTGCAGCGGCACCATCGGGGTCTCGCCCTGCAGCTCGCGTAGTTCGGCGAGGAGCTTGTCCAGCTCGGCGTGCTGCGGCGATGCCGGTGCCTTCCTGGCTGCCTTCTTCGCGGCCTTCTTCGCCGTTTTCCTGGCGGGCGCCGGTTCCTGCGCCGTGTCGGCGGCCTGCGCATCACGGCCGGTCGCACCGGCCTCCATCTCGCCGCGCAGCGCGCGGATGCGGTCGGCGAGTTCGATCTCGCGCTGCAGGCGGGCTTCGTTGTCGGCCAGCACCTTGCGGGCCTGCTCCTGCTGGTCGCGCAATTCGACGAGGCGTTCGTCGTGGTGGTTGGCGCCGCCGGCGGATTCGCGGTCGAGCGCGGCGATTTCCGCGTCCAGCCGCTCCAGGTGGCGGCGCGTGTCCTCGATGATCGCCGGCGTCGCGCTCTGGCCCAGCGCCACCTTGGCGCAGGCGGTGTCGAGCACGCCCACGGCCTTGTCCGGCAGCTGGCGGCCGCTGATGTAGCGGTGCGAGAGGCGCACGGCCTCGGTGATCGCCTCGTCGAGCACGCGGATGCCGAAGTGCTTCTCCATCAGCGGCACGATGCCGCGCAGCATGGCCGCGGCCAGCGGCTCGGTCGGCTCCTCGACCTTCACCACCTGGAAGCGGCGGGCGAGCGCGGCGTCCTTCTCGAAGTACTTCTTGTACTCGCTCCACGTGGTCGCGGCGATGGTGCGCAGTTCGCCGCGGGCCAGCGCCGGCTTGAGCAGGTTGGCCGCGTCGTTCTGCCCCGCCGAACCGCCGGCGCCGATCATGGTGTGCGCCTCGTCGATGAACAGGATGATCGGGTGCGGGCTCTTCTTGACCTCGTCGATGACGTTCTTCAGGCGGTTCTCGAACTCGCCCTTGACGCTGGCGCCGGCCTGCAGCAGGCCCATGTCGAGCACGTGCAGCTCCACGCCCTGCAGCACCTCGGGCACGTCCTTCTCCGCGATGCGGCGCGCCAGGCCTTCGACCACGGCGGTCTTGCCGACGCCGGCCTCGCCGGTGAGGATCGGGTTGTTCTGGCGCCGGCGCATGAGGATGTCGACCAGCTGGCGGATCTCCGCGTCGCGGCCGATGACGGGATCGATGTGGCCATCGCGCGCGCGCTGGGTGAGGTTGGTGGTGAACTGGTCCAGCGCCGGCGTCTTCGACAGCCCGCCCTGCGCGGGCGCGGCTTCACCCGCGTCGCCGTCCGGGGATGCCGCATCGGCGCCCGCGAAGTCCACCGCCTGCGTGGCCTCCTGCGAGCCCTCGGTCAGCTTCGCGAAGTCGTGCTTGAGTTCCTCGCGCTTGAGGCGCACGAACTCCTTCGAGCCGCGGTAGGCCAGTTGCGCCAGATCGGGCGCGGTCAGCAGCGCCAGCAGCAGGTGGCCGCTGCGGATGCGGGTGGTACCGGTTTCGAGCGAAGCCAGCAGCCAGGCGTGTTCGAACAGCGTCGGCAGGTGCTGGGAGAACACCGGCGTGCGGGTGTTGCCGGCCTTGAAGCGCGCGATCTCGTTGCCCAGGTCCTTCTCCAGCCGCTCGACCGAAACGCCGCTGCGCCGCGCGATCAGCACGAAGTCGCTCTGCGGCTGCTCGAGCAGCGCCAGGAACAGGTGCTCGAGGTCGACCTCGTAGTGGCCGCGCGCCATGCACAGGTTGGCGGCGCGCTCGGCCGCCTGGCGACAGGTGTCGTTGAGCTTGCTGATGAGGGTCTTGAGGTTGGTGCTCATGCTTGAACGGGAAGCTCCATGTTGGATTTGATGAGGCGCGCGACAGCGGTCATTGCAGGGTGTGGATGCCGTAACCGGCGTCGGAGCGCGCGGTTGCGGACGGGCGGGTGCAGACGTAGCTGTCCCAGCCCAGACGTGCGCCCTGCCCGTCGCCCAGGCCGGCGCCGCGCACGTCCCCGGCCTTGAGTACCAGTCGCACTTCGTACTCCAGGCACGAGCCGGTGAGCAGCGTCAGCCATTTCTTCAGCGCCTGCGCGGCGTCACCGCCGGGCAGGAAGGCGTCGAAGCGTTCGCGCGCCAGCGGGCCGATCATCAGCCGCAGGCGCAAGTCGCGCTGCCAGACCCGATCGCCGGACAGCGCGTCCGCGCCCAGCCTGGCGTTTGCCACGCCCAGGCGCGTCGCCTGGTCCGGCGGAACCTGATACCAGGCGCCGACGAACTGCTCCACCGCGACCTGCACGCCGAAGTAGTCGGACAGCATCTGCTGCAGGAACGCTGCCGACACCGGCCGCTGGCGCACGCCGCCGGCGTAATAGGCGATCGCCTGGTCGAACACGTCGCCCTTCCCGTCCGCCATGCGGTCGCGCAGGCCGGGCAAACCCATCCCCGTGAGCGACAGTACCAGCGGCAGGAAGCGTTCGCGGCGGTCGAGTTCGTACTGCAGCGCCAGCCGGTACTTCTTCCACGCCGCGTAGTGCAGCGCGAGGATCCGGCTGGTGAAGATATCGAGGAACTCGCGCGCCGCGCGGTCGCGCCCGTAGACCTCGCGCTCGTGCAGCATCTCGCTGTAGTGCAACGGCAGCGCGCCGCTGACGCCGAGCATGCCCATGAAGTTGGGCGTGATCCGGATCCCGCCGATGCTCTCCGTGGCGACGGCATGCTCGATGGCCGCCGAGCGCTCGAGCGCTTCGCCATCCGTCGTCCAGCCCTCGATGGCCTCGATTTCGCTGGCAGGAAAGCCGAGCGACAAGCTGCTGCGGAAACGGACCCGCCTGGGGATCTCGTCCGCCGCCGCCATGCCCTGGTGGTGGAACAGTTGCTCGATGATCCGCATCGCCTGGAAATACTCGAAGCGATATGGTTCGTCGAACAGTTGCTGGACTACACCAGGGTCGACTCGCCGCTTCGCGGGTCGCATCGGACCAGCTCCTCTTCGTTGTGGCTGGAAACGATCACCAACCGGGTGAAGCTGTTGGCGTGCACGTACAGGCCGAAGAACCGGTCGAGCGCCTGCGCGAACGCGGCGATGCCGGTGCCGACGAACTTCGACTCGTCGATCGTCAGGCGGATCTCGATGCCGCGCACCACCGACGTGAAGTGCTTGCCGGGCAGCCAGGCCGTGGTCGGCGCGTGCCCGAGGCCGACAATGCCTTCGATCTGGGCGGTGGACACACTGCTGGACGACAGGTCGTACAGACGCAGCATCTCCTTAAGCGCCGGCAGCCCGCTCTCGGTCAGCGACAGGTGGTTCAGCGACAGGTGCGAGACCAGCCGCCAGTGCGCGCCTCGGCCGCGGCGGAAGCGCCTTGGCGCGGTCGGTTTGCGCAGCAGGCTGATCGAGCGCGCCGGACTGCCCCCTTCCATGCTCAGGTCGCCGCCCGCCACGCCGTAGGCCAGGTTCGTTGGCAGGTCGCGGTTGCTGCAGGTCAACTCGATGCTGACCACGTCCGTTTTCGGGACCGCCGGGTTGAAATCCAGGTCGACGAACGAAAGTTCGGTCTCGTAGCCGGGACTGTGGCGCGCCACCGCCTCATCCCGGCGCGACAGCCAGTACTGGCCGGTCTGCGCGGGATCCTCGCCGTGGTGCAGCTCGTAGAAAGAGCGGAACGCCTGGATCTGCTCGCCCTGCGGCGTCTGCCGGATGCGCTGGACCGAATCGATCGAATGGATCTCGTACGCGAATGCGCGCCGCGCATCCGCCACCACCGGATAAGTGTGTGTGCGCTGGGTGACGCGGATCGGTTCGCCCTGCTGCCGGAACAGGTTCACCACCGGCGCGCACCCGGTCAGCACGTTGTCGCGGCCCAGCCCCTCCAGCACCCGATTGGCCTGCTGCTCCGGGCGCACCGAGCGCAGGACCAGGTGCAGGGTGAAGCCGCGGGTGGCCTGTGCGACGACCGGCGCGAGATCCAGGTCGAAGAAACCGAACTTGTCCGGAAACGCGAACAGTTCGGTCAGCAGTCGATAGGCAGGATGCGCGCGTGCCGGGAACTCCACCAGCGATTCGTCGGCGGCGAAGCCGACCGGCTGCAATGGGATCTTCGGCAGCTTCCGCCAGCGACTGTCGTTGTCCGATTCGACGTAGGCGGCCACGACCTGCAGCGCGAGTGCGTCGCGCAGCGCGGCACTGAAGGAAGGCTCGCCGTCGACGAACAGCCGCAGCCTGTCGATGCCGAGCTTGCCGAACGACACCTGGTCGGACTGCAGCTCGAAGGACAGCGAAACCTGTCCGCCCGACTCCGGCGGCAGGCTCACCGCCATCGGCGGCTGCGCGATCTCGCGGTAACGCGCAGCCTGCACCGCGAGCGGGGCCAGGTGCACGTCGTAAGCGGTGCGGAAGCGGCAGTTCACCCCACGCACGGGGCGCGACTGCAGTTGCGTACCGCGGGGCACGCACACCGGCGCGCTGAGCTTGGCCGCTGCCGTACCCATGTCGAAACGCGCGATCGAGCACGACGGGAACGGCCGCAGGTAGTGCGGGTACATCACCTCGAGCAGCGCGTCGGTGAACTCGGGGTAGTCGTCCTCGATCTTCTTCGACACGCGCGCGCTGAGCAGCGCGAAGGCCTCGATCAGGCGTTCGACGTGCGGGTCCTGGCTGCCGTCGCCGGAAATCAGCAGGCGCCCGGCGATCTTCGGGTAGCGCTCGGCGAACTCGCGCCCGTAGCGGCGCAGGAAGGCCAGTTCGCGTTCGTAGAACGGCAGCAGGTTCTGCACGGCCGCCGCTCCTAAGCCGCAGCCTGGCGCCGCAGGCGGCTGACCGAGTACTGCAGCGTGGTCGGCTGCAGCATCGCGTCGAAGCTCACCGCCTCGCGCGCGGGCTGCAGGTCGAGCAGGCCGTGGATGGTGAAGTGCAGGCCCGTGCCCATGTGCATGTCCGAGTCCAGCCGAACCTGCACGTTGTGCAGCCGGCGCTCGTGGCGCGCGATCGCATGCTCGAGCGAACGGCAGATCGCGGCGCGGTCATAGGCGTTGGCAAGGCTCATCGAGGAGAAGTCGCAGAGCCCGTAGGTCATCAGCGACTGGCGGCAGTTGGGGTAGTCCGCCAGGTCTTCCTCGGAAAATGCGGAGCGGCTGTTGAGCAGCCCTTCCAGGTCGCGTGCGACCGACTCCTTGTACTGTTCCAGCGAGATGGACTTGAACACATTGCCGGCCCTGGCGCGCGGCGCATCGTCCAGCAATTTGTCCAGCAGGCTCGGTTCGAATCCCTTCATTGACCCTCATACCCCCGTTGGCGGCTCCGGCTGCGGCGCGCCATCCGTGCGCGCGGTCGGCCGGGCCAAGTGCGGTGGCGCACAAGGCGCCACCGCAAAGCGTCATCAGGCCGTGTAGTTGGGAACGTTCTTGATGGCACTCCACTGCGCGACGGTCTTGCCGCCAACGCCACCCTCGGGCTTCTGCTGGTTGTAGGTCCAGCGGATCGCGCCGAAGCTCAGCTGCACCACTTCCTGCGGCATGCCGTCCTCGTCGACCGTGGTCGTGACCCGGTGGACCAGCACGTTCAGCAGCTCGACCGCGTAGTAGTTGATCGCGTTGCCGTCCTTGTCGGCGCGCATGAACTCGATGCGGGCCTTGGGGAAGGTGGTGCCGTTGGAGCAAGCCTGGTTGAGGGCGGTCGTCGACAGGTCGATCGACTTGACGATCTCGATCGGCGACAGGTTCACGCGGGCCGCGGACTGGCCACCGGAGGTGGATGCCGTGGCGGAACGCGGCTGCAGCAGGTCCTGCGAGAACGACTTGATCTCGATCCAGCTGGGATGCTTGTCGTCGCGGGACTCGCCCTTGATGGTATCGATTGAGAGGAATGCGTGTTGCATATCTGGGTTTCCTTGTTCCGATCTTCCGTGAGATTGAGGTGCCGGACTGCTCTGCCCGGCAGGATTTTACGAACCGCCCTCGCGGGGCGGCCGCGTCACTGCAAAGCGGGATCTCCGTCCCTTGACGCTACAAAACCGCTACGACTTCTTGGCACTGGCCGGCAGTTCGGCCACCAGCCGCAGCGAAACAGACAGCTCATCGAGCTGGAAATGGGGCCTGATGAAGGCCACAGCGCGGTAGACACCGGGCTTGCCCGGCACTTCCGAAACCTGGATGGACGCCTCGCGCAGCGGATACTGCGCCTTGGCTTCCTGGGTGGCGTTGTCGTCGAGCAGTACGTACTGCGCGATCCAGCGGTTGAGGAAATCCTCGACGTTGCCGGCGGACGCGAAGCTGCCGATCTTCTCGCGCATCATCGCCTTGAGGTAATGGGCGATGCGCGACACGGCGAAGATGTACTGCAGCTGCGCCGACAGGATGGCGTTGGCGTTGGCCGAGTCGGTGTTGTACTTCTTCGGCTTCTGCGCCGACTGGGCGCCGAAGAAGGCCGCGTAGTCGGTGTTCTTGCAGTGCACCAGCGGGATGAAGCCCAGGTCGCTGAGCTCCTTCTCGCGGCGGTCGGTGATCGCGATCTCGGTCGGGCACTTGAGCGCGATCTCGCCGTCGTCGGTACGGAAGGTGTGCGTGGGCAGGTCCTCGACCAGGCCGCCGCCCTCGACGCCGCGGATCGCCGCGCACCAGCCGAAGTCCTCGAAGGCGTGGGTCAGGCGCGCGCCCATGGCGTAGGCGGTGTTGCACCACAGGTAGCGGGAGTGGTCGCTGGATTCGACTTCCTCGACGAAGTTGAAGCCTTCGACCGTGGTGCCGTCCTTGGGGTTGTACGGCAGTCGGCCAAGGAACCGCGGCATGGTCAGGCCCACGTAGCGGCTGTCCTCGGCGTCGCGGAACGACTTCCACTTGGCGTACTCGACGGTGTCGAAGATCTTGGCCAGGTCACGCGGCTTGCCCAGGTCGGTGAAGCTTTCCAGCCCGAACATGTCCTCGGAGGCAGCGCTGATGAACGGCGCGTGCGAGGCGGCGGCCACGTGCGACATCTGCTCGATGAAGTACATATCCTCCGGCTGGCGGCCGATGTGGTAGTCGCCGATCAGGGCGCCGAACGGCGCACCACCGAAGGTGCCGAACTCCTCCTCGTACACCTTCTTGAACAGCGCGCTCTGGTCGAAGTCGATCGCCGACTTGAAGTCGCGCACCAGGTCCTTCTTCGGAGCGTTGATGACCTTGACCTTCATCATCGGGCCGGTCGAGGTCTGCTGGCACAGGTAGTGCAGGCCGCGCCAGGAGCTTTCGAGCTGCTGGAATTCCTGCGCGTGCATGATCGCGCTGAGCTGCTCGGAGATGATCCGGTCCAATTCGGCGACGCGTGCATCGAGCGTGAGGTTGAGGTTGTCCGAGACGACCACCGTGCCCTCGAGCACCTCCCTGGCGAGTTCGGAGATGATGTCCTTGGCGCGCTGGTGCTCGGCGCCGGACTTGGCGACCTTGCTCTGCTCGACGATCTGGTCGAGCAGGCCGGCCTCCTCGATGGTGGTGGCGGCCTCGCCAGCGGTGATTGCCTCTGCAGCCATGGTCCTACTCCTGGTCACCCGTGCCAAGCTGCTTGAGCTGCTCGGTATTGTTGAGTACGTCGTTCAGCAGGTCTTCGAGCTTCTCGTTGCCGGCGAGCTTGTTGCGCAGGTCGGCCAGCTTCGAGCGCGATTCGAGCAGCTTGCGCAGGGGTTCGACCTGCTCGACCACGGATTCGGGCCGGAAATCGTCGATCGACTTGAACTTGAGCTCGACGGCGAACTCGCCGCCTTCGTCGCTGATCTTGTTGGGGACGCGGTACACGGCGCGCGGCGCCATGCCTTCCATCACCTCGTCGAAGTTGTCCAGGTCGACGTTGACGAACTTGCGGTCCTTCATCTTCGGCAGCGGCTGATCCGGCTGGCCGCTGAAATCGCCCATGACGCCGACGACGAAGGGCAGTTCCTTCTGCTCGATGGCGTCACCCTTCTCGACGTCGTAGGTGAGCTGGACGCGCGGAGGACGGACCTTCTGCAGGCGCTTCTGGACACTATCCTTCTTGGACATTCGTTCGTCTCCTTGACGATGGCGTTGTGCAGCGACCGCTGTCTAGTTGCCGCCGATGTTCTTGAATGGGTCGGCGCTCGGCGCGGGGGCGCTGGGCGCGGCAGGCGCCTTCGGCTCCGGTGCGCGCGGCGCGGCGACGCGCTTGCGCACGCGGCGCGGCTTCTCTGCCGGCTTCGATTCGTCTGCAGGAGGCGCGAGGATCCCGTCGCCCATCGTCGCCTTGAGCGTGTCGGCCAGCGTTTCGGCCTCGCGGCGCGCGGTTTCGGACGACAATGCGCCCCGCCCCTGCAGCCGCTTGAGCGAGGTGTTTGCAACGCGGAATCCGCCGACGGTCAGGATGCCGTCCGCGACCATGTCGTCGGGGTCCCGCTGCAGGACCTCTTCGGCCGCGATGATGGCGTGGGCGTAGTTGCCCTTGTCGAACTGCAGCTGCGCGGTGCGCACCCACGGTTCCTTGCGCGTGGGATCGGCCTTTGCCGCATCGGCGAACGAAACCAGCGCGGAATCGACCTTGCCCACGGTCACCGCGGATTCTGCCTGCGACATGAGATTGCCGTAATCGGCCGCGCCGTTGGCGCCTCTGGTCGTCGCGCAACCGCCGAGCATCGCCAGCAGCACCAGCGCGATCAGTCCGTGACAGACCCCTGTTCCTTTCCGTTTCGTCGTCATGACTTTCCCGAAAGTCCGTGTTCGTTCCATTACGCACGGCCTTCATGACCATGCGCTTTCAACACCGGCCGCGATCTGCGGCCGGGCAGGCAACCGGAGTCCCTGCGTGACGCCTGACGGATATAGTAGCCTTTCCCCGCTGCGTCAAGACGACGCGTGGCAGGCATGCTCCCGAACCCGGCCCGGTGCCTGCCGCCATTAGAAACCAGCAAACCGGACGATTCAAGTATGGATACGCGCCCCATGACACGCACGACGCACCCCGCGCCACGCCTCCCCTCCTCCCCGTTGCAGGCTGCCAGATGGATGGCGGCTGCACTCTGCGTGCTTGCGCTGGCGGGTTGTGCGAGCGGCGGCGGCATAGGCAAGGCGGTCAACCGTACGCTGGAAAGCATCGGGATCAAGGACGGTGACGGCAATCCGGAGGAACGCACGATCCCGCTGCGCCTGTACGCCGGCGACAATCTGAATGCGGGTAACGACGGCCGAGCATTGGCCGCGGTGGTGAAGGTCTACCACCTTCGCGACGCCAATCGTTTCGAACGCGCGCCGTTCGATGCATTCCTCGACGAAGCGCGCGAACGCGAGGCACTGGGCGACGACCTGCTCTCGGTGAACGAGATCGTGCTCACGCCCGGTGCGCAGAACGAAATCGGGGAACGCCTCGGCAACGATGCCAACGTGATCGGCGTAGTCGTGCTGTTCCGCGCGCCGGCCGCCAATCGCTGGCGGCTTGCCTTCGATACGCGCCACAAGCGGGTCGAGAAGGACGGCATCACGATCGGCATCCATGCCTGCGCGCTGACCACGAGCAGCGAGTCGCTGGTCTCTCGCGTCGCCGGCAATGCATCCAGCCTGGCCTCGGCCAGGTGCGGGGCGCCTTGAGCCCCCGTCATGACGGCCGCGACTGGTAAGATCGCCACAATGCCCACGGCGCCGGATGCGTTGCTCTCCCGGCGCTTCCATGGGTAAGCTCGCCAGGCTGGAAGCGGTCGGAGATTGTCGACTTCCGGAGGGCGCGGCCGGGAAAGCCGGCAAATGGAACGGACAGCCAAGGATTGCAGCGTGTCACACGTAAGTCGGATGACGAAGGTGTTCTGGGGTGAAGGCCTGTTCTTGCGGCCCCAGCACTTCCAACGGCAGGATGCCTACCACGAGGCGCGGCTGCACGACCTTGCCCGCAGCCTTCACCCCCATGCCTGGGGACTGCGGCGCGCGAAGTTCGACACCCAGAGCCTGGCTACCGGCTCGCTGCGTGCGCTGGAACTGTCGCTGATCTTTCCGGACGGCGAGAGTTACGACGCACCGTCGCATGACCCCCTTCCCGAAGCGCTCTCGCTCGGCGACCTGCCGGACGGCGTGCAGTCGACCACGATCCACCTCGCCCTGCCGCTGCTGCGCGAACACGGCGGCAACTGCGACGGCGCGGACGCCGGCTCGGCACGCTTCGTGCAGAGCAACCAGGCGACCGCCGACCTGTTCACCGACGCCGCGGAGGCCGAACTGGCCTACCTGCAGAAGGCGGTGCGCCTGCTCACCGACGACAAGCCGCGCGATGCCTACACCACCCTGCCAGTGGCGCGGGTGCGGCGCACGCCGACGGGCGGGTTCGAGCTCGATGACGCGTTCGTGCCGCCGATCGCCGGCCTTGGTGCCGCGCCGCACCTGCACGCGCGCCTGCGCACCCTGCTCGATTCGCTGCAGGCCAAGGTCGACGCGCTGTACGGCCTGCACCGCGAGCCGTCGCAGCACATCATCGAGTTCCGTTCCGGCGACATCGCCTCGTTCTGGCTGCTGCACACGGCAACATCGTCGTTCGCCACGCTTTCGCACCTGTTCCACAACCCCGGCCTGCATCCGGAGCGGCTGCACCAGGAACTGCTGCGGCTGGCCGGCGGGCTGCTGACGTTTTCCAAGGCCTACGGCCTGTCGGACCTGCCCAGGTACGACCACGCGGCGCCGGAAGCGGGCTTCGACCGCCTGTTCGACATGATCCGCGAGCTGCTCGAGACGGTGATCTCGGCGCGCTACTTCCAGATCGCGCTGTCCGAGGTGAAACCTTCGTTCCACGTCGGCCGCATCGACTCGCAGCGCATCGACGAACACTGCGCGTTCTACCTCGGCGTCGCCGCGGACATGCCCGGGCAGGAACTCGTCCAGACCGTGCCCGTGCGGTTCAAGGTGGGCGCGCCGGACGACGTGGAGAAATGCGTGCTGTCCGCGCTGCCGGGCGTCAAGCTCACGCACGCCGCACAGGTGCCGGCGGCGATCCCGGTGCGTCCGGGCAGCTACTACTTCAGCGTCGAGGCACGTGGTCCCCTGTACGAACGGATGCTCAAGGCGCAGTCGCTGATGATCTATGTGCCGTCCGGCATCCGTGACCTGAAGCTCGAACTGATCGCGGTGGCCCCATGAATTCCAGGCTCCCTCCCGTGCCCGCGGCGATGCCGTCGCTGACCCCGCAGCTGGCCAATGCCCCCGGCGGCAGCGGTGGCGCCGCGCCGCGTTCGCTGCTCGACCTGATGTCGGACGGCTTCTACCTCCTGCTGCTGCTCAAGCGTGGGCAGATGCCCGGCGATGTCGACGGCTTCGTGCAGTCGGTGCAGCGCTTCCTCGACGGCGTCGAGCGCGGCGCGATGAAGCTCGGCATCGCGGCCGAAGACGTGTACGCGGCCAAATACGCCTTCTGCGCCGCCGTGGACGAAGTCATGCTGTCGCAGCCGTCGCAGATCCGCGACGCGTGGGAACTGCAGCCGCTGCAGCTGCGCCTGTTCGGCGACCATCTCGCCGGCGAGCACTTCTTCGATCGCCTCGAAGAGCTGCGCGCACAGGGCGCGCCGCGGCTGCCGTCGTTGGAGGTCTACCACTACTGCCTGCTGCTCGGCTTCGAAGGCAAGTACCGGCTCGAAGGCCCCGAGAAGCTGGGCTACCTCACCGCGCGCCTGGGCGACGAGATCGTCTACCTGAAGGGCAAGCGCACCGGCTTCGCACCGCACTGGCCGCCGCCGGACAACGTCGCGCACACGCTTCGTCGCGTGGTGCCGCTGTGGCTGCCGGCCGTGGTGGTCGCCGCCATTGGCGTGCTCGGCTACTTCGGCATGCGCGCCTGGCTCGGCCACCAGACAGAACAGCAGCTGGCCGCCTACCAACACGTCGTGCAGATGCCCGAACGCACGGCCCACGTCACCATCACCCTGCCGTGAGAACGATATGGACATGCCGTCTCTGGCCCAGCAGGCGCTTGCCGCGCTTGCGGTACCGTCGCAACACGCCCGACTGATCCAGCTCGACGCCCCGGTATCGGGGCTGGTGGTGGAACGCTTCGAGGGACACGAAGCCGTCTGCGCCCCGTTCCGCTTCGAAGTCGACGTGCTGGCCACGTCCGCCTTCCTGTCCGGCGACGGCCTGCTCGGCCAGCCGTTGGGCCTGCGCCTGCGCCAGGCCGACGGCGGGGAGCGCCGCTGGCACGGCCTGTGCACAGCCGTCGCCCCACTCGGCGCCGACGGCGGTCTGGCCCGCTACCGGCTGACCCTCGAGCCCTGGACTGCGCTGCTCACCCACCGCCGCAACGCGCTCATCTTCCAGGACCTGGACACCCGCGGCGTGCTCGAACAGGTCTTTGCCGATTACCCGCAGGCGGATTTCCGCTTCGACGTCACCCGCACCCTACCGGTGCGCGCGATCACTACCCAGTACCGCGAGAGCGACTGGGACTTCGCCACAAGACTGCTCGCCGAAGCCGGGCTGGCCTGGCGCTTCGAACACGCACAACCCGGCGACGGCAAAGACGACGATGATGCCAGCCACACGCTGGTGATCTTCGACCAGCAGGCCGAGCTGCCCACGGGCGAGACCTTCCGCTTCCACCGCATCGATGCCACGGAGAGCGAAGACGCCATCAGCGCCTTCGGCGAACAGCGCCAGCTCGTCCCCGGCCGGGTGCAGGTCGGCAGCTGGCACAGCGAGCAATTGGCCAGCGTGACCGGCCAGGCCGAGATCGACAGCGGCCAGTTGCCGGCGCTGGAGGTGTTCGTGCAGCCGCGCGCCGGGCGCTTCGCCGAGGGCGAACATGCCGATGCCGAGGCCACGCACCGCCTCGATGCCCTGCGCGTACCGCACGTGCTGCATGCCGGCGCCGGCAGTGCCCGCGACCTGTCCGCCGGACGCGGGTTCACCCTCGCCCGCCATCCCAACCACGACGGCCAGGCGTTCGTGCCGCTGCATGTCGTGCACGTGGCGGTCAACAATCTCGGCCACGGCATCACCGCCCTGCTCGCCGCGCCGGATCTGGAGCGCGGCAGCTACCGCAACCGCTTCGTCGCCGCACCGCTCGGCACGCCGCTGGCGCCACTGCCGCGCTCGCGTCCCACCGTGCACGGGCCGCAGACCGCGCGCGTAGTCGGCCTGCCCGAAGCCGCTCTCACCCCCAACCGCGACCATCAGGTCCGCATCCAGTTCTTCTGGCAGCGCGGCCCCGCGCCCAACCCCGGCGGTCTGACCGACACCGCCAGCCAGCACCCCGGCCATGCACCGGGCGATGCCACATCCGGCACCTGGGTGCCGGTCGCCGAGTGGATCGCCGGCCCCAACTGGGGCAGCCACTTCCTGCCGCGCGTCGGCGCCGAGGTGCTGGTCGAGTTCCTGCACGGCGACATCGACCAGCCCCGCGTCACCGGCCAGCTCTACAACGGCGAGGTCGCCCCGCCGTTCGCCGGCGGCATCGACGGGCCGTCCAACCACCCCGGCACCCTCAGCGGCCTGCACACGCGCTCGCACGATGCACAGGGCACCCAGCAGTGGGTGCTCGACGACACGCCGGGCCAACTGCGCACCCGCCTGCACACGTCCCTGGCCGACAGCCGGCTGGAGCTGGGCTACCTGATCGATCACCAGGACGCCCATCGTGGCGGCCTGCGCGGACAGGGGTTCGAGTTGGCCACCGAAGGCTGGGGCAACGTCCACGCCGGCCAGGGCCTGCTGCTGTCGACCACTGCACGCCAGGACGCCACTTCCACCCAGTTCGACATCGCCGAGACTGTGGCCCAGCTCAAGGGCGCCGAACGCACCGCCGAGACCCTGCACGACACCCTGCAGCAACAGCAGGTGCCGGGATTCTCGGCCAATCCGCAGCTCATCGCCCTGCGCGAAGCCGTGGATCCGCAGGAACAGGGCAAGTACGGCGGCAGCGTCAACGGCCAGAGCGCGATGAAGCCGCAGGGCAGTGGCCGCGAGCCCGGCGACGCCCCGGTCGAACGGTTCGCCGACGCCAAGCTCATTGCCGAGTCCCCCGAATCGATCGCCCTGGCCACGGCCAACAGTGCCATCGCCTACGCCGGCGGCGCCCTGCACCTGACCGTCCAGGACGATGCCCAGCTCAGCGCCGGCAACACCGTCTCCAGCGTCTCCGGCCAGCACGCCGCCCTGTACGCCCACGACGGCCCGATCCGCACCATCGCCGCCAACGGCCCAGTCTCGCTCCAGGCCCACACCGGTCCACTGGAACTGCTGGCCGACCAGTCGGTTACCGTCACCGCCACCGACGAGCGCATCGACGTGCTGGCCAGCCAGAAGATCGTGCTTCAGGCCGGGCAGACCCGAGTCTCCCTGGAAGGCGGCGATGTGACGTTCGAGTGCCCCGGCACGTTCACGGTCAAGGCGGCGCAGCATCCGTTCAGGGGCGGCGCGAGCGGCGACGTCCGACTCTCGCTTCCCGACGGCATCGTGAAACTCGAACCCAACCGGATGCTGGATTTCTCCGGCTGACCGACCTCATCAAGGATGATTCATGGCTGACGAACTCAAGGATCCAAAGCCGCTTCGCAAGATCGTCTATCCGTTCCCCAAAACGGACAACAGCGATCCTGCTCACCCCAAGCCGGTTGAAATCAAAGACGCCCAGGAATACTTCCAGGCCCTGTCAAAAGCCGAAGATGGGTTCTATCCCATCGGCTACAACGGCCAATGGCATGGCGGCATCCATTTCGGGGCAGAAACGGGGTCGGCACTGGCGCAGGACGACGGCATCCGCTGCATCGCGGATGGCGAGGTCATTGCCTGGCGCATCGACGGCGATGCTTATCCCACCGTCAAGTACGAGACCTGCGCCGCGGCCAAGTACTCGACCGGCTTCGCACTGGTCCGGCACCGCCTGCAGTTGCCAAAACCCCCGACCAGCAATGCGAATGCCCAGGGCGAAGCCACGCCCACCGAATCGGCTTCCGAAGAAGATCCGTCACTGGTGTTCTACAGCCTGTACATGCACCTGCTGTACTGGAAGGGCTACCAGGACGACGAAGAGAAAAAGCGCCCCGGATACTGGGGCGACCCGGTTTACGTGGTTGGCGAAAAGGCCAAAGACAGTCGGAAGAACCACCCCAACAATCCGCATATTCCGGAAGATGGCGTGGGACTGAACCTGCGTGACGCCAACGGCGATTACTGTGGCTTCGCCCCGCGTGGCGCCAAGCTGCGCATGGGCGCTGAATCCGCGAAAAAGGGGTACAACGCAGTCGCCGAGATCGTCAGCGGCCAGGTCGCTCCCGCCGAACTACCCGCAGGTGCGACGGCTTTCCTGAAGGAACTGGAAAAAACCGCCGCCGAGCCTTCCACCCGCGATGCCATCGTTGTTCCGGACGCCCCCATCGCCATCAGCGCAGGCGACCTGATCGGCCATCTGGGCGAATATCAGCGCTACAGCGACATGAATCCGATGGTGGAAACCTGCACGGAACGGTCGCTGGTGCAGCTGGACGTGTTCGCCGAGCCCAAAGCACTCGAGGACTTCATCAAAAAGGGCAAGGAGCGCGACGCACAGCTCGACGCCAAACAGAAGACCCTGTTACATATCCAGCCCGGTGCGCAGTTCGTCCAGCCGGCCGAGGCGGATGTTGAGGTACCCGCGGGCGAAACAATCCTGTTCGTTGGCGTTGATGCTTCCAACCGCTGGGTCAAGGGACACCGCGGCACTGTCGCCACGGTTCCCCGGCCAGATGGCTTCAACTCCACTACGCGCACCTACGGTGATGGCCGCATCTTCGTATCGGCAGTCAACCCGGCCGATGGCAGCGAACTGCCGCTGGAGCAGTTCAACGCCCTGAAAGACAAGTCCGCCTATACCCAGCGCAAGCTGTTGACCCCAACGGCCGAGGTCTGGTTGGACCGATCGGTTGCCGACCGCTTTAATACCGTTCCGACGCCAGCTCGAGTCTGGTCGCAGTTCCCGCTACAGGTCTCCAATGCATCGGGCGACGCGGCAGAGCACTCCCGCATCATTGCAATCAAGTCCGCAGAAGCTACCACAGCGGAAGCCGACGGCACCCGCTGGTTCCTGGCCGACGCGGGTGGCGGCGCGACGGGTACCCTGCAAGGTTGGGTCCGGGAAAAGGACCACCCCAACGTAGTACTCTGCTCACCGTGGGCATGGCCCGGGTTCGTGCTGATGGACACAGGCGCGTTGCAGCCACAGGACCTTTACGCACGAACACTCAAACAGACCAAACAGGCGCAGGAAGACGAACAAGACAAGATCGAGGCCCTGAGCCAGAACGCGGAAATGAGCCCTTTGTTCGACTCCTTGTGCGAGGCGATCGATGCTGACGGCAAAGACGGCATCACCCCACTGGAATTGCGCAACGCCCTCAACAAGCCCTGGCTGGCCCAAGCGCTGTCACGGCTGGCGATCAAGCATCACAGTGAATGGGCGGGCCCAATGGACCGCTGGAATGCAATCGATGCCTTGATTCCCAAAGAGAACCAAGATGACTGGACGGCAGAAAAGCTGAGGATCCAGCGCCTGCAGATATGGAATGACGTCAAGGGCAAGAACGGGTTTCCATCCGAATCAAAAGTTGTGCACCTGCACCCAGTTGGATTCATTGAAAACTTCACCACTCCCGACAAGAGGGCACCATGGATGGAAATAGCCCTGAGAGAACTGGAAAAATGGGGAGGCGTCAATGAAAGCATCATTGATGACACCATAAATTACCACAAAGAAATAGGTTCTGAATTGCCATCCATGACAGGCAACTCAAACCCTTGGTGCGCGTCATTTGTAAACTATTGCCTGAAGGAGTCTGGGTATGAGCAAACCGGAAGCCCTTCATCACAATCATTCTCAACCCACAAAAAATTCAAAAAGATAGAAAGCGCAGTTTATGGCGCAATTGTTGTATATAGGAGCAAAACAAGCTGGACAGGGCACACTGCATTCATATACGGAAAATTAAAAACAAATGAACTCTCTGTTCTCGGCGGGAATCAAGGCAATTCAATTACATTTAACTCCCACAAGGGGGTGTACCTTAATGCGGTAAATTACAAGCTTATCGGATTCTATGTTCCCGAATCCTATTACGACGCAGCAGTTTCAATAATTAAATCAGGGGGAGATCTTGGTGACGAGGAATACACTCTTAATGAACTAAGAGAAAAATTTAAACAATCCCGTGAAAATGATTCGGAAACACAAACACGATGAAAATCCTCCCCACCCTACTATTATTGACATCTACTTGCTGCGCCCAAACACCACAGCACACCGCAAGCATCCAACAAGACGAAAATTTTCCGGGGGATGAATGCCTGTCCAAGGAAAGAGTAAGACAAGAAACTGATCGATTTTTATCGTCTGTCGCGAAAGGCGCGATTCCATACGAAATGATGTCCTCATTCGCCGCAGAGGAGTCTAAAAACAATGGAATTACTGGCGAATTCGCCGCCTCAGCTTCGAAGCATAGCACTGAGATTTCATATCTGGAGGAGGCGCCAGATGAATCCGGCCGAAAAATCAAGCATGCCACCTTTCCAGAGAACACATGCATAACTTCATTTGTGCTGTCGGCACCAGAGGAACTGAGAAAAAAATGCGACGATGACGGGGCATATGGTGTCTGGTATACCTTTTCCGTCCACAACGGCGACATCCAAATCTCCGATGTGTCCGGAAATATCTATCCGGAGTGCAGCGAGTTCAGGTGATCCGCTTTCCTTTTGGAAAACACACCCTCCGAGAACAAAAAAGGTTCTTCTCCCAACAGAGGGGAGAGGCGCACGGCCGACCGGGCAGACTTGTTGGTGTCTAAGACAACAAACTGGGGCCGGCCGTGGCCGACGGGGATTGTATTGCCCAGCTGGGTGGCTGGGTGGGGTATCGGGTTGAAGACTGGCGGCATGAGTGGCGTGGGAAGCGCCGCTGGCTGGTGCTGGAGCTGACACCGGCCCCCGACCACGCGCGCCGCTGCAGCGGTTGTGGCGAAGGAGGTGGCGGCGATCCACGACCGCGCGATCCGTCGGATCCGTGACCTGCCGGTGTTCGAGGATCCAGTGGAGCTGGAGGTCGAACGGCTGCGGCTGGTGTGCCCGCGCTGCGGACCGCGACTGGAGCAGTTGGACTGGCTGGACCCGCATGCCCGGGTGACGCGACGGCTGGCCGAGAGCGTGGCCCGGCTGTGTGCGGTGACCTCGATTCTGCAGGTGGCGCGCTGGTTCGGGCTGGACTGGAAGACGGTCAAGACGATCGACTTCCGGCACCTGGAGCGGACGCTGGGACCGATCGATCTGGCCGGGGTGACGGTGATCGCGATGGACGAGTTCGCGATCCAGAAGGGCCATCGTTACGCCACGGTGGTCGTCGACTCCGAGCGCAAGCGGGTGCTCTGGGTGGGGCGTGGCCGTAGCCGTGCCGACGTCCTGACCTGCCCCCCGATTTCCGGGCCAGTCTGAACTTAGTAGAGTCCGTCTCACAAGAGGACGGACATGAAGAAGCGATACACCGAAGAGCAGATCATCGGCTTCCTCAAGGAAGCGGCGGCTGGCACGCCAGTCAAGCAGCTGTGCCGCAAGCACGGCTTCAGTGACGCGTCGTTCTACCTGTGGCGGCGCAAGTTCGGCGGCATGGACGTGCCCGACGCCAAGCGCCTGAATGTAATGACCCAGTGATTTCCTGCTCAGGTGCTACCTTTTCCCGGAGAGCACGATGAGCCAAGTGATGGACGAAGAGATCAAGCGTTGGACGGCGCGGCGGAAGTCGCGCTGGTGCTGGGAATCATCCAGGGTAAGAGGGCTGGAGCTAAGACCAGTCCCCCTGCTTTTCATGCTCTTGGCAACCATGTGTTGCTGTGCCCGAATCCCACAACATACAGGCGTCGAGGACTACCGCAGCGAGTCCTCAAGTAGCAAATGCCTCTCGGAAGAAGAGATAGATCACGAAATTGAGGAATTCTCGGCAGCTCTCGCCAATGGCTCCATGCCTGGCAAGCAGATGAGTCCGCAAGCAGCAGCCAAGGCCAAGAGCGAAGGAATTGTCGGGGATTTTTCGATTCTTGCTTCAAGGCACAGCACCCACATCTCTTATCTGGAAGAAGCATCAGATGAGTTCAACCGGCCAACCGCACACGCCCGTTTTCCAGAGAATATCTGCGTGGTTTCGTTTGTTCTGTCCGCACCCGAAGCCCTGAGAAAGAAGTGCGATGATGACGGTGCGTATGGCGTCTGGTATACATTTTCCATCGATAAGGGGGATGTCTACATCTCCGATGTTTCCGGGAACATCTATCCGGAATGCAGCGAGTTCAGGTGACCTTGTTCACTGCGGGAAACCACACTCGCCGGAAACAAAAAAGCGGGCCGAAGCCCGCTTTTTTTTCTTGCAATGTAGCCGACAACTTACTCAGCCGGCGCGCCCTCGCCTTCCTCGACGGCCTTCATCGACAGGCGGATGCGGCCCTGCTTGTCGACTTCGAGGACTTTGACCTTGACGATGTCGCCTTCCTTGAGCTTGTCGGAGACCTTCTCGACGCGCTCGTTGGAGATCTGCGACACGTGCACAAGGCCGTCCTTGCCGGGGGAGATGGTGACGAAGGCACCGAAGTCCATCAGCTTGACGACCTTGCCTTCGTAGATCCGGCCCGGCTCGACGTCGGAGGTGATCTGCTCGATGCGGTCCTTGGCGGCTTTGCCGGCGGCGGCGTCGACCGAGGCGATGGTGATGGTGCCGTCGTCCTGGATGTCGATCTGGGTACCGGTTTCCTTGGTGATGCCCTGGATCACCGAGCCGCCCTTGCCGATCACTTCGCGGATCTTGTCGGGGTGGATCTTGATGGTGATCAGGCGCGGCGCGAAGTCGCTCAGTTCCGGGCGCGGCGCGGTCAGCGCGTTGGCCATTTCGCCGAGGATGTGCAGGCGGCCCTGCTTGGCCTGGGCCAGGGCGACCTTCATGATTTCCTCGGTGATGCCCTGGATCTTGATGTCCATCTGCAGGGCGGAGATGCCGTTCTCGGTGCCGGCGACCTTGAAGTCCATGTCGCCGAGGTGGTCCTCGTCGCCGAGGATGTCGGACAGTACGACGAAGTCGTCGCCTTCCTTCACCAGGCCCATCGCGATGCCCGCGACCGGTGCCTTGATCGGCACGCCGGCGTCCATCAGCGCCAGCGACGAGCCGCAGACCGATGCCATCGAAGAAGAACCGTTCGACTCGGTGATCTCGGAGACCACGCGGATCGTGTACGGGAATTCTTCCATCGTTGGCATCACGGCGAGCACGCCGCGCTTGGCGAGGCGGCCATGGCCGATCTCGCGACGCTTCGGGCCCATCATGCGGCCGGCTTCACCGACCGAGTAAGGCGGGAAGTTGTAGTGGAACAGGAAGTGTTCCTTGTACTCGCCGGAGACGGCATCGATGATCTGGCCATCGCGCGCGGTGCCGAGCGTGACGGCAACGATCGCCTGGGTCTCGCCGCGGGTGAACAGTGCCGAGCCGTGCACACGCGGCAGCACGCTGACCTTCGACGAGATCGGACGCACGGCATCGAGCGCGCGGCCGTCGATGCGGACGCGGGTCTTGAGGACCGAGTCACGCATGGTCTTGTATTCCTGCTCGCCGAATTCCTTCGACAGCGCGCCCGGAGCCCAGGCATTGGTCTCCGCCTCGGGGGCGATCGCGGCGAGGATCGACTTCTTGAGGTTGGAGATCGCATCCTTGCGCTCGAGCTTGTCGCGCACCTGGAAGGCTTCGGCCAGCTTCTCGCCGACGGCGTTCCGGATCGCGTTGACGATGCCTTCATCGGTGGCGGGCGCGGACCATTCCCACTTCGGCTTGCCGGCCTCGGCAACCAGCTCGTTGATCGTGTTGATCGCGACCTGCATCTGCTGGTGGCCAAACATCACCGCGCCCAGCATCACGTCTTCCGACAGCTCCTTGGCCTCGGACTCGACCATCAGCACCGCGTTGGCGGTACCGGCGACGACGAGCTCGAGGTCCGAATCCTTGAGTTCGGACACGGTCGGGTTGAGCAGGTACTGGCCGTCCTTGTAACCGACCTTGGCGGCGCCGATCGGGCCGTCGAACGGCGCGCCCGACAGCGACAGCGCGGCCGATGCGCCGATCAGCGCCAGCACGTCGCCGTCGACTTCCGGGTTCATGGACATCACAGTGGCGATGATCTGGACTTCGTTGCGGAAGCCGTCCGGGAACAGCGGGCGGATCGGGCGGTCGATCAGGCGCGAGATCAGCGTTTCCTTCTCGGTTGCACGGCCCTCGCGCTTGAAGAAGCCACCGGGAATGCGGCCGCCCGCGTAGAACTTCTCCTGGTAGTCGACGGTCAGCGGGAAGAAATCCTGCCCTTCGCGTGCGGTCTTGTTGGCGACCGCGCTGACCAGCAGCATGGTGCCCTCGCACGAAATCATGACCGCACCACCGGCCTGGCGCGCGATCTCGCCGGTTTCGATGGTGACCGTGCGATTGCCGTACTGGAAGCTCTTGGTAACTTTTGCCACGTGTGAATTCCTTAGGATGACTCTTGCGATGGACCGGACGGAGGCCCCTGCCTCCAACCGGGCGGATCGCGCAGGGCGATCCAAAAAAGAACCGCGGCGCATTGCTGCGCCGCGGTGTCGTCCGGGGTTACCGGCGCAGGCCGAGCTTCTCGATGAGTGCCTTGTAGCGCGCGACGTCCTTGCGATGCAGGTAGTCGAGCAGGCTGCGACGGCGGTTGACCATCTGCAGCAGGCCACGGCGGCTGTGGTGGTCGTGCTTGTGGGTCTTGAAGTGCTCGGTCAGGTGCACGATGCGTGCTGTGAGCAGGGCGACCTGGACTTCCGGGGAGCCGGTGTCGGCGTCGCCGCGCTTGTGTTCATTGATGATGGCGCTGGTGTCGATGGACATCTGGTGTTGCCTCTGGGTAGATGCGTGGCTTGCAGGAACGCGACGCCATGCCGCTGGCATGGTCCGCGCACCGCTCGGCTCGCCGTTTGCTGGGAAGGTGCTTCGAAAGTGCTTGAAAAAGCCGCAAAATTGTAGCGCCTGGCGGTGTCGGCCACAAGGTGCGACCGGTCCGGCGACGGTCAGCCCGGCTGGGCGCAGGCCCAGCTGAACAGACGTTGCGGCCGCAGCCTGCCTTCGTCGTCGACCGCGCCCAGCCCCAGCGCCCGGCCGCCGGGGCCGAAGATCGCCACCTGGCCCGTCGGGGCGAAGCCGCCGGCCACGCCCTGCCCATGTCCGAGGCGGGCGGCGCCGGCCGCATCGACCTCCACTTCCGGCCAGGAGGCCATGCCGCTTTCCACCGGCAGCACGCAGGCGTCGAGCCCCCGCTCGCCCCGCCCGGCCAGCGCCTGCAGCGCCTCGAAGGTCCACATCCGGGGTTCGCGGAAGGGGTCGACCCACAGCCGACGCAGTTCCGCCACGTGCGCGCCGCAGCCCAGCGCCTCGCCCAGGTCGCGGACCAGGCTGCGCACGTAGGTACCCGAGCCGCACTCGACCCGCAGCCGCAGCAGGGGTTCGCCGGCGTCGAGCAGGTCTGCCGCCGCCTGCAGCTCGAAGGCGTGCACGTCGACTTCGCGCTCCTCGACTTCCACCACTTCGCCGCGGCGCGCCTTGGCGTACAGCGGTTCGCCGCCGCGCTTGAGCGCCGAGTAGATCGGCGGACGCTGGCGGATGCGACCGGTGAGCGCACGCAGCGCAGCGTCGATGGCATCGATGGACAGCGCAGGCACGGGGCGTTCGCGCAGCACCTGGCCGTCGGCGTCGTCGGTATCGGTCACCTGCCCCAGCCGCGCCACGGTGTCGTAGGCCTTGCGCGCGCCGAGCAGGCCGCCGGCGATCTTGGTCGCCTCGCCGAAGCAGACCGGCAGCAGTCCGGTGGCCAGCGGGTCGAGGCTGCCGGTATGCCCGCCCTTTTCGGCGCGGAACAGGTGCCGCACGCGCTGCAAGGCCTGGTTGGAGCTCAGCCCGCTCGGCTTGTCGAGCAGCAGGATGCCGTCGAACTTGCGGAACCGGGTGCGCGGCAGTTTGCTCATGCGGGGATTGTAGGGGGCGTGGCGCTGGGCCGTGCTCTTGCAGGAGCGGCTTCAGCCGCGGGCTTGTGCCCATCGTTCACCGAAGGGTCTGCGGCAAAGCAGCGCGATTTCCTTCGACCTTTCACTGACAAAGGCAAGGGCTCGCGGCTGAAGCCGCTCCTGCAGGTACTGCTGCGAACGGCTCAGCTCTCGCCGGTGTCCGGCAGGTCGCGCAGCAGGTTGTCGATGCGCTCGCCACGGTCGACGGAATCGTCGTAGTGGAAATGCAGCTCCGGCACGTGGCGCAGGTTCACCGCGCGCGCGAGCTTGTAACGCACTTCCGGCGCGGCCGCCTTGAGCCCCTTCATGGCTTCGGCCGCGCGCTCGGGCTGCAGCGCGGTCACGAACACCTTGGCGTGTGCCAGGTCGCGCGTGACCTCGACGTCCGACACGCTGACCGACGGCAGGCCGTGTTCGGCCACGGCGTCGCGCACCAGTGTCCCCAGTTCGCGGCGGAGCTGGGCGGAGACGCGGTCGGTACGGTGGAAGGATTTGGTGGGCATGGTCCGGAATCTCTTGATTCGAGCCCCGGGACGCGGAACCCGGGGCTCGGGAAAGTCAAAAGCCGGGGACAACACCCTTCGCTTTTTCTTTTCCCGAGTCCCGGGTCCCGAATCCCGGGTCCCGGCTTTCCTACAGCGTCCGCTGCACCTCGATGCGTTCGAAGCACTCGATCTGGTCGCCCGGCTGCACGTCGTTGTACTGCTTCACGCCGATGCCGCACTCGGTGCCGCTGCGGACCTCGTCCACGTTCTCCTTGAAGCGGCGCAGCGATTCCAGCTCGCCTTCGAAAACGACGGTGTTGTCGCGCAGCACGCGGATCGGCTTGCTGCGCTTGACCACGCCCTCCACGACCATGCAACCGGCCACGGCGCCGAACTTGGAGCTGCGGAACACGTCGCGCACCTCGGCGGTGCCGATGATCTCCTCGCGGATTTCCATGCCCAGGATGCCCGAGGCAACCTGCTTTACCTGGTCGATCACGTCGTAGATGATCGAGAAGTAGCGCAGGTCCACGCCGTTGCCTTCGATCACCTTGCGTGCCGACGCGTCGGCACGGACGTTGAAGCCGATCACCGTGGCCTTGGATGTCGCAGCCAGCTGGGCGTCGGATTCGGTGATGCCGCCCACGCCCGACCCGATCACGTGGATGCGGATCTGGTCGTTGGACAGCGCAGTCAGGGCCTGCACCAGCGCCTGCACCGAGCCCTGCACGTCGGCCTTGACGATCAGCGGCAGGCTGAGCTGGCCGGAGCCCTCGCCCATCTGCGCCATGATGTCTTCCATGCGGTTGCCGGCCTGGTTGACCAGGCGCGTCTCGCGGCGCTTGGCATCACGCTGCTGCGCGACTTCCTTGGCCAGGCGCTCGTCCTCGACCACGACAAAGTCGTCACCGGCGTCGGGCACGCCCGACAGGCCGAGTACCTGCACCGGGATCGACGGGCCGGCACTGTCGGGCTGCTTGCCGTTCTCGTCGAACAGCGCGCGCACGCGGCCGTACTGCACGCCGCACACCAGATAGTCGCCCTTGCGCAGCTGGCCCTGCTGGACCAGCACGGTGGCGACCGGGCCACGGCCCTTGTCGAGCGAGGACTCGATGACCACGCCGGTGGCGCGCCCGTCAGGCACGGCCTTGAGCTCCAGCACCTCGGCCTGCAGCGAGATCGCGTCAAGCAGTTCGTCGATGCCCTGCCCGGTCTTGGCCGAGAGCTCGACCATCTGCGTGTCGCCGCCGAATTCCTCGGCGACCACGTCCTGGCCCAGCAGTTCGTTCTTGACCCGCGACGGATCGGCTTCGGACTTGTCGATCTTGTTGATCGCCACGATCAGCGGCACGCCGGCCGCCCTGGCGTGCTGGACGCCCTCGATCGTCTGCGGCATCACGCCGTCATCGGCCGCAACCACCAGCACCACGATGTCGGTCAACTTCGCGCCGCGCGCACGCATCGACGAGAACGCCGCGTGCCCCGGGGTATCGAGGAAGCTGATGACGCCCTTGCCGGTCTCGACGTGGTAGGCACCGATGTGCTGGGTGATGCCGCCGGCCTCGCCGGTGGCGACCTTGGTGCGGCGGATGTAGTCGAGCAGCGAGGTCTTGCCGTGGTCCACGTGGCCCATGATGGTGACCACCGGCGGACGCGGGCTCGTCTCGCCCTTGATTTCCTCGACGTGCGCGAGCAGCTCGCTCTCGGCGTCGTCCGCGGCGGCACGCACCGCGGTGTGGCCCAGTTCTTCCGTGACCAGCACGGCGGTGTCGTGGTCGATGCTCTGGGTGATGGTCGCCATGACGCCCATCTTGAACAGCGCCTTGACCACGTCGCCGCCCTTCATCGCCAGCTTCTGGGCGAGGTCGGCCACGGTGATCGCCTCGCCGATCGCCACTTCGCGCACGACCGGCGCGGTGGGACGGGTGAAGCCGGTGCCCGAGCGCGACTGCTCGGCCTGGCGGCGGGTCGGACGGGCTTTGCCGCGGCCGCTGGTGCGGCGCGCACGGTCCGCGGCGGACAGGTGCAGCTTGCCCGCGAAGCGCGCGGCGCTGTCGTCGTCCTCGACGCCGGCCACCATCGCGTGCGAGCCGCGGGTCTTGTGCTTGGGGCCGCGGTCGTCGCTGCGCGGCGGCGGCGGCTTGGGATGGCCATGGCCATGCCCCGGCTTGCGGCCGGCGGCGTCTTCCTCGGCCGGAAGCGCGGCAGCGGCTGCGGCCGCTTCGGCTTCCAGGCGCAGGCGTTCGGCCTCGGCTTCTTCCTTGCGCTTGCGCTCGGCGGCTTCCTCGGCGCGACGCTTGTCCTCTTCGGCCAGGCGCTGCTGCTCGCTGAGGTTGCGCTGGCGCGACTCCTCGAGCTTGCGCAGGATCTCGGCGCGCTCGTCGTCACCGGATGCCGCGGCCTGCTCGGCCGTGGTGCCGGCGCTGTCGCCCGCACCCGGCTTGACCAGGGTGACCTTCTTGCGGACGACGACGTCCACCGTCGAGCGGTTCTTGCCGCCGCCGACGGTGAGTTCCTGCTTGCGGCTGCGGCTGAGCGTGATCTTCTTCGGCGCGATCGCATCCTCGGAGGCCTTGCCGGCCTTGCCGTGGGTGCGGCGCAGGAAGCCCAGCAGCTTGACCTTCTCGGTGCTGGTGACGACCTGGTCGGGACCGCTGAACTCCATGCCGGCCTCGGCCAGCTGTTCCAGCAGTTTCTCGACCGGCGTGTTCACCAGTGCGGCAAGCTTGCGGATGGTGGTTTGCTGCGACATTCGTTTTCCGTGTCCTTTGGCGGGGGCCTGGGCCCTGCGCGTGATGGAACGATTCTACTGCGGGGAGGAAAGTCGGCCCGGTGCGGCGCCATTGCTGGCTGCCTGCTGCCGGATCGGCCTTCCCCGCCTCTCCTGCCGCCCTCCTGGCGGCGCCGGCATCCAGGGGATGCCTCCCGGGCGTCCAATCCCGGGCCTACACGGTTTCGGCCGGTGGCGCGCCGCGCGCCTGCCGGCGTACCCGTCAGCCCTCCTGCTCCAGGCGCGCGATTTCCTCCGCGCGCGCGGCGAGGATCAGCGCGGCAGCGCGCTCCTCGTCCAGGCCCTCGATGCCGAACTCGGCCACTTCGTCCGCGCCCAGGTCCGACAGGTCCTCGCTGGTGCGCACGCCGTTGGTGGCCAGTGCGAAGGCGGTTTCCTCGTCCATCCCTTCCAGCGCGAGCAGATCGGCGGCCGGTGCGTTCTCGTCGAGTTCCTCCTCGACCGCCAGCGCATCGTTGAGCAGCGCGTCGCGGGCGCGGGCGCGCAGTTCCTCGACGATATCCTCGTCGAAGCCCTCCACCGCCAGCAGCTCACCGACCGGCACGTAGGCGATTTCCTCGACCGTGCTGAAGCCCTCGGAAACCAGGATGCCGGCGATTTCATCGTCGACCTCGAGCTTTTCCTGGAACAGCGCGCGCGCGGCGGCCTGCTCGGCCTCCGACTTCTCGGCGACCTGGTCCTGGGTCATTACGTTGAGCTGCCAGCCCGACAGGCGGCTGGCCAGGCGCACGTTCTGGCCGCCCTTGCCGATCGCCTGCGCGAGGCGGTCCTCGGCCACGGCCAGGTCCATCGAATGCTTGTCCTCGTCGACCACGATCGACTGCACCTCGGCCGGCGCCATCGCGTTGATCACGAACTGCGCCGGGTTGTCCGACCACAGCACGATGTCCACGCGCTCGCCGTTGAGCTCGTTGCTCACCGCCTGCACGCGCGAACCGCGCATGCCGATGCAGGCGCCGATCGGATCGGTGCGGTTGTCGTAGGCCAGCACGGCGATCTTCGCGCGGTCGCCCGGATCGCGGGCGCAGGCCTTGATCTCGACCAGGCCCTGGCCGACTTCCGGCACTTCGAGCTTGAACAGCTCCATCATGAATTCAGGCGCCGCGCGGCTGATGAACAGCTGCGGGCCGCGCGGCTCGGTGCGCACGTCGTACAGGTAGCCGCGGATGCGGTCGCCGGCGCGCACGATATCGCGCGGGATCGCCTTGTCCTTGGGGATGAACGCCTCGGCGTTGCCGCCCAGGTCGACATAGACGTTGCCGCGCTCGACGCGCTTGACGATACCGGTCACCAGCTCGCCGACGCGATCCTTCCACGCATCGACGACCTGCGCGCGCTCGGCCTCGCGAACGCGCTGCACGATCACCTGCTTGGCGGCCTGCGCGGCAATACGGCCGAAATCGACGTTGTCGATCTGCTCCTCGATGAAGTCGCCGACCTCGGCCTCCGGGCTCTCGTCGACCACGTCCATCATGCGGATCTGGCGGTCGGGAGATTCCATCACCACGTCGTCGGCCACGACCTCCCAGCGGCGGAAGGTCTGGTAGCTGCCGTCCTTGGGATCGATCTGGACGCGCGTCAGCACGTCTTCTTCGAGGTAGCGCTTCTTGGCCGCGGTGGCGAGCGCCGCCTCGATCGCCTCGAGGATCACGGATTCCGGCACGCCCTTCTCGTTGGCGACCGCGTCCACGACCAGCAACAGTTCCTTGCTCATCTGTTTCTCACTCCGCGCGGGACGGGCCTGCCGTCTCCGTCTTGTTGGTTCGATTGCCTGTGGTTTTCTTCTTTGCCTTGCCCGGACGCGCGTCGCGCCCCGACTTGTCCTGTGCCGGCGCCAGTCCGAGTGCCGCCCAGTCGGGCAGCAGGCGCGCCTTGTCGATGTTGTCGAAGCCGACCTCGATGGCCGCACCCTCGACATCGAAGGTGATGCGGTCACCCTCGACCGCCGCGATGACGCCCTGCAACCTGCGGCGGCCGTCCTGCGGCAGCTTCAGCCCGACCTTGGCCTGCTTGCCGATGAAGCGTGCGAACTGCTCCGGTGCGAACAGCGGGCGGTCGACGCCGGGGGACGACACTTCCAGCGTGTAGTTGCCGCTGATGGGGTCTTCCACGTCCAGCTGTGCCGAGACTTCGCGGCTGACCGCCTCGCAGTCACCGATACCGACCAGGCGCCCCTCCTCCGCATCGGCCGGCAGGTCGATATACAGGCGCAGCACCGCGCCCCCGGGGGCCGGCAGGTATTCGACGCCCAGCAGCTCCAGTCCCATGGACTGGACGGTGGGCGCCAACAGCGCTGTGATCCGGTTTGCCTTGTCGCTCATCTGTTCGGTAAGGGCCCTGACTGCGGGTGACGTACGGTGTCCGGCCCCAGATGCAACAAGGGGCCCGTTGGGCCCCTTGTCCGATACCACTGGATTTCGGCGTCGAGGCTGAAGCGCGCCTCGATCAAGCCCGACTTTCCGTCATCAAAAAAAGCCTCCATGGAGGCTTTCCGTCGATCGCGAAAAGCTGGTAGCGGGGGCAGGATTTGAACCTGCGACCTTCGGGTTATGAGCCCGACGAGCTGCCAGACTGCTCCACCCCGCATCAGGCGCGGAATTATGGTGACTATGGGAATTTATTGCAACCCCAAGTCGTGCTTGCGCGCTGTCCGGGCGGCGTTCCCTGCGCCGCCTGGAGCGTGAATGCTCGCGCCTGCGGCCTTCCTGTCGAATGGCTGAACGGATTACACGCGGCGCAAGCGGACGCTTCGGTGCCGGCCCTCAGACCCCGAAGGCCCGCTGGCACCAGCTCATCAGCGGGCTCCAGGCGAAGCCGAGCACCAGCAGCGCGACCGCATTGATCGAGAACACGACCCGCAACGGGCGCCCCGGGCGCACCTGGATCGGCTCGCCGGCGGGCTCGTCGAAGTACATCACCTTCATCACCCGCAGGTAGTAGAACGCACCGATCACCGCGAACACGATGCCGACGATCGCCAGCCACAGCATGTCGCCCTCGATCGCCGCGCGCAGCACCGCCAGCTTGGCCCAGAAGCCCAGGAACGGCGGCACGCCCGCGAGCGAGGCCATGATGCACAGGACCATGCCCGCCATCCACGGACTGCGCGCGTTCAGGCCCTTGAAGTCGTCGATGCGATCGGCTTCGAAGCCGTTGCGCGACAGCATCACGATGGCGCCGAAGGCGGCAGTGGACATGATCGCGTAGCTGATCGCGTAGAACATCGCTGCCGCGTAGCCCTCGGCACCGCCGCCGGCGAAGCCGAGGAAGATGAAGCCCACGTGCGAGACGGTGGAGTACGCCAGCATGCGCTTGAGGTTGGTCTGCGCGATCGCGACGATGTTGCCGATCGCCAGCGACAGCGCGGCCAGGCCGGCCAGCAGCAGGTGCCACTGGTCGCCCGCGGGCGCCAGGCCCGACTCGAGTAAGCGGTAGGTCATGCCGAACGCGGCCAGCTTCGGCGCTGAGCCGATGAACAGCGTGATCGGCGTGGGCGCGCCGTGGTAGGCGTCGGGCAGCCACATGTGGAACGGCGCGGCGCCGAACTTGAACGCGATGCCGGCGACCACGAACACCGTGCCGGTCAGCATCAGCATGCGGTCGTCGCCCGCCAGGCTCCCGGCTGCCGCGTGGATGGTCGCCAGGTCCAGCGAGTGCGTGGCGCCGTACAGCAGCGACATCCCGTACAGCAGCAGGCCGGAGGCCAGCGAACCGAGCACGAAATACTTCATCGCCGCTTCCGACGACAGCGGATTGTCGCGGTCGATCGCGACCAGCGCGTACGAGGCCAGCGCCAGCAGCTCCAGGCCCACGTAGACCATGGTCAGGTTGCCCGCCGACACCAGCAGCATCATGCCCACCGCGGCGAACAGCACCAGCACCGGCAGCTCGCCCTTGTACAGGCCGCGCTCGCGCATGAAGGTCCACGCGAAGCCCAGCGCCACCGCGGACACCACCAGCAGCGAGATCTTGAGCACGTCGGCGATGCCGTCGCGCACGAACATGTCGTGCATCACCGAGCCCTGCCCGCCCGTGCCCGCAGCCACCATGCACGCGGCCACGAGCAGCACGACGATCGCGCCCACGTGGGTCACGATGCGGCGGCGCTCGTCCATGAACAGGTCCAGCATCAGCAGCGCGAACGCGCCGAGCACGACCAGCAGTTCGGGCGCCAGCGGCGCGATGTCCGCCAGTCCCCTCACCTGCGGGGTCATCACGCCTTCGATCAGTACACCAGGGATCATCGCGGCATCGTCCTCAAAGCTTGCTTGCGGCGAGCTGCGCCGCCAGTTGCGCGATGGAGGGCTCCATCAGGTCGGTCAGCGGCTTCGGCCAGATGCCGATCAGCAGCACGCCCGCTGCGAACACGCCGAGCACGATCCATTCGCGGCTGTTGATGTCCTTCAGCTCCGCCACGTGGGCGTTGCCGACGTCGCCCCAGATCACCCGCTTTGCCAGCCACAGCGAATAGCCCGCGCCGGTCATCAGCGTGGTCGCCGCGGCGAACGCGATCAGCGGATGGTGCTGGAAGCTGGCCAGGATCACCATGAACTCGCCAACGAAACCGCTGGTGCCCGGCAGGCCCGAGTTGGCCATCGAGAAGAAGATCCAGAACGCCGCGAACCACGGCATCACGTTGGCCACGCCGCCGTAGTCGGCAATCCGGCGCGTGTGCATGCGGTCGTAGAGCACGCCGATGCAGGAGAACATGGCGCCCGAGATGAAACCGTGCGAGACCATCTGCACCATCGCGCCCTGCAGGCCAAGGCGCGCGGTGTCCAGGTTCTGCACGTCACGCACCAGCGACAGCGCGATGAAGGTACCCAGGGTCACGAAGCCCATGTGCGCGATCGACGAGTACGCGACCAGCTTCTTCATGTCGTCCTGCATCAGCGCCACCAGGCCGACGTAGACGATGGCGACCAGCGACAGCGCGATCATCAACCAGGCGAACTCGTGGCTGGCGTCCGGCACGATCGGCAGGCTGAAGCGCAGGAAGCCGTAACCGCCGATCTTCAGCATGATCGCCGCCAGCACCACGGAGCCGCCGGTGGGCGCCTCGACGTGCGCATCCGGCAGCCAGGTGTGCACCGGGAACATCGGCACCTTGACCGCGAACGCAATGAAGAACGCGAAGAACAGCCACGCCTGCTCGGTGGCCGTCAGCGACAGCTGCACGAGGTCCGGGATCTGCCAGCTGCCGCCCTTCATGTACATGTAGATCAGCCCGACCAGCATGAACACCGAGCCGAGGAACGTGTACAGGAAGAACTTCATCGCCGCATAGACGCGGCGCGGGCCGCCCCAGACGCCGATGATGATGAACATCGGGATCAGCATGCCCTCGAAGAAGGCGTAGAACAGGATCGCGTCGACCGCACAGAACACGCCGATCATCACGCCTTCGAGGATGAGCATGGTGGCGAAGTACTGGCTCACCCGCTTGGCCACCGAACCCCACGCGCCGATCAGCACCAGGATCGTGGTGATCGTGGTGAGGATGATCAGCGCGACCGAGATGCCGTCGGCACCCAGGTGGTACTGGATGTCGTAGGCCGGGATCCACTCGCGGCGCTCGAGGAACTGCAGGCCGGGGTTGGCGAGATCGAAGCCCGTGAACAGCGGGATGCTGAGCACGAACACCGCCAGCGCGATCAGCAGCGACAGCCAGCGCGCCGCGGACGCACGCTGGTTGCCGAGCGCGAGCACCAGTCCGCCACCGACGATCGGCAGCCAGATCAACAGACTCAGGAGGGGCCAGTTCGACACTTGTTCGTATCCGTGACGGTCAGCGCCAGTAGCGGATCAGCGCGGCCAGCAGAACAATCAGGCCGAGAATCATCGCGAAGGCGTAGTGGTAGAGGAATCCGGACTGGGTGCGCCGCAGCACGCCCGAGAACAGGTCGACAAGGCGCGCGCTGCCGTTGACGAACAGGCCATCGACGACCTTCTCGTCGTTGCGACGCGACAGTTTGCCCAGCAGCATGCTGCCGCCGGCGAAACCCTTGATCCAGAGGTCGTCCATCCCGTACTTGTTGTTAAGCACGCGGATCGGCAGCGCCAGCACGCGCGCGACCTTCGCAGGCAGCTCCGGCTTGAGCAGGTACATCACCGTCGCCACGACGAAGCCGGCGAAGGCAAGCCAGAAGGCCGGCGCCATGAAACCGTGCAGCGCGAACTCCACCGGGCCGTGCCAGTCGGCCGCGCCGATCACGGCCACCACGTCGCGCGGGCCGGCCACGTCGATCGAGCCGAGGAAGAACGGCAGCTGCTTCGCGTGGCCCATCACGTCGGTGCCGAACAGCATCGGGCCGATCGTGAAGAAGCCCACGCCGATCGAGGCGATCGCCAGCAGCACCAGCGGCACCGTCACCACCCACGGCGACTCGTGCGGTTCGTGCGCGCCGTGGCCGTGGTCGTCGTGGTGCGCATCATGGCCGCCACCGGTGGCATGCGCGTCGCGGAAGCGCTCCTTGCCGTGGAAGGTCAGGTACAGCAGGCGGAAGCTGTAGAACGCGGTGACGAAGGCGCCCAGCAGTACGGCCCAGTAGCCGTACGTCGCGATCCAGTTGCCGGACTCGTGCGCGTGGTGCGCCGCGGCCTCGATGATCGTGTCCTTCGAATAGAAGCCGCTGAAGAACGGCGTGCCGACCAGGGCCAGGGTGCCGATCAGCATCGTCCAGTAGGTGACCGGCATGTACTTGCGCAGGCCGCCCATGCGGCGCATGTCCTGCTCGTGGTGCATGCCGATGATGACCGAGCCGGCGGCCAGGAACAGCAGCGCCTTGAAGAAGGCATGCGTCATCAGGTGGTAGACGCCGGCGCTGTAGGCCGACACGCCCAGCGCCACGGTCATGTAGCCCAGCTGCGACAGCGTGGAGTACGCGACCACGCGCTTGATGTCGTTCTGGACCATGCCGATCAGGCCGGTGAAGAAGGCGGTGGTGGCGCCGATGAACAGCACGAAGTTCAGCGCGGTCTCGCTCAGCTCGAACAGCGGCGACATGCGCGCGACCATGAAGATGCCCGCCGTGACCATCGTGGCGGCATGGATCAGCGCCGAGATCGGGGTCGGGCCTTCCATCGAGTCGGGCAGCCACACGTGCAACGGCACCTGCGCCGACTTGCCCATCGCGCCGACGAACAGGCACAGGCAGATCACCGTCGCCGCCGACCAGGCGTGGCCCTCGAAGATCGCGATCGCCTGGCCGTCGCCGATCCGGTCGCTGGCATTGGCGAACACCGTCGCGTAGTCCAGCGTCCCGAACCAGTACAGCACGCCGGCGATGCCGAGCAGGAAACCGAAGTCACCCACGCGGTTGACCATGAACGCCTTGAGATTGGCGAACACCGCCGTCGGGCGCTTGAACCAGAAGCCGATCAGCAGGTACGAGACCAGGCCCACCGCTTCCCAGCCGAAGAACAGCTGCATGAAGTTGTTGCTCATCACCAGCATGAGCATCGAGAAGGTGAACAGGCTGATGTAGCTGAAAAAGCGCTGGTAGCCCGGATCGTCGGCCATGTAGCCGATGGTGTAGACGTGCACCAGCAGCGAGACGAAGGTCACCACCACCATCATCATCGCGGTCAGCTTGTCGATCATGAAGCCGACATGGGCCTCGATCCCGCCGACCTGGAACCAGGTGTAGACGTTCTCGTTGAACGGCGCCGCGCCCTGCCCCACCAGCTGCCACAACACGTACGACGACAGCGCACAGCTCGCGGCCACGCCCAGGATGGTGATCCAGTGCGCGCCGGCGCGGCCGACCTGGCGGCCGAACAGCCCGGCCACGATCGCGCCGACCAGCGGCGCGAGCACGATGGCCAGCAGCACCGTTTTCGAGATCGCGATTTCCATGCCCGGCATCACTCAGCCCTTCAAGGTGTCGATTTCGGCGACGTTGATCGTGCGCCGGTTGCGGAACAGCGTGACCAGGATCGCAAGGCCGATCGCGGCCTCGGCCGCGGCCACGGTGAGGATGAAGAACACGAACACCTGCCCGGCGGCGTCGCCGGCGGCGCGCGAGAACGCGACGAAATTGACGTTGACCGAAAGCAGCATCAGTTCGATCGACATCAGCAGGATGATCACGTTCTTCCGGTTGAGGAAGATGCCGGCGACGCTGATGCAGAACAGCGCGGCGCCCAGCGCGAGGTAGTGGCCGAGCGAAAGGCCCTGCGCGAACAGTTCCATCACTTGTCCTCCCCGTTCGTCCCGTCCTGCGCGGCGGGCCGGGCCTCCGGCGTGGGCCGGGTGGCATCCATCTTCACCATGCGGAAGCGGTCGCCCGCCCTGACCCGCGTCTGCTCCGACGGGACCTGGTGCTTGGTGCCCTCGCGGCGGCGCAGGGTGAGCGTGACCGCGGCGATCACCGCGACCGTCAGGATCAGCGCGGCGACCTCGAACGGCAGCAGGAAGCCGGTGAACAGGCGTTCGGCCAGCCATTCGATGTTGGGCACCCCGGCGGCGGCGGCCGGGTCGGCGCCGAACGGCTCGACCCGCGCCTTGATGCCGATCAGCATCAGGATCTCGACCAGCATCACCACCGCGACCACCAGGCCCACCGGCAGGTAGCGCACGTAGCCTTCGCGGATCGCGACCACGTCGATGTCCAGCATCATCACCACGAACATGAACAGGACCATGACCGCGCCGACGTAGACCACGACCAGCGCGATGCCGAGGAACTCCGCGTCCGCCAGGATCCAGGTGCAGGCGACCGTGAAGAACGCCAGCACCAGGCACAGCGCGGCGTGCACCGGGTTGCGGACGCTGATCACCGCGCCGGCGGCGACCACGGTCACCGTGGCGAAGGCAAGGAAAGCGAGCAGTGCGTAATCCATGCGGTCCTCAGCGGAAAGGCGCGTCTGCGGCGCGGCGTTCGGCGATCTCGGCCTCGAGCCTGTCGCCCAGCGCCAGCAACTGCGGCTTGGTGACGATGTTCTCGCCGCGGTTCTCGAAGTGGTATTCGTGCACGTGCGTCTCCACGATCGAATCGACCGGGCAGGACTCCTCGCAGAAGCCGCAGTAGATGCACTTGAACAGGTCGATGTCGTAACGCGTGGTACGGCGGGTGCCGTCGGCGCGCGGTTCCGAATCGATGGTGATCGCCAGCGCCGGGCACACCGCCTCGCACAGCTTGCAGGCGATGCAGCGCTCCTCGCCGTTGGGATAGCGGCGCAGCGCGTGCAGCCCGCGGAAGCGCGGCGACTGCGGCGTCTTCTCCATCGGGTACATCAGCGTGTACTTCGGCCTGAACAGGTACTTGAGCGTCAGCCACATGCCGGCCAGCATCTCCAGCAGCAGCAGGCTCTTGAACCAGGACGCAATCTTGCCCATCACTTGCCCGCCTCGAACACGCCGTAGTACGCCATCAGCGCCGTCACCGCGATCCACGCGATGCTCAGCGGGATGAACACCTTCCAGCCCAGCCGCATGATCTGGTCGTAGCGGTAGCGCGGGAACGTGGCGCGGAACCAGATGAAGGCGCTGGCGAAGAAGCCCACCTTCAGGAACAGCCACCACCAGCCATCCACCGACAGCACCGGGATGTCCCAGCCGTGGAACGGCGACAGCCAGCCGCCCATGAAGAAGATCGAGGCCAGGAAGCTGACCAGGATCATGTTGGCGTACTCGGCCAGGAAGAACAGCGCGAACGCGGCGCCCGAGTACTCGACCATGTGGCCGGCGACGATTTCCGACTCGCCCTCGACCACGTCGAACGGCGCGCGGTTGGTCTCGGCCACGCCGGACACGAAGTAGACCACGAACAGCGGCAGCATCGGCAGCCAGAACCACTCCAGGAAGCCGCTGTTGCCGGCCTGCGCCATCACGATCCCGGACATGTTCAGAGTACCCGCACCGATCATCACGCCGACCAGGGCGAAGCCCATCGCAATCTCGTAGCTGATCACCTGCGCGGCCGAACGCATCGCGCCAAGGAAGGCGTACTTCGAGTTCGACGCCCAGCCGGCAAGGATCACGCCGTACACGCCCAGCGACGTCATCGCCAGCAGGTACAGCAGGCCCGCGTTGGCGTTCGACAGCACCAATTGCGCGTCGAACGGCACCACCGCCCACGCCGCGAACGCCGGCGCCAGCGTGATCAACGGCGCCAGGAGGTACAGCACCTTCTGCGCGTTGCTCGGCTGGATGACTTCCTTGAACAGCAGCTTGAACACGTCGGCGAACGCCTGGAACACGCCCAGCCCCACGTACATCGGTCCGTGGCGCACGTGCATCCAGCCGATCAGCTTGCGCTCCCAGACCACGTAGAACGCGACCGCCAGGATCACCGGCACCGCGATCACGAGGATCTTCAGCACGATCCAGACGACCAATCCGAATGCACCCAGCGACAGCAGCCATTCGTGCAGCGGGCCGAACAGGTCGGCGAGGAAAGTCGCAGTGTTCATGCGGCCTCCACCCTGGCGTTGCCGGCCGCCAGCGCCGCGGTGGCGCCATAGCCGCGTTCGACCCAGGCCGACCCCGGCGCCACGCGGTCATCCAGCACGACCTGCAGCGTTGCCGTGCCGGCGGCGTTGGAGAGCTTCGCCATCGCGCCGTCGGCGATGTTCGCCGCGGCCGCATCCTGCGGATGCAGCGTCACGCGCGGGCCAACGGTCAGCGGGTGCGCCTGTAGCGCGGCGGCGCGGCGGGTGACGGCGTCGACGCGGTAGATTGCTTCGGACACCGCGAGTTCGAGCCCCTCGCCTGCCGCGGCCGGTGCGGCCGAGGCGGCGACGGCCACCTCGCGCGGCGCGATCGATGCGCGCAGGCCGTCGAGGTCGGTGAAGTCGAAGCCCGCCAGCCCGAGCTCGCCGCCGAGCGCGCGCAGCACGCGCCAGCCGGCGCGCGCCTCGCCGGGCAGCTTGCCGGCTGCGACCGCGGCCTGGTCGCGGCCGTCGAGGTTGGTGAGCGTGGCGTCGATTTCGGGCAGCGCGCCGATCGGCAGGATCACGTCGGCCACCTTGCGCGTGGACTCGCAGGCGAACTGGCTGAACGCAACGACCTGCGCCCCGCCCAGCGCCTTGAGCGCCGCGGCCTGGTCGGCGAAGTCCAGTCCCGGCTCGATGCCGTAGACCACGTAGGCGCCGCACGGCTGCGCGAGCATCGCATTGGCGTCGCGCGACGCCGGCAGCACGCCGTGGCGCGTCAGGCCGAGCGCGTTGGCGCCCTGCGGGATGCGGCACAGCGCGGCGTTGTTGGCACTGGCGAAAGCGGATGCGGCCTTGCCGATCGCGGAGGCGTGGATGCCGTTCCCGGCGATCGCGCCAACGATGACCACCGCGCGCGTCGCACCGGCGAACGCCTGCGCCAGCTCGGCCGAGCCCAGGGCATCGGCAATGCGCGAGGGTGCGACGATCTGCTTGCCGGCGATGTCGAACGCAAAGTCGAAGTCGACCGGGTTGACCACGTGCACCTTCGCGCCGCGCTTCCAGGCCTTGCGCACGCGCTGGTGCAGCAGCGGCACCTCATGGCGCAGCTGGCTGCCGACGATCAGGATCACGTCCGCGTTCTCGATCTCCGCGACCGGCATGCCGAACGCTTCGGCGACGGCGCCGTCGGACAGGTCGTGCGCGGCGATGCGGTGGTCGAGGTTGCCGGTGCCCAGCGCATCGGCCATGCGCGCCAGCAGCGCGCCTTCCTCGTTGGAAGTCGACGGATGGACGAGGATGCCGAGGTCGTCGGCGGCGTTGTCGCGCAGGATCTGCGCGGCCTTGCCCAGCGCTTCGTCCCACGAGGCTTCGCGCCACTGGTCGCCGTCCTTGACCTGCGGCTTCACTGCCCGATCCTCGACATACAGGCCCTGGTGCGAGTAGCGGTCGCGGTCGGACAGCCAGCACTCGTTGACCGCCTCGTTGTCTCGCGGCACCGCGCGCAGCACGTCGCCGCGGCGCGCGTGCAGGAACAGGTTGCTGCCCAGCGCATCGTGGTAGCCCAGCGATTCCTTCGCGATCAGCTCCCACGGACGGGCGCGGAAGCGGAACACCTTGTTGGTCAGCGCGCCCACCGGGCACACGTCGATGACGTTGCCCGACAGTTCGGTGGCCAGCGGCTTGCCGTCGTAGGTGCCGATCTGCAGGTTCTCGCCGCGCTGCATGCCGCCCAGCTCGTAGGTGCCGGCGATCTCCGCGGTGAAGCGGATGCAGCGCGTGCACTGGATGCAGCGGGTCATCTCGGTGGCGACCAGCGGACCCATGTCCTCGTCGGCCACCACGCGCTTGCGTTCGGAGAAGCGGCTGACCGAGCGGCCGTAGCCGAGCGACAGGTCCTGCAGTTCGCACTCGCCGCCCTGGTCGCAGATCGGGCAGTCGAGCGGATGGTTGATCAGCAGGAACTCCATCACGTTGCGCTGCGACTTGAGCGCCTTGTCGCTGCGCGTGGAGACCTTCATGCCGTCCATCACCGGCGTGGCGCAGGCCGGCGCCGGCTTGCCCATCTTCTCGACCTCGACCAGGCACATGCGGCAGTTGGCCGCGATGGCGAGCTTGTCGTGGTAGCAGAAGCGCGGGATCGGGATGCCGGCCTTGTCGGCGGCCTGGATGATCATCGAACCCTTGGGCGCGGCCAGTTCGACACCGTCGATGAAGACGGTGACCTGGTCGGGCGGCAGGTTCGGGTTGACGGGCTGTGCGCTCACGCGGCCACCGCCTTCGGCACCACGGTGCCGTTGCGCTCGTCGTCCACGAGGAACCGCCTGTTCACGATCGCGTACTCGAACTCGTCCCAGTAGTGGCGCAGGAAACCCTGCACCGGCCATGCGGCGGCCTCGCCGAAGGCGCAGATGGTGTGGCCCTCGATCTGCCCCGCCGCGGCACGCAACATCTGCAGGTCGTCGACCGTGGCCTGCTTTTCGGCGATGCGGGTGAGCATCCGGTACATCCAGCCGGTGCCCTCGCGGCACGGCGTGCACTGGCCGCAGCTTTCCTGCATGTAGAAGCGCGAAATGCGCTGGCAGGCGCGGACCATGCAGGTGGTGTCGTCCATCACGATCACCGCACCCGAGCCGAGGCCGGAACCGGCCTTCTGGATGCTGTCGTAGTCCATCGTCAGCTGCATCATCGTCTCGCCCGGCAGCACCGGCATCGACGAGCCACCGGGGATCACGCCCTTGAGCCTGCGGCCCGGGCGCATGCCGCCGGCCATCTCCAGCAGCTCGGAGAACGGGGTGCCGAGGCGGATCTCGTAGTTGCCCGGGCGCGCAACATGGCCGGAGACCGAGAAGATCTTGCAGCCACCGTTGTTCGGCTTGCCCAGGTTGAGGAACCACTCGGCGCCGTTGCGCACGATCGCCGGCACCGAGGCGTAGGTCTCGGTGTTGTTGATCGTGGTCGGCTTGCCATAGAGGCCGAAGTTGGCCGGGAACGGCGGCTTGTAGCGCGGCTGGCCCTTCTTGCCTTCCAGCGACTCCATCAGCGCGGTTTCCTCGCCGCAGATGTACGCGCCCGCGCCGAGCGCGTTGTAGATGTCGATGTCGATGCCGCTGCCGAGGACGTCCTTGCCCAGCCAGCCGTTCGCATAAGCCTCGGCGGTGGCTTCCTCGAGATGCTCGAACGGTTCGTGGTGGAACTCGCCGCGCAGGTAGTTGTAGGCCACGGTGCTGCCTGTCGCGTAGCACGCAATCGCCATGCCCTCGATGACCGAGTGCGGGTTGTAGCGCAGGATGTCGCGGTCCTTGCAGGTGCCCGGCTCGGATTCATCGGAGTTGCAGAGGATGTACTTCTGCATGCCCGAATCCTTGGGCATGAAGCTCCACTTCAGCCCGGTCGGGAAGCCCGCGCCGCCGCGGCCGCGCAGGCCCGACTGCTTGACCATCTCGATCACGTCCGCAGGCGGGATCTTCTCGGCCAGGATCTTGCGCAGCGCCTGGTAGCCGCCGGTCTTGAGATAGTTCTCGTACGACCACGGCTTGTCGAAGTGCAGCGTGGTGTAGACGGCCTGGTGCTCCTTCGGAGCCGGGCCGACCGGGCCGTAGCCCTCCGATGCACACACATTTGAATCCGGCGAATGTCCAGCCATTACTTCAGCCCGTCCAGCAGTTCGTCCACCCGTTCCGGCGTGAGCTTCTCGTGGTAGTGCCCGTTGACCACGACCACCGGGGCGCCGCAGCACGCGGCCACGCATTCTTCCTCGCGCTTGAGGTAGACGCGGCCGTCGGCGGTGGACTCGCCCAGTTTGCAGCCCAGCTTTTTCTCCGCGTGCGCGACAAGGTCCTGCGCGCCGTTGAGCCAGCAGCTGATGTTGGTGCAGAAGGCGACGTTGTTGCGGCCGACCTTCTGCGTCTCGAACATCGAGTAGAACGTCGCCACCTCGTACGCCCACACCGGTGGGATACCCAGGTATTTGGCGACCGCGGCGATCAGCTCGTCGGTCAGCCAGCCGTCGTTCGCCTGCTGCGCGGCGAACAGGCCCTGGATGACGGCCGAACGCTTGCGGTCGGACGGGAACTTGGCGACCCAGTGGTCGATGTGCGCACGCACGTCGTCGGACAGCGCGACCATCGGGTCGACGTTGCGCGCCTTTTCGAAATTGCCGGTGGCCTTCATCGATCGACCTCACCAAACACGATGTCGTAGGTGCCGATCATCGCCACCACGTCGGACAGCATGTGTCCCTTCACCACCTCGTCCATCGACGACAGATGGGCGAAGCCAGGCGCGCGCAGGTGCACGCGGAACGGCTTGTTGGCGCCGTCGGAGACCAGGTAGCAACCGAACTCGCCCTTCGGCGCCTCGACCGCGCAGTAGGTCTCGCCCGCCGGCACGCAATAGCCTTCGGAGAACAGCTTGAAGTGGTGGATCAACGCTTCCATGTCGTCCTTCATCTCCTCGCGGCTGGGAGGGGCGACCTTGAAGTTGTCGATCATGACCGGGCCGGGGTTTGCCTTGAGCCAGCGCACGCACTGCTCGATGATCCGGACCGACTGGCGCATCTCCGCCACGCGCACCAGGTAGCGGTCGTAGCAGTCGCCGGTGACGCCCACCGGGATGTCGAAATCGACCTCGGCGTACTTTGCGTACGGCTGTTTCTTGCGCAGGTCCCAAGCGACGCCCGAACCGCGCAGCATCGGGCCGGTCATGCCCCACGCCAGCGCCTGTTCCGGCGGGATCACGCCCACGCCGACGGTGCGCTGCTTCCAGATGCGGTTGTCCGTGAGCAGGGTTTCGTATTCGTCGATGCGCGTCGGGAAGTCCTTCGCGAAGGCCTCGAGGTAATCGAGCATCGAGCCCTCGCGCCAGGCGTTGAAGCGCTTGAGGTTGCCTCCCTTGCGCCACTTCGACTCGCGGTACTGCGGCATGCGCTCGGGCAGGTCGCGGTAGACGCCGCCGGGGCGGTAGTAGGTCGCGTGCATGCGCGCGCCCGACACCGCCTCGTACACGTCCATCAGTTCTTCGCGCTCGCGGAAGGCGTACAGGAACACCGCCATCGCGCCAAGGTCGAGCGCGTTCGAGCCGATCCACATCAGGTGGTTCAGGATGCGCGTGACTTCGTCGAACAGCGTGCGGATCCACTGCGCGCGCTCCGGTGCCTCGATCCCCATCAGGGTCTCGATCGCGAGCACGTAGGCGTGCTCGTTGCACATCATCGACACGTAGTCGAGGCGGTCCATGTAGCCGATCGACTGGTTGAACGGCTTGGACTCGGCCAGCTTCTCGGTACCCCGGTGCAGCAGGCCGATGTGCGGGTCGGCGCGCTGCACGACTTCGCCGTCCATTTCCAGGATCAGGCGCAGCACGCCGTGCGCGGCCGGGTGCTGCGGGCCGAAGTTCAGCGTGTAGTTGCGGATCTCCTGGCGCGCCTCGGCCACGTTGCTGGCGAACGGCGTGCTGGAAACCTCCGGATGCGCACTCATTTCTCGGCTCCTGCATCGGCCGGCCCGATCGTGCTGCGGACCTTCAGGTCATGGTCCTCGCCGATGGCGGTCTCGTAGCGCGCGTCGTCGCGGATCACGCGCGCCACGCCGACGCGCGGCTCGACCGAGGTGACCGGCTCGTAGACCACGCGCTGCTTCTCGGCGTCGTAGCGGACCTCGACGTTGCCGATCAGCGGGAAGTCCTTGCGGAACGGATGGCCGACGAAACCGTAGTCGGTCAGGATCCGGCGCAGGTCGGGATGGCCCTGGAAGATGATGCCGAACAGGTCGAACGCCTCGCGCTCGAACCAGTTCGCGCCCGGCCACAGGTCGGTCACCGAGGCCACCACAGGGAGGCTGTCGTCGGTGGCGAAGCAGGTCACCCGCACGCGCTGGTTGTGTTCGACCGAAAGCAGCTGCGCCACCGTCGCGAAGCGGCGCTGCGGAACCGGGGTGAGTTCGATGGACTCGGGTTGCGCCACCTGCCGGCTCGGCCGCTCGCCGTACTTGAAGCGCCCCGGGCCCCTGCCCTCGACGCCACGGCTGAAGCCCTGCGACGACACTTCGGTATCCCACTCGTCGCTGCCATGACCCAAGTAATCGACGCCGCACAGGTCGACCAGCATCTCGAAGCCGAATTCGTCGCGCAGCGCGCGGCAGCCGTCGTGCCAGGCCTCGGGCGGGAACACGATGCCCACCTCGCCGCGCGGCAGGGCCACGCCGACCTCGGCGCCGTCGAAGCGCGCGCGCAGGCGATCGGCGAACGCCGACATGGACTCAGCCATTGCGCAGCCCCGTCTTGGTCTCGCCGAAGTTGGTCGCGCGGCGGATCTTCTTCTGCAGCTGCAGGATGCCGTAGACCAGCGCCTCGGCCGTCGGCGGGCAGCCGGGCACGTAGATGTCGACCGGCACGATGCGGTCGCAGCCGCGCACCACGGAATACGAATAGTGGTAGTAACCGCCGCCGTTGGCGCAGCTGCCCATCGAGATCACCCATTTCGGGTCGGGCATCTGGTCGTAGACCTTGCGCAGCGCCGGGGCCATCTTGTTGACCAAGGTGCCGGCGACGATCATCACGTCCGACTGGCGCGGCGACGGGCGGAACACCACGCCGAAGCGGTCCAGGTCCAGGCGCGAGGCGCCGGCGTGCATCATTTCCACCGCGCAGCACGCCAGGCCGAAGGTCATCGGCCACATCGAGCCGGTGCGCGCCCAGTTGAGCAGCACGTCGGAACTGGTGGTGACGAAGCCTCGGTCCAGCAGCGGGTTCTCGCCCTCGGGACGCAGGATGTCGTCGACGCGACCTTCCGGCAGCGGGTTGCTGATGAAATCAGCCGCCTTCTGGATGGATTGGATCACTCCCATTCCAGGGCTCCCTTCTTCCACACGTAGATGAAACCGAGCAGCAGCATGCCCACGAAGATGCCCATCTCGACCAGGCCGAGCACGCCGAGCTGGCGGAACACGGTGGCCCACGGGATGATGAAGATGATTTCCAGGTCGAAGACGATGAACTGGATGGCAATCAGGTAGTAGCGGATGTCGAACTGCATCCGCGAATCCTCGAACGCGGCGAATCCGCATTCGTACGGCGAAAGCTTCTCCGCCGTCGGCCGCTTGGGCCCGAGCAGGTTGCCGATCACGATCAGCGCGATGCCGATGCCGGTGGCAACAAGAAGGAACAGCAAGGTCGGCAGGTATTCGGCCAGCACGCTTGTTTCTCTCGGCTACTGGCCGCGTGAACGGCCATTGCTCGGGTCCCGCATCAAGCCCGGAACCCATGTGCCGCTGCGCGCATCCGGCATGCAGCGGGCGTTCTTGCCGGAAGACCCGCATCGCACGATGCAGGCCTTCCGGTTTCTGGTGCCCAAGGGGGGACTCGAACCCCCACGACCTAAGCCGCTACCACCTCAAGGTAGTGCGTCTACCAATTCCGCCACCTGGGCAAATCTCTTCGTTCGCGCCGCTCCCGGCGCGAAACACCGGCATTGTAAGGACCTCAGTCGCCCTGCGGAACCGGTTGCGCCGGCGCGGGCGGTTGTGATTGCGTTTGCGCGGGCGCCGTGTCGGCCGGCGGGGCCGCGGGCACGGCCGGTTCGGCGGCTTGCGGCACGGTGCTTTCGCCGGCGGCCGGCACGCTGGCGGCGGGCACGTCGCCCATCACGCCCAGGTCCTGCTGCATCTGGCCAGGCTGCGCATCGTGGGTCGCGTGCCAGGCCATGAACAGGGTGATGGCGAAGAACACGATCGCCAGCCACTTGGTGGCCTTGGACAGGAAGTTCGACGAGCCACGGGAGCCGAAGACGGTCGCCGAGGCGCCACCGCCGAAGCCGGAACCGGCCTGCGCACCGGCGCCACGCTGCATCAGGATCAGCGCGATCATCGCCACCGCGATCAGCACGAACAACACGTTGAGGACCAACATCAACATCGCTTGGACTCTGGATGTGGGCTGCCCCGGAAGGAAGCCGCTTTCGGATTCAGGAAGCCGCCGCCTTGGCGATGGCCAGGAAATCGGCAGCCACGAGCGACGCGCCGCCGATCAGCCCGCCATCCACGTCCGGCTGCGAGAACAGCTCTGCCGCGTTGTCGGGCTTCACGCTGCCGCCGTAAAGCAGCGGCAGCAAGCCGGCGATTGTAGCATCGCGACTGGCGGCCTCGCCACGGATGAATGCGTGCACGGCCTGCGCCTGCTCCGGGGTCGCGGTGCGCCCGGTCCCGATCGCCCAGACCGGCTCGTAGGCCACCACGGCGCCCTCCAGGGCCTTCGGGCCGGCAGCCTCGAACACCGGCTCCAGCTGGCTGGCGATCACGTATTCGGTCTGGCCGTCCTCGCGCTGCTGGAGGGTCTCGCCCACGCACAGGATCGGCACCAGCCCGGCGTTCTTGGCCGCGACGAACTTGCGCGCGACCAGTTCGCTGCTCTCCTGGTGGTACTGGCGGCGCTCGGAATGGCCCACCAGCCCGTAGCGGGCGCCCACGTCGGCGATCATGCCCGCGGACACCTCGCCGGTGTAGGCGCCCTTTTCGTTGCAGCTCACGTCCTGCGCCCCGAACTCGAGGTGGCCCTGCTCCTCGAAATCCTCGATCAGGTCGCCCAGGTACGGCAGCGGCGGCAGCACCACGACCTCGACGCCCGCCACCGGCAGGCCCGCGGCGACGCCGCCGAGCAGTTCCGTGGCGAAGGCACGGCTGCCGTGCAGCTTCCAGTTTCCGGCGACGATCCTGCGGCGCATCGTGGACTCTCCTGTGAAAGGCGCACAGGATAGCCGATCGCCCGCGCGGCCCGGCGCGCGCATCCCCGCCATGGCCGACGCACCCGCTACTGCGCCGGGCGCGCATGGCGCGGGGTTGTCGAAGCGCAGCTTGCGGTCCGGCCGGGACCGCCCCGGAGCCGGAAAAGCCCGCAGCTTCCGCCGCTCCTACTTGAGCTTGATTTCCTTCAGGCGCTCTTCCAGGTAACCCTGCGCGGTGATCGGCTCGGGATAGCGGCTGGGGTTGTCGGCGCTGACCGTGGACGGCAGCACGTCGATCACGAAGTCGGGGTTGGGGTGCAGGAAGAACGGCACCGAGTAGCGCGGCTTGCGCGCCTCGTCCCCCGGCGGGTTGACCACGCGGTGGGTGGTGGACGGATACACGTGGTTGGTCAGGCGCTGCAGCATGTCGCCGATGTTGACCACGATGGTGTCGGCGTCCGAGGTGAACGGCACCCATTCGCCCTCGTGCGACAGCACTTCCAGCCCCGCCGCGCTGGCGCCGACCAGCAGGGTGATGAGGTTGATGTCCTCGTGCGCGCCGGCGCGCACGTTGGGGATGTCGTCGGCGGTGATCGGCGGATAGTGGATCGGCCGCAGGATCGAATTGCCCGAGTCGGTCTTGTCCGCGAACCAGTCCTCCGGCAGGCCGATGTGCAGCGCCAGCGCCGCCAGCACCTGCGCGCCGAGCGCGTCGAGCGCGCTGTACAGCGCGTAGCCCTTCTCGCGGAAATCCGCGACCTCGGCCGGCCACAGGTTCGGCGGCATCACGTCGCGGTACTTCGAGTCGTCCGGGATCTCGCGGCCGATATGCCAGAACTCCTTGAGGTCGAAGTGCTTGGCGCCCTTGGCCGTCTCGACGCCGAACGGCGTATAGCCGCGCGCGCCACCGCCTCCGGCGACGTGGTACTGCTTCTTGGTGTCTTCCGGCAGCGCGAAGAAGGCCTGGAACACCCGGTAGGCGTCGTCGATCAGCGACTGCGGGATGCCGTGGTTGCGGATGCCGGCAAACCCCCATTCGCGATACGCGGCGCCGAGCTCGTCGACGAAGGCCTGGCGGTCGCCGGGGCTGGACGGATGGGTGAAGCGGCGGATGTCGAGGGTGGGGATTCGGGCTGGCATGCGGTTGCTCTGGTCGGGTGTGCCCACCGGCGTGCGGGAGCCGCATCACCGGGCGGATGCGGGAGCGCGCCCGCATCGCACTAGATTAATCCAGAGCCGTCGCGCGTGCCCGGTCGCGCCGGGGCGCCCTGCCCGCCCCGCAGGCTCAGGCGGCCGAGCGCACGGCCTCGGCGAGCGTGTCGAGCGTGGACTGCACCAGTGCGGCGTCGTCGGCTTCCACCGTCACCCGCACGACCGGCTCGGTGCCCGAGGGACGCAGGAAAGCGCGCCCGCGGCCGGCCACGCTGGCCTGCGCAGCCGCCAGCGCGGCCTGGACGCTTTCGGCCTCGGCCGGCCGCGCGCCATTGGAATAGCGGACGTTGACCGTCTTCTGAGGCACCTTCTGCATGCCGCGCAGCGAATTCTGCAGGCTCTTGCCGCTGCGATGCAGCACGTCCAGCACCTGCAATGCACTGACGATGCCGTCGCCGGTGGTGGTGCGGTCCAGGCACAGCAGGTGGCCGGACGCCTCGCCACCGAGGTTGCTGCCGTGTTCCAGCATGGCCTGGTGGACGTGGCGGTCGCCGACCCTGGCGCGGATGAAGCCGATGCCGGCATCGCCCAGCGCGCGCTCGAAGCCGAAGTTGCTCATCAGCGTCCCGACCACCGGCCCGTGCAGGCGGCCGCTGGCGCGCCAGTCGCCGGCCAGCACGTACAGCAGGTCGTCGCCGTCGCGGACGATGCCGTCGCCGTCGACGAACAGCACCCGGTCGCCGTCGCCGTCGAAGGCGATGCCGAGCTCGGCGCCGGTCTCGCGCACGCGCGCGGCCAGGCCTTCGGGATGCATCGAGCCGACGCCGTCATTGATGTTCAGGCCGTTGGGCTCGACGCCGATGGCATCGACCCGGGCGCCCAGCTCGCGCAGCACCAGCGGCCCGATCTGGTAGGTCGCGCCATGGCCGCAGTCGACCACGATGCGCATGCCGTCGAGGTCGAAGTTGCGCGACACGGAGTTCTTGCAGGCCTCGACGTAGCGGCCCACCGCATCGCGCGTGCGCGTGGTCTTGCCCAGCTGCTCGGATGGCACCGTGCTGAACGGATGGTCCAGCGCCGCCTCGATCGCGGACTCGGTGGCGTCGTCAAGCTTCTCGCCCTCGGCGGAGAAGAACTTGATACCGTTGTCGTAGTGCGGATTGTGCGAGGCGGAAATGACGATGCCGCCGTCGGCGCGCAGCGAGCGCGTCAGGTGCGCCACCGCGGGCGTGGGCATCGGCCCCATCAGCTGCACGTCCACGCCGGCGGCGACCAGGCCCGCCTCCAGCGCGGCTTCGAACATGTAGTTCGACACGCGCGTGTCCTTGCCGATGATGACCACCGGCCGGCGCCACTCGCCGGCGCCCGCCTCGCGCGCGGAGGCGCGCAGCGCGTGGCCATAGGCGTTGCCCAGGCGCAGCACGAAGTCGGCCGAGATCGGGCCCTCGCCCACCCGGCCGCGGATGCCGTCGGTACCGAAGTACTTGCGGGCCATGGGCGCCATCACGCCTCCACCTCCACGTCGTCCTCCGGCTGCGGCTGCCGCATCAGCAACGCGAACAGCGTCGCCAGCCGGTCGCGCAGTTCGCGGCGGTCGCAGATCTGGTCGATGGCGCCGTGCTCGAGCAAAAACTCGGAGCGCTGGAAGCCCTCGGGCAGCGTTTCGCGCACCGTCTGCTCGATCACGCGCGGGCCGGCGAAGCCGATCAGGGCCTCGGGTTCGGCCAGGTTGATGTCGCCCAGCATTGCGAACGAGGCCGACACGCCACCTGTGGTCGGATGGGTCATCACCGAAACGTACGGCAGCCCGGCGGCGCGCAGTCGCGCGAGCGCAGCCGAGGTCTTCGCCATCTGCATCAGCGAGAACAGGCTCTCCTGCATGCGCGCGCCGCCGCTGGCGGAAAAGCACACGAACGGCGAACCGATCTCCAGCGCCCGTTCGGCGCCGAGGGTGAAGCGTTCGCCGACCACCGAACCCATCGAGCCGCCCATGAAGGCGAAGTCGAAGGCGCTGGCGACCAGCGGCCGGCCCTTGAGCGTGCCTTCCAGGGTCACCAGCGCGTCGCGCTCGCCGGTGCTCTTCTGCGCGGCCCTGATCCGGTCGACGTATTTCTTCTGGTCCTTGAACTTCAGCACGTCGGTCGGGCCGAGCGCGGCGCCGATCTCGCGGGTGCTGTCCGGGTCGAACAGCGCGCGCAGGCGCGCGCGGGCACGGATCGCCATGTGGTGGTTGCACTTGGGGCAGACCTCGAGGTTCTCCTCGAGCTCGGGCCTGTACAGCACCGACCCGCAGCGGTCGCACTTCTCCCACAGCCCCTCGGGGACGCTGCGCTTCTTGGGCGCGCCGGGTTCGGTGCGGATGCGGGCGGGCATCACTTTCTTCAGCCAGGACATGCGATCGGTTGCCTCGGAGCGGCCGTCGGCCGCGTCAGGCGGCAAAGTTTAGCGCACGGCGCAATTCAGCCCGCCCGGTCCAGCGCCGCCCGCAGGGGCGCCAGGAAGGCAGCGGCGCGGCCGGCAGCGTCCCCGGCATCGGTCGATTCGGCCATGGCCGCGACCAGGGCGCTGCCCACCACCACGCCGTCGGCGTCGACGGCCATGGCACTCGCGCTGGCGGCGTCGTGGATGCCGAACCCGGCGACCACCGGCGCCGCGCTCATGGATCGGATCGCGCGCAGGCGCGCGGAGGCCACCGCCGGGTCCAGTTGGGCGGATGCGCCCGTGACGCCGGCGAAACTCACGTAGTAGAGATAGCCCTGCGCCTGCCGGCACAACGCCTGGAGCCGCGCGTCCGTGGTGGTCGGTGAGGCCAGCAGCACCAGCGCCACGCCATGCGCGGCGAAGGCTTCGCGGAAGCCACCCGCTTCTTCCGGCGGCAGGTCGACCAGCAGCACGCCGTCGACGCCGGCCCCGGCCGCGTCGCGCGCGAACGCTTCCGCGCCACGCACTTCGACCGGGTTGAGGTAGCCCATCAGCACCACCGGGGTCTGCGCGTCGGTCCGCCGGAAGGCGCTCACGCTGTCGAACACGAACGACAGCCCCGCCCCGCGCGCCAGCGCGCGCTCGGAACTGCGCTGGATGGTCGGGCCATCGGCCATGGGGTCGGAGAACGGCACGCCGAGCTCGATCACGTCCGCCCCGGCATCGACCAGCGCGTGCATCACCGGCACCAGCGACTCGAGCGACGGATCGCCGGCGGTGACGAACGGGATCAGCGCCTTGCGGTTGCCGGCACGGAGGATTGAGAACATTTGTTCGATTCGACTCATTTGGAAAAATCTGGCTCGGGAATGATGGAACACGGATGAAACTAGGCGCCGGCAACGGCCACGGTGGCATTGTCGGACCCCGTGCCCCGTACGCCGTCCCCATCGGGGACTTCCGACAACTGCCTCAGGAACACCCCTCGATCAGCTGGATGGCGTCGCCATCGCCCCAGAACACGGCGTCGACCTTGTCGTTGGTGATCTCCGCACGGACTCCATACCGGCCGCCGGGTACAAGCCAGTCGATGTAGACATCGCCTTCGCCACCGTACTGGTGCTGCGAAACACGCACATCCACTGGCATCGCCTCTTCGACCGCCGCCCGGGCCATGCCCGGGTGCAGGCCGAACGGCGGACGCACGTCGGCACCCCGGTTTGGCGGACCCACCTCGAAACGGGCAATCCGGCCGTCCATCACCATCATCGCAAGGCCATCAGGCAGGTCTCCGCCGGTGACGTGGAAGCAACCCGTCTCCTGATTGACCCCTGCATTGACCCACGGCCTCGACGCCCTTGAACGTTCGTCGAAGGCATCGCCGACCACGAGAGCACCAACATGGTCGAATGCGGTCGAATCCGGTGTCTCAACCGCCTGCTGGGACGCGGCAGAGGCATCATCCACGCCTGACTCGGCGGCTCCACCCACTGGCATGGCAAGGTCCAGCTGAAACGGCACCAGGGTGACAGCGAAGGCAACATGGAACCAAACCGGCACCGCGTTCACAGTTGCATCCCCTCGCGCGCGGCGATGGTGTGCACGTCCTTGTCGCCGCGGCCTGACAGGTTGCACAGGACGATGGCGTCCCTGGGCATGTCGCGCGCTAGCTTGATGGCCTGGGCGATGGCGTGGCTGGATTCGAGCGCGGCGAGGATGCCCTCGGTCTTCGCCAGCAGGTGGAAGGCGGCCAGGGCGTCGTCGTCGGTCACGCCGACGTATTCGGCGCGGCCGGTGTCCTTGAGGAAGGCGTGCTCCGGGCCGACGCCCGGGTAATCCAGCCCGGCCGAGACCGAATGCGTTTCGGTGATCTGGCCGTCGTCGTCGCACAGCACGTAGGTGCGGTTGCCGTGCAGCACGCCGACCCGTCCGGCGGCCAGCGAAGCCGCGTGGCGGCCGCTGGCGATGCCCTCCCCCGCCGCCTCGGCGCCGACGATGCGCACGCCCGGGTCGTTGAGGAAGGCGTGGAAGATGCCGATCGCGTTGCTGCCGCCGCCCACGCAGGCGGTGATCGCATCCGGCAGGCGACCGTGTTCGGCCAGCATCTGCGCGCGCGCCTCGCGGCCGACCACGGCATTGAAGTCGCGCACCATGCGCGGGTACGGGTCCGGGCCTGCCACTGTGCCGATGATGTAGAAGGTGTCGCGCACGTTTGTGACCCAGTCGCGCATCGCTTCGTTGAGCGCGTCCTTGAGCGTGGCCGAGCCGCTGGTCACCGGCACCACGCTCGCGCCGAGCAGCTGCATGCGGTAGACGTTGATCTTCTGGCGCTCGATGTCGGTGGCGCCCATGTAGACCACGCATTCGAGCCCCAGCCGGGCGGCGACCGTGGCGCTGGCCACGCCGTGCTGGCCGGCGCCGGTCTCGGCAATGATCCGGGTCTTGCCCATGCGGCTGGCCAGCAGCGCCTGGCCGATGGTGTTGTTGATCTTGTGCGCGCCGGTGTGGTTCAGGTCCTCGCGCTTGAGCAGGATGCGTGCGCCGCCGACATGCGCGGACAGCCGTTCGGCCTCGTAGATCGGGCTGGGCCTGCCGACGTAATGCGCCAGGTCGCGGTCGAAGGCATCGATGAAGGCCGGATCCACGCGCGCCGCGTCGTAGGCCGCGGCCAGTTCCTCCAGCGGCCCGATCAGGGTTTCGGCGACGAAGCGCCCGCCGTGGCGACCGAAGTGACCGCTGGCGTCCGGCCATGCGTGGTAGTCGACCGCACCGGCGGCCGTGCTTGCGTTGTCGGGATCGTTCACTTGCTGGTTCCGCTGATTCCGTTGGCCCTGGCAGCCAGGTCGCTGCCCGCATCGATGTCCGGCTCGACGTGGCAATCGGCGCGGCGCACCTGCTCGACGAACTCGCGCATGCGGTCGCCGTCCTTGATGCCCGGCGAGGCCTCGATGCCGCTGGACACGTCCACGCCCCAGGGCAGCGTGCGCAGGATCGCGTCGAATACGTTTCCGCTGCCGATGCCCCCGGCAAGGATCACCGGCTTGACCAGCCCGGTCGGGATCCGCGACCAGTCGAAGGCCTGTCCGCTGCCGCCGTCGGTGTCGCCGCCGTGGCTGTCGAACAGGAACGCGGCGGCACCCCGGTAACGCACCTGCAGCGCCACCGCGTCCTCGACCAGCGGATCGCCCATGCCGATCGCCTTGACGTAGGGCACGCCGAAGCCGCGGCAGAACGCGTCCTCCTCATCGCCGTGGAACTGCAGCAGCGTCGGATGTACCTGCCGGACCACGTCACGCACTTCGTCGGCGGCGTTGTTGCGGAACACCGCCACCGCGTCGACCAGCGGCGCCAGCGCGCCACGCAGCGCGCGCGCCTCGCGGGCGTGGATCCGGCGCGGGCTGCCATCGGCAAAGATGAAGCCCACCGCGTCCGCGCCCAACTCGCTGGCAAGGCGCACGTCGCCGGCGCGGGTCATGCCGCAGAACTTGATGCGGGTGCGGAACAGCGTGCGGGACATGCGCGGAAGCTTCGACGAATGGGCAATCGGGGTGCGATAGCGTAACCGCTGGCGCGCGATCGCGTCGCGCGGACGGCGACTGCATTCAGTCCGGCAACGTCACTTCCGCCGGCAATCCGCATTCGACCGGGTACAGCGGCCCGACGAACACCAGCCCGCCGGGCGGCGCAGTGGGGCCGGCGAGCGTGCGGTCGCGCCCGGCCAGCAGTTCGGCGATCCACGCTTCCGGCCGTTCGCCCTGCCCCACCAGCAGCAACGAACCGACGATGTTGCGCACCATGTGGTGCAGGAAAGCGTTGGCCTGCACGTCGACGTGCACGTATTCGCCATCGCGGGCCACCGTGACCTGCTGCAGGTTGCGCCGCGCGTGCGGGGCCTGGCAGTGGACGGTGCGGAAAGCGGAGAAGTCCTGTTCGCCGAGCAGGACCTGCGCGGCCCGGTGCATGGCGTCGGCGTCCAGCGGCTGTCGCACCCAGGACAGGTACTGGCGGCCCAGCGCCGGCCGCATCGGCCGGTTCAGGATGCTGTAGCGGTAGCGGCGCGCGCGCGCGGAGAACCGGGCGCTGAAATCGTCGGCCACCGGCACGCACCAGCGCACGCACACGGCCTGCTGCAGGCGCGACGTCGCGCCCAGCATCCAGCCGCGCGGCTCGCGCCGGGCATCACTGTCGAAGTGCACCACCTGGCAGCGCGCGTGCACGCCGGCGTCGGTGCGGCCGGCACAGACGGTGTCGACCGGCGCATTGGCGACCGAGGACAGCGCCTCCTCCAGCATCTGCTGCACGGTCGGTACGGCCTGGGTGCCCGGCTTGCCCAGCCGCTGCCAGCCGAACAGACCGCTGCCGTCGTATTCGACGCCGAGCGCGTAGCGCATGCGGATCGCCGGCCGGGGTCAGACCAGGTCGCGCAGCAGCCGCGAGGCCTCGCCGCGCGCGGCCGCGTCGCCGTTGTCGGCCACTTCCTGCAGCAGGCCGCGCGCGGTGTCGACGTCGCCCAGGTCGATGTAGGCGAGCGCCAGTTCGATGCGGTCGTGGCCGGCCGAGACGGGCTTGTCGTCCGCGTCGGCGGCTTCGGCGTCCGCTGCGGATTCCGCTGGCCGCTCCGGCTCAGGCTCCGGCGGAACGGCGTCCACCACCGGCACGGCAGGCTGCGCTGGCGCGGCGGAGCCGCCGGCATGCCAGGTCGGCGCGGTACCCGTCGCAGCCGGCGCCGGCGGTTCCGGCGCGGCGGGCGCCGGCGACGGCTTCTCCGGCACGCCTGCGGCCAGGCGCGAGGTGTCGAACACGGGACGGCCGGCAGTCGCCGGCTTGCGCCGCATCCACAGCCACGCCAGCACCAGCCCGATCACCAGTCCGCCGACCGCCCACGGCCAGATGGGCGCTGAAGCCTCCTGCGCCTGCCCGGCCTGGCGCGCGGCCAGTGCCTGCTGGGTTTCCGCGAGCTTGCCGTCCTTGAGCGCGATCAGCTGCTGCTGGTCCTGCTGCAGCTTCTCCAGGTCGGCCACCCGCGTCTTGAGCTCCTGCACTTCGGCGTCGCGCGCCGCCAGGGTTTCCTTGGTCTGTTGCAGTTCCTGCAGCATGTCGCCCTCGCCGTCGGCCTGGATGCCGGATCGTGTCCCCGCCTGCCGCGCGTCCTTGGCGGACGGCGGCACGATTTCCAGCCGGGCATCGGCGGTACGCGCCGCCGCCCCGGCGCTTTCGCCATTCTTGTTGCCGGCCGCATCGGTGACTGCGCCATCACCGGCGACGGCGGCAGGCTGCTCGGCCGGCCTGCGCATCTCGCGCCACTGGCCGATCTGCTCGTGGACGATGGCCCGCGCTTCCTTCCGGCTGTACTCGGACAGCTCCGAGCCGTTGGGGATGCGCAGCACCGCGCCGGTCTTGACCAGGTTGACGTTGCCGTTGATGAAGGCATCGGGATTTGCGCGCAGCAGCGCCAGCATGACCTGGTCGAGCGAATGCCCGTCGGCGTCGATCGATCGCGCGATCTTTCCGAGCGTGTCGCCGACCTGCACCGGGCCGTAGTCGCCGGGCGTCGCCGCGACCGGCTGGACGCGGCGCTCTTCCGGCGCGGCGGCCGGGGGCGCGGGCGTCGGGGCGATGGCATTCGATGGCGCGGGGGCTTCTGCCGGCGGCTCGGCTGCGACCGGCGCCGCGGGCTGCGGTTCGGGTTCGGGTTCGGGTTCGGGTACGGGCGTGGATGCGGTATCCGCCGGCGCCGATTCCGGAGCCGGGGCTGGCACCGGCGCGACCGGTTCGCGGACGATGGTGTTCGACGGCGCCACGCTTGGCGCCTCGATCGGCGGCTGCGCCGGCGCGGACACGGTGCGCGGTGCGTCCAGCAACGCAGAGTACTCGCGCACCAGCCGGCCCTGGCCCCAGTCGACCTCCAGCAGGAAGGTCAGCAGCGATTCGTCGACCGGCCCGGCGCTGGTCACGCGGATCACCGGCCGGCCCTGCGGATCGAGCGCCACGGTGAACTGCAGTCCGCTCACGGTGCTGTTCGGCGGCTCCAGGCCGACGCGGGCGAAGGTCTCCGGCGAGGCCAGGTGCGCCTGCAGGTTCTCCAGTTCGCCCGGATCGCTGGAAACGATGGCGATTTCGGCCAGCAACGGCTCGCCGCGCTGCGACTTGACCGTGATCTGGCCCAGCCCCAGCGCGAACGCAGGCATCGCCAGCAGGGTGAGCAGCGCCGCGAGCAGCGGCAGCCATGCCTTCCGCATTGTCCTGGTCACGCCTTTCCCCTGGTTCATGGCACCGACTCTAGCCGCCGCGGCGACCGCTCCGCAACGCTTCAGCCTTCCGCGACAACCAGTTCCGCGATCTGGACCGCGTTCAGCGCAGCGCCCTTGCGGATATTGTCCGCGACCACCCACAGGTTCAGCCCGCGCTCGTGCGAGAGGTCGTCGCGGATGCGGCCGACGTACACCGCGTCCTTGCCGGAAGCGTGCGTGACCGGCGTCGGGTAGCCGCCGGCGGCGCGTTCATCCACCACCTCCACGCCCGGCGCGGCCTCCAGCAGCCGCCGCGCCCCGGCAGCGCCCAGCTTGTCGCGGGTTTCGATGTTCACCGCCTCCGAGTGGCCGTAGAACACCGGCACGCGAACCACGGTGGCATTCACCCGGATCGCGTCGTCGCCGAGGATCCTGCGGGTCTCGTGGACCAGCTTCATTTCCTCGCTGGTGTAGCCGTTGTCGTCGAAGTCACCGCCATGCGGGATCACGTTGAAGGCGATCTGCACCGGATACACCTCGGATTCCACCGACCGGAAGTTGAGCAGCCCGGCCGTCTGCCGGCCCAGCTCCTCCAGCGCCCTGCGGCCGGTGCCGGACACCGACTGGTAGGTGGCGACATTGATGCGCTCGATGCCGGCGGCGCGGTGGATCGGCGCCAGCGCGACCATCAGCTGCATGGTCGAGCAGTTGGGGTTGGCGATGATGCCGCGTGGACGCTGCTTGACCGCCTCCGGGTTGACCTCGCTGACCACCAGCGGCACGTCGGGGTCCATGCGGAAGGCGGAGGAATTGTCGATCACCACCGCGCCGGCGGCGGCGAACTTCGGCGCGTACTCCTTCGAGATGTCGCCGCCGGCCGAGAACAGGGCAATGTCGACGCCGGCCGGGTCGAAGGTCGCCAGGTCGCGGACCGTCACTTCGTCGTCGCCGAAGGCCACCTCCACGCCGGCCGAGCGCTCGCTGGCCAGCGCGACCACTTCGCTGGCGGGGAATTTCCGCTCCGCCAGCACCGACAGCATCACCTCGCCCACCGCGCCCGTGGCGCCGACCACCGCGACCTTGTATTGCTTGCTCATTAGTTCTTCCTGCCGCTATATCGCTTCGATTGTTGTAGGAGCGGCTTCAGCCGCGAGCTCTTGATCTTTCCGGCCGACGAAAAGCCCGCGGCTGAAGCCGCTCCTGCAGGATCATGTGGCGCCGGGGATCCGCGGCGCCACGTCGCCCACGTCGCCGCACTGCGCGCGGTGGCGCAGCGCCTGGTCCATCAGCACCAGCGCCAGCATCGCCTCGCAGATCGGCGTGGCGCGGATGCCCACGCAGGGATCGTGGCGGCCGGTGGTGACGATCTCCACCGCGTTGCCGTCCACGTCCACGCCCTCGACCGGCAGCCGCAGGCTCGAGGTCGGCTTGAAGGCCACCGAGCACACCACCTGCTGGCCGCTGGAAATCCCGCCGAGGATGCCGCCGGCATGGTTGGAGCGGAAACCGTCCGGCGCCATCGCGTCGCGGTGTTCGCTGCCCTTCCGGGCGACCGCCGCGAAGCCGTCGCCGATCTCCACGCCCTTGACCGCGTTGATCGACATCATCGCCGCGGCGATCTCCGCGTCGAGCTTGCCGTACACCGGCTCGCCCCAGCCCGGCGGCACGCCGTCGGCAACGACGGTGACGCGCGCGCCGACCGAGTCGCCGGACTTGCGCAGCGCATCCATGTACGCCTCCAGCTCGGGCACCTGCGCGGCATCCGGCCAGAAGAACGGGTTGTCCTCGACCACGCCCCAGTCATGCGCGCGCGGCAGGACCTCGCCGATCTGCGCAAGGAAGCCGCGCACGCGAACGCCGAAGCGGTCGGCCAGCCACCGCTTCGCGATCACCGCCGCCGCCACGCGCATCGTGGTCTCGCGCGCCGACGAACGCCCGCCGCCGCGCGGGTCGCGGGTGCCGTACTTCTGCCAGTAGGTGTAGTCGGCGTGGCCGGGGCGGAACTGACGCGCGATGCGGTCGTAGTCCCGGCTGCGCGCGTCCGTGTTGCGGATCAGCAGCGCGACCGGCGTCCCCGTGGTGCGGCCTTCGTACACGCCCGACAGGACCTCGACCGCGTCCGCCTCGTGCCGCGCCGAGGTATGACGGCTGCGGCCGGTGGCGCGGCGCGCCAGGTCATGGGCGAAGTCTTCCGGCGCGATCGCGATGCCGGGCGGGCAGCCGTCGACCACGCAGCCGATCGCAGGCCCGTGCGACTCGCCGAAGGTGGTCACGCGCAGCAGCTGGCCGAAGGTGTTCATGCGTCCGTTCGCCGCGCCGCAGCCGCGCTCAAAACAGCGAACCCGCCGCTTCCGCCGGCCTGCCCTCGCGCGCGGCGGCCAGCTCGCCGATGCGGCCGTGGTGTCGGATCAGTTCCGCGCACTCGACCGCGAAGATGCCCATCTGCCCGACCCGGAACTCGATCCAGGCGAACTCGACGTCCGGCAGCAACCGCACCAGCGCGCGCTCGGATTCGCCGACCTCGCAGATGAGCAGGCCGTCCTCGCCCAGGTGCAGCGGCGCGTCGCGCAGGATCCGCAGCACGATGTCCAGGCCGTCATCGCCGGCGCGCAGGCCCATCTCCGGCTCATGCGCGTACTCGGCCGGCAGCGCGTCGGTTTCGTCGTTGGTGACATAGGGCGGATTGGTGACGATCAGGTCGTAGTGGCGCCCGGACAGGCCGGCGAACAGGTCCGAGCGGATCAGCTTCACGTTGTCGGCGTGCAGCCGCGCCTTGTTCTCGGCGGCCAGCGCCAGCGCGTCGTCCGACAGGTCGGCGCCGTCGACCTGCCAGCCCGGGTTGTAGTGGGCCATGGCGATGGCGATGCAGCCCGAACCGGTGCACAGGTCGAGCGCGCGCCGCACCTCGCGCCCGCCCAGCCAGGGCTCGAACCCGGCCTCGATCAGCTCGGCGATCGGCGAACGCGGCACCAGGGCGCGCGGGTCGGACTTGAAGCTCAGGCCGGCGAACCAGGTCTCGCCGGTCAGGTAGGAGGCCGGGATGCGATCCTCGATCCGGCGCAGGAACAGCGCCAGCACTTCCTCCTTCTCCGCCAGCGTCACCCGCGCCTGGCCGTAGGCCGGGCCGAGGTCGTGGGGCAGGTGCAGGGCGTGCAGGACCAGCTGGGTGGCCTCGTCGATCGCGTTGTCGTAGCTGTGCCCGAACGTCAGCCCGGCCGCGTTGAAGCGGCTGGCGCCATAGCGGATCAGGTCGATGATCGTGTGCAGTTCGTCGGTCATGGCGGCGCCCGGGCGCTGGGCAGCAGGGACCGGGAAGTATAGCGGCGGCGCGGTTATCATGGCCGCACTTCAAGTATTGCGTGAACAAGCGCCCTGCCCATGTTCAACCGCACGACCCTCGTCATCCTGGTGGTGGCCCTGGCCGCAGGCCTCGGCCTGCTGGCCTCGCAGCGTTTCTTCGCCGCCCCCGCGCCGGCGGGCCCGGCGATGGAGACCGTCCGCCTGTTCCCGCAGCCGCGGACCCTGCCCGACTTCTCCCTGCGCCAGTCCGACGGCACCCAGCTGGTGCCCGGCGAGCTCAAGGGCCACTGGACGCTGGTGTTCCTGGGTTTCACCTATTGCCCGGACGTCTGCCCCACCACGCTGGCCGAACTGGCGCAGGCGCAGAAGCAATGGGAAGCCCTGCCCGAACCGACCCGGCCACGGGTGCTGTTCGTGTCCGTCGACCCGCAGCGCGACGACCCCGACCGCATCGGCGAGTACGCGCACGCCTTCCACCGCGACACCCTGGCCGCGACCGCGGACGTGCCGGCACTGGAGCACTTCGCGCGTTCGCTGTCGATGGTGTTCGCGAAGGTGCCGGCCGCCGAGGGCGCGCCGCCCGACAGCTACACCATCGACCACTCGGCCACCATCGCCGTGCTCGACCCGCAGGGCCGCATGGCCGGCATCATCCAGCCGCCGCTGCAGCCGAAGGCCATCGCGGCGGACATGGCGGCGCTGACGCAGGCTTCGTTCAAGTAACGTCCGCGCCCGGCCTCCTTCCCGCCGCGGGAAAGACCCGATGCGCCTTCCCCGGATAGCCGCCCCATGAGCCTCGTCACCCGCCTCACCTATGCCCTCCCGCACCGCCTGCTGTCCTCGCTGGCGCGGCGGCTGGCGTACTCGGACAACCCCCGGCTCAAGCAATGGCTGATCGACACGGTCACGGCGAAGTTCGGCGTCGACCTCTCCGAAGCCGCCAACGCCGACCCGCTGGCCTATCCCACGTTCAACGCCTTCTTCACCCGCGCGCTCAAGCCCGGCGCGCGCGTGCCCGACCCCGACCCGCGCACCCTGCTGATGCCCGCCGACGGCCGCATCAGCCAGTGCGGCCGCATCGGAGACCCGTCCGGGGAGCCGGGCCGCATCTTCCAGGCCAAGGGCCAGTCGTTCACCGCCGCCGAACTGCTCGGCGACGAGGCTGCGGCCGAAGTCTTCGCCGGCGGCCTGTTCGCCACCGTCTATCTCTCGCCGAAGGACTACCACCGCGTGCACATGCCGTGGACCGGCACCCTGCGCGAAACCGTGCACGTCCCCGGCCGCCTGTTCTCCGTCGGCCCCGATGCCGTGCGCAACGTGCCACGCCTGTTTGCCCGCAACGAACGCCTCGTGTGCCACTTCGACACCGATTTCGGCCCGATGGCCGTGGTCATGGTCGGCGCGCTGCTGGTCTCGGGCGTGGAAACCGTGTGGAGCGGCGAGGAGATCCCCGCCTACGGCGACGCGGTCACGGTCAAGGACTACCGGACCGACGACGACGGCGCGGCGGTCACGGTGGAACGTTTCGCGGAGATGGCCCGCTTCAACTACGGGTCGACGGTGGTCGTGCTGCTGCCGCCGGGCGTGGCCGAGCTGGCACCGGGTCTGGCGGCCGAGACGCCGGTGAAGCTGGGGCAGGCCCTGGCGCGTCTGTCCTGACGCGGGACGCCTGCGCTGGCGATCTTGCACTCGCCTTCACCTTCGCTTTCGCTTTCGCTTTCGCTTCTAAAGATCACACCGCTCCACCGCCTGTCTGCAGACCCGGAGGGCGCTGCACATGGATGTGCAGCGTTTTTCTATGGGACAGGATGTCCCTTAGAAAAATCCCCGCAACAATGAATTGCCGGGTTTGCTGTGGACACAAAGCGTTTTTCTTTGCTTCCGTTTCTTTTGACGCTCATCAAAAGAAATGAAGTCGCCGAAGGCGAAAGCTTCTGACTTTTGCACTTATGGATTTTGCTTCACGCCAGCGTGAGGCATGCCTGCCAGAGACAAGATCAAAGGCGTTTCGCCCGCTGCGCGGCCGAGTTCATTTCTTTGATAAGCGTCAAAGAAACGAACCAAAGAAAACGCTTTGTGCCAAGGGCACACCCGGGAAGTCATTGTTGCGGGGATTTTTCTAAGGGACATCCTGTCCCATAGAAAAACGCCGCACATCCATGTGCGGCGCCCTCCGGGTCTGCATGCCACGGATTGGCGTCTGGATCTTTAGAGGCGAGAAGCAAAAAAGCAGGAAACGGGAGACGGAAAGGCAACCGCATTCGCGCCTGCGACGCTCATTCCCGCCCAAACCCACCCCCCAAGCGGAAGTGGGGGAGGAAGGCTAGTTGGCGGGAATCGCCAGGTTCCCCGCTTCCAGCGGCTTGCCCGCGCCTCGCGGCGTGGTGGCGATCACCGCGTCGGACGGCAACGAAGCCTTGCCGTCGAGATAGGCATCGACGCGATCGAGCGCCGCATACACGTACGGCAGCGACGGCACGTAACGCGCCGCATAGTCGGGGAATCCGAGGAACGCGTCGAAATGCTCGACGTTTTCCACCTGCCAGTAACGCACTTCGCGCCCGGCCGCCTGCGCCGCGGCCACGTAGGGCGCGCTGCTGAAGGCCGGCGGCACCAGACCGTCGTCGAGACCGTGGACGACCACCACCGGCAGGCCGGCGCGCGGCAGGGAAGCGCGGGTTTCGGCGATGCCGCTGCGCACGCGGTCGGCGTCGGCGCCCTGCCCGTCCCACAGCGCGCGCAGGCACTGCAGGCCCGGCAGCGTGAGGTCCGGCGGCGCGACCTTCGCATCGATCAGGCCGACGCCGTTGCCCGGCGGGATGCCGGCGGCATCCGACCACCACGCCGCGCGCTCTTCCGCCGTGGCGGCGCGCGGGCTGAAGTCGGCGTTCTGGGCCGAAAAAGCATATCCGCAGGGATGTTCACCCACGCCGTAGCGGCCGTACGCGGAGGCGTAGGTCGCCGCGACAGAGCGCCACAGGTCGAAGCCGCTCGAAGCGGCGCCAGAGCGCAGCGCCGCGTCGGTCCAGCCGCTGGCACGCATCGCATCGTACGCGGACTTCGCCTGCCCGGCGGTGGTGTCGCCGGTGACCAGCCCCGCCGCCTTGAGCGAGGCGCAGCGCAGCGTCCACATCGGTTCGACCTGCGCGCGCATCGGCGGCTGGGCCAGCGACTCCGGCGCCAGGTGCAACAGCGCGCAGGGCTGCAGCAGCGCGGCTTCGGTGGCGAAATCGTAGATCGGGCGGCCGCCTTCGACGAAGACGTTGGGTTCTCCTGCGACCACCGCGTCCAGCCAGTCGCCGTCCAGCTCGGCCGCACGCAGCACTGCCCCGCCGCCATTGGAGATGCCGACCGCGATCACCCGCGTGTTGTCGAAGGTGAACGGCGCGGCGTCCGGCAGCGCTTCGTCCAGCGCGTGCAGCGCGAACTGCGCCGCCTGCTGGACGTGCCGGCCCCAATGGGCCTCCGGATTGTCCTTCGAATGCGCGTGTTTGAACGCGACGCCACTGGCTGCAATCGGCGCGTCCGGCACGAACGCGAGGTCGTCGCCGGCATCCAGCGTCCCGAACGTGCCGTCCGCACGCGCGCCACCCTGCGCGTCAAGGTCGAAATAATCGGTCCCCGCGCCCTTGTCGGTGTAGGCCACCGCGCAGCCCTTCGGCAGCCCCCAGGCACCGGCGATGGAAATCGCGCCGTACACGCCGCGCGAGCCGGACGCCGGCGCGACCACCACGCAGCGTCGCGCCTTGTCGAAGACATCGGGCACCTGTACCAGCACGCGGTGCGGCTGGGTGGCGCCGGGTACCGTCGCCAGCGCCGAGTATTCGCGCCCCGGCACGGCCTGCGTGGTGCCGTACAGCGTGCCGTAGCCGCCGCCCGCGGCGAGATCGGCGATGCCGCGCCAGTTGCTCCAGATCGCGCGCCGGCGCAGTTCGGTCGCGGTCGGATGCGCGGCATCGGCGAAGGCCGGCGGCGTCATCGCACGCAGGCCGTCGAGGCCGAGGCCGGCGGTCAGCAGGTCGTCGTTGCCTCGGTGGTCGGTGCTGCGTTCGGACGTGAACATGGGGGCCTCCGTGGAATCGCGCTGCGGCCCGCTGGCGCAGGCGCCCAGCAGCACGGCAAGGGAGACGGCGACGGCACGGACTGGAATTCTGATCATGTCGCGACAGTAGCAAGCCGGGCCGCTTCGATCATCGTACTTTGGTACCAGGCCATGCCGGCCCGCCCGCACGCGGATTCCTGCGAGAATCGCGGCAATGCCTACCCTGCTGATCGCCGACGACCATCCGCTGTTCCGCGCCGCGCTGCGCCAGGCCGCAGCCGATGCCGTGGACGCGCTGCAGGTGCGCGAGGCCGATTCTCTGGACAGCGTGCTCGCCGTGCTCGACGCCGAGCCGGGCATCGACCTGGTCCTGCTCGACCTGCACATGCCCGGCAACCACGGCCTTGCCGGGCTGGCCGCGATCCGCGCCCAGCATCCTGGCGTGGCGGTGATCGTGGTGTCCGCGAACGACGACCCGCGCGTGGTGCGGCGCGCGCTCGACCACGGCGCTGCCGGCTACCTGCCCAAGAGTGCCGGCCTGGACGATCTGCGCGACGCGATCCGCAGCGTGATGGCCTGCGAACAGTGGCTGCCCGCGTCATTGCGCGCGGCGGTGACGCGGGCGCAGTCCTCGGCCGGCGACAGCGCCCTGGCCGCGCGCCTGGCCAGTCTGTCGCCGCAGCAGTTCCGGGTGCTGGTGCTGGTCGCCGAAGGCCTGCTCAACAAGCAGATTGCCGATCGCCTGGACGTGCAGGAGCGCACGGTGAAGGCGCACCTGTCGGCGATCTTCGACCGCCTCGGCGTGCGCAACCGCACCCAGGCCGGCGTGGTGCTGCGCGAACTCGAGCTCAGCGACCCTTCGCGGCAGCTGGAGTCGTAGGGACGAGCTACGCCGCGCGCGCGGCCAGCAGGCGGTCGAGCACCGATTTGAGCGCCAGCGGCTTGAGCGGCTTGGCCAGCAGCGGCAGGCCGGCCTCGTGCACCGCGCGCCGCACGGCATCGCCGCCGTCGCCGCTGAGGATCAGCGCCGGCCGCGCGCCGAAACGCCGGGCCAGTCGCGCATGCAGCGCTGCGCCGGTGTCGCCGTCGTCGAGGTGGTAGTCGAACAGCCACAGCAATGCGTCGTTCGCCGCCATCGCGGCTTCCGCCGCAACGCCATCGGCCACCGCCTCGACCTCGCAGCCCCAGCCTTCCAGCAGCACGCGCAGCGATTGCAGTGCAGCGCGGTCGTTGTCGACGATCAGCACCCGGGTGCCGGCAAGGCCGGCTTTCGCCGATGCGGACACCGGTGCACGTGCCGGCGCGCGCGGGACCGCCAGCATGAACACGGTGCCGCGGCCGACGCGGCTGCGCAGCCCCAGCGGCGCTTCCAGCAGCTGCGCGATGCGGTCGGCGATCGCAAGGCCAAGCCCGAGCCCCTGCCCCGCCGCCCCGTCGCCGCGGCGGAACTCCTCGAAGATCGCCGCCTGCTGTTCCGGCGCGATGCCCGGGCCGGTGTCGTGCACTTCGATCCGCAGCGCATCGCCGGCACGCCGCACGCCCAGCAGGATGCCGCCGTGCGCGGTGTAGCGCACCGCGTTGGCGAGGAAGTTCTGCAACACCCGGCGCAGCAGCTGCGGATCGCTGCGCACCCAGGCCGGGGTCGGCACGCAGGCGAAGGCAAGCCCGCGCTCGGCGGCCATCGCGCGGAACTCCGACGCCAGCGGTTCCAGCACCTCGGCCAGCGGGAACTCGCGCGGCTGCGGCACCAGTCCACCGGCTTCCAGCCGCGACATGTCGAACAGCCCGGTCAGCAGGTCGGTGGTGGAATCCAGCGCGCCACGCACCTGCCGCACCGCATCGCGCTGCGCGGGATCGGCGAGCTGCTGCGACAGGGTGTCGGTGAACAGGTGCGCGGCGTGCAGCGGCTGCATCAGGTCGTGGCCGATCGCGGTGAGGAAGCGGCTCTTGGCATCGTTGGCATGCTCGGCCTCGCGCTTGGCCGATTCCAGCAGCGCGGTGCGCTCGCCCACGCGCTGCTCCAGGGTTTCGTTGGCGCGGCGCAGGCCGCGTTCGACGCTGCGGAATTCGGTGACGTCGGTGAAGGTGGCCACGAAGCCGCCGCCCGGCATCGGGTTGCCGCGGATCTCGATGATGCTGCCGTCCGGCATCACGCGCTCGGACAGGTGCGGCGTGCCGGCGCGCATGAAGGCAAGCCGGCGCTGCAGGGCGCTTTCGATGTCCCCGCTGGGCGGCAGTTTCTCCAGCGCCCAGCGGCTGAGGTCGGCGATCGGGCGACCGACCTGCAGCAGTTCCGGCGGATAGCCGAACAGCTCCGCGTAGCGCCGGTTCCACGCCACCAGCCGCAGTTGCGCGTCGACCACGCTGATGCCCTGGCTCATGTTTTCCAGCGCGCCTTCCAGCACGCGCTGGTTGAAACGCAGGTCCTGCGAGGCCTCGCCGACGATCGCGGCCACGGTGTCCAGGTCCGCGCCGGCCTGGCGGCGCGCGGCATCGAGCAGCAGCCGCGCCGAGGCGCTGCCGAGCACGGCGGCCAGTTCGCGCTCCAGCCGCGCCTCGATATGCGCAGGTACCGGGCCGCTGGCCGGCGCGCCGGCGAGCAGTTCGTCGACGCTGCGCGCCGGCAGGAAGCGGCGGCCGGCGCTGCGCAGGGTGCGCACGTCCGAACCGCGCGCGGCGACGCGGTGCGGTGCGACGCGCACCGTGGCCATCAGCACCGTCGCCAGCGTGCCGGCGAACAGGCTCGCGCCGACCGCGCGGCCGAGCCGGCTCCAGCCGGTCAATCCGAACAATCCGTCCGGTGACAGCCACGCCATGCCCAGCGGCCCGCGCTGCAGCCAGCCGGCATCGCCGCCGGTCGCTGCGACTCCCATCGGCACCAGCATCACCCACGCCCACACCGCGAACGCCACCGCGACACCCACCGTCGCCGCGCGCGCCGGCGTCTGCGGCCGCCATACCGCGAACCCCAGCGCCGGCACCAGTGTGGCCAGCGCCGAGAACGACACCGCGCCCACGTCCGCCAGTGCCTCGCTGCCGGCGATCTGGCGGCTGTACGCCCACGCCAGCAGCATGGTCGCGACGATGCCCACGCGGCGCAGCAGCAGCACGTCGCCACGACGGTCGCCGTCGTCGCCGCCATGCGACCACGCGCCGCGCAGCAATCCCGGCGCGAACCAGTGGTTGCCGATCATCAGGCTCAGCGTCAGCGTGCTCACCACCACCATGCCGGTGGCCGCGCTGAGCCCGCCCAGGAACGCGAACAGCGCCACGCCCTCGTGCCCGCGCGAGAACGGCAGCGCCAGCGCGTACATGTCCGACGGCACGCTGTCGCCCAGCAGCGCGGTGCCGGCACGCGCCAGCGGCAGCGCCGGCAGCGCGATCAGCAGCAGGTAGAACGGGAACTGCCAGCGCGCGGTGCGCACGTCGCCCTCGTCGCGGCACTCGACCACGCCGACGTGGAACTGGTGCGGCAGGATGAACATCGCCAGCGCCCCCAGCAGCACCAGCGGCGCGAAGCCGTCCGTGGTCTGCTGCGACAGCGGCGCCGGCGCCTCCGGCAGCTTGCCCAGGCCGAACCAGACGAAGGCCCCCAGCGCCAGCATCGCCGCGAGCTTGAACACCGACTCGAACGCGATCGCCAGCACCAGCCCGCGGTTGTGCTCCACCGCACTCGCGCGCCGCGTCCCGAACAACATCGCGAACAGCGCCATCGCCAGCGCCACGTACAGCGAACCGTCGCGCCACAGCGACAGGTCCCCGCGCGCCCCGTCGCCGGTCAGGGTGACGAAGCTCATCGTCACCGCCTTGAGCTGCAGAGCGATGTACGGGATCAGGCCGAGCGCGGCGACCAGGGTCACCACCGCAGCGAGCCACGCATCCTTGCCCAGCCGCGTGGCGATCAGGTCGGCCAGCGAGGTCGCGTTGGTCTCGCGTGCGAGCCGTACCAGCCGCATCATGAAGGCCACCGCCAGCGCGTAGAAGGCGATCGCGCCGAGGAAGGTCGGCGGCAGCGGCCAGCCGTAGCGCGCGGCCTGGGTGACCGTGCCGTAGAACGACCACGAGGTGCAGTGCACCGCCAGCGACAGCGCGTACACGTGCCGCCAGTGCCGCGCCAGTACCGCCGGGTGTCGCTCACCGTACAGGGCGGTGCCGAACATCAGGCCGAGCCACAGCACCGCGGCCAGCACGACGACGCCGATGCTCAGCATCGGCGCGGCCCTGTCGTCGCTGGCAATGTCAGTCGGTCATCCACGAGTGCCCCCAATCAGCGGGAGCATATCCGGCGCTGCCCGTTGCCGCGACCTCCATGCCCCCGCAGACACCTGTAGGAGCGGCTTCAGCCGCGAGCTCTTGCCCTTCCAACAACTGCTGGAAAAGCTCGCGGCTGAAGCCGCTCCTACAGGGCGACCCGAGATGCCCGGCAACGAAAACGGCGGGCCGAAGCCCGCCGCCGGTTTGCCTGCCCATCCGCTCAGAAGTTGTAGCGCAGCGACACGTACCAGTTGCGCGGCAGGCCGTAGTACGCGGTCTGGATGTTGCCGACGCTGGCAAACTCCTGGCCCTCGGTCTTGTAGTGCTTGTCGGTCAGGTTGCGCACGCCGGCGCGCACCTGCCAGCTGTACTGCGGCGAATCCCACACCCCGTACACGCCGACCACGGTGTAGGCGTCCTGGCTGAGCACGTCGCGGTTGTCCACGCTCAGCCAGGTCTTGTCGCGGTAGGAAGCGTCCGCGCCCACCGCCAGCGAACCGCTGTCGCCGAGGCTGAAGCCCTGCTGCAGCGCCAGCCGCGCGGTGGTCTTGGGCGAGAACGGCACGTGGTCGTGGTTGAGGTTCGGGTCGTAGCCCGGATAGGCCGGGTCGAGGCGGAAGTCGTCGAAGCGCGAATAGTCCGCGTCCAGCCAGCCGACCTGTGCGCTGAGCAATGTCGCCTCGCCCAGCAGCGCGCTGCCTTCGAACTCGATGCCCTTGATGTCGAGCTCGGCGGCGTTGAGCACCGGGAAGGTGCCCACGTCCTGTGACACGCGCGCCTGGAAGTCGCTGTAGTCGCTCTTGAACGCGGCCACGCTGCCACGCAGGCGCTGGTCGGCGGAACTGGCCTTCAGGCCGACCTCGTAGGTCCACACGTATTCGGGGTCGAACTCCGCGTGCTCGGTGTCGTACACCGTATTGGCGCGGCCGTTGAAACCGCCGGACTTGAAGCCGCGGTTGGCCGACACGTAGCCCATCACGTTGTCGCTGAACGCCTTCTGCAGGCTCACCGACGGGGTGACCGCGGTCCAGTCCTGCTCGGCGCTGAAGGCGACGGTTTCGTTGATCGCGCTGAACGGCGCGCCCCAGAAGGTGCTGGTGGTGCGGTCGTACTCCTTGTTGTCGCGGGTCCAGCGCACGCCGGCGGCCAGCGTCCAGGTCGGCGCGAATTCCCAGCTCGCGTGGGCGAAGGCCGCGACGCTGGTGGTGGTCAGGTCGTCGTCGATGGTGCGCAGGAAGCTCAGGGGCATCCCCGCGAGCGCGAACAGGTCGTCGGCGTAGGCTTCCTGGTGCGACGGCACGTTCTCGCGCATGTAGTACGCGCCGAAGATGGCGTGCAGGTTGCTGCCGTTGTCGTACTGCAGCTGGAACTCCTGGCTGGCCTGCTTCTGGTCCAGCGCCACCAGCACGTCGCCGAGCTCGAACTCGGACGCGTCGATGTCGATGAACGAGTGCGTCTTGAGCCTGCGGTAGGAGCTGATGCTCTTGAACAGCCACTGGCTGTTGATATCCCACTCCATCGACAGCGAGCCGCCGGAGTGTTCCAGGGTCTGGCCGTGCCCCGGGGGCGCCAACGAGGTGCGCGCGCGGTAGTCCCAGTCGCCGCTCGACCCCGGATGCAGCACCACAGCGCCCAGCGCCAGGTCGGTCTGCACCAGCGGCGCCATCGGCCGGCCCAAGGTCGGGGCGACATCCTGTTCGGTGCGGTCGAACGACAGCGTCGCGCGGAAACTGTCGGACGGCGAGAACGCCAGCTTGGCACGCAGCGCCTGGGTATCGTCGTTGTTGAAGTGGCGGCCGGTGACCGCATCGCGCACGTAGCCGTCGTTGCGGATCGAGGCGCCGGCGATGCTGCCGGCCACGGTATCGCTGAGCTTGCCACTGACGTAGAAGCGGCCTTCGGCGCGGCCGTAGTCGCCGGCGGTCAGCTCCACCGAGCCGCCTTCGTTGTCGAACGGGTTCTTCGTGGTCAGCTTGATCGCGCCGCCGGTGGAGTTCTTGCCGTACAGCGTGCCCTGCGGGCCGCGCAGCACTTCCACCTGCTGGATGTCGAACAGCGAGAACATCGCGCCGTTGATGCGCGAGTAGTAGACGTCGTCGACGTACATGCCCACGCCCGGGTCGAAGGTCTGCAGCGCGTCGGGCTGGCCGATGCCGCGGATGAAGACGTTGACGCTGTTGGCCGAACCGCGGCCCTGGACCATGTTCATGTTCGGTACCGCGCCCTGCAGGCCGGTGACGTCGCTGGCCTGCAGGTCGGCAAGCTGTTCCTCGCCGAAGGCGCTGACCGCCACCGGCACGTCCTGGATCGATTCGGTGCGGCGGCGCGCGGTGACCGTGACCGTGTCGAGGGTGCGCGCGTCGGCGTCGGCCTGGGCGGGCGCGACGGCCGGGCTTGCCTGTGCCGCCACGTCCTGCGCGGCGGGATCGCCGGACTGCTGTGCCCACGCCACGGGCGACAGCAGGACGCAACCGATTGCCAGGCTCAAGTGCTTGCGCTTCATCGAATCTTCTCCCCTCAGGATGCACGCCGCGCGGCATGCGCCGCAGATTGGTCGCAAGGCTAGGGCCGCCGCGCCGCGGCCGGCATCGTACCTTCGGACAATGGGCCGGGACGGAGCCGCGCGACGACACTGTCGGCCCGGAAATGCACGGCCCGACGTCGCGCAATGGAATCGTGGAGTGGGTGAATGGCATTCCTGATCGTGCTGGCCGCGCTGTGCTTCCTGATGTTCGTGGCCTACCGCGGCCACAGCGTGATCCTGTTCGCGCCGATCGCCGCGCTCGGCGCGGTGCTATTGACGGATCCGTCGCTGGTGGCGCCGATGTTCACCGGCCTGTTCATGGACAAGATGGTCGGCTTCCTGAAGCTGTATTTCCCGGTGTTCCTGCTGGGCGCGGTGTTCGGCAAGCTGATCGAGATCTCCGGCTTCTCAAAGGCGATCGTGAAAGCCACCATCCGCATCGTCGGCGCGCAGCGGGCGATGCTGTCGATCGTGCTGGTGTGCGCGCTGCTGACCTACGGCGGGGTGTCGCTGTTCGTGGTGGTGTTCGCGGTGTATCCGTTCGCCGCGGAGCTGTTCCGCCAGAGCGACATCCCCAAGCGGCTGATCCCGGGCACCATCGCGCTGGGCGCGTTCACCTTCACCATGGACGCGCTGCCGGGCACGCCGCAGATCCAGAACATCATCCCGTCGTCGTTCTTCGGCACCAACGCCTGGGCGGCGCCGTGGCTGGGCACGCTGGGCGGCGTGTTCATCCTGGTCGTCGGCATGGCCTACCTCGACTGGCGCCGGCGCAGCGCACTGAAGGCCGGCGAAGGCTACGGCGACGCCGCCACGCTGGTGAACGAGCCGGCCGAGTTCACCGGCGGCAAGCTTGCCAACCCGGTCGTCGCGATCCTGCCGCTGGTGCTGGTGGGCGTGACCAACAAGCTGTTCACCGACTGGATCCCGCGCGCGTACGGCGACAGCCACGAATTCGTGCCGGCGGTGGTCGGCAACGCCGCGCCGGTGGTGCAGGAAGTGTCGAAGATCGCCGCGATCTGGGCGGTGGAAGGCGCGCTGCTGGTCGGCATCCTCACCGTGATCGCGTTCGCATGGAAGCCGGTGCTGGCGAGCTTCGCCGAGGGCACCAGGTCCGCGATCGGCGGCGCGCTGCTGGCGTCGATGAACACCGCCTCCGAGTACGGCTTCGGCGCGGTCATCGCCGCCCTGCCCGGCTTCCTGGTGGTGGCCAACGCGCTGGGCGCGATCCCCAACCCGCTGGTCAACGAGGCGGTGACCGTCACCGCGCTGGCCGGCATCACCGGTTCGGCCTCCGGCGGCATGAGCATCGCGCTGGCGGCGATGTCGGAGACCTTCATCGCCAACGCGCAGGCGGCCGGGATCCCGCTGGAAGTCTTCCACCGCGTCGCCGCGATGGCCTCCGGCGGCATGGACACCCTGCCCCACAACGGCGCGGTGATCACCCTGCTGGCCGTGACCGGCCTGACCCACCGGCAGGCCTACAAGGACGTGTTCGCGATCACCATCGTCAAGACGCTGGCGGTATTCGTGGTGATCGGGGTGTTCTACGCCACCGGCCTGATCTGACGGCCCCGGCCGTGTCCCGGCACCCGCTCTGCGAAGGCGGTCACACCCGCGGCCGGAAATCCCCCCATACTCTGTCGACAGGGGAGTTTTTGCCGGGGAAAACCCATGCCGAATCCGATGTCGCGCAGTGCGACGCCGAGCGCCAGGCTCGTGGACGCCGCCGGGCTGCAGTGCCCGGCACCCGCCGATTTCCTGCAGGACGCGTCCGCCGATGCTTCCGTAGCGACGGCCGGACCGCCGTCGCAGTCCCAATCGCAACCGCAGCGCCGCGTGGCCAGCGCCCGGCGTGGCATCGACGAGTCGCGGGCACGCGAGATCCTCGAGCAGCGCCATGGTCACGGCCGGCCGCTGCAATACCAGGCGGCGCCGCGCGCGCGCGCCGGCACCACCGCCCCGGCGGGCGGCACTTCCGCCATGCCGCCGTCGCGCGCCGCGGTATCCAATGCGGTCACGCCTTTGTTCTACGACGACTCGGACGGCGCGGACCTTGCCGCCGACGCGCCACAGGACCCTTCCGGCGCGCCGACGCTGGGCGGCATGTCGCGTCCGCAGCGGATCACGCTGGCGCGGCCCTCGCTGGCGATCCGCGCGCTGGGCAACATGAGCTACGGCGCCACCGCCGCCGACATCGCCGCGTTCAACGCCGGCGGCAGCACGGACGCGGCGCGCATGACCGCGTACGTCGACCGCCAGCTGGCCTGGGAATCGATCGACGACAGCGCGCTGGAATCGCGCCTGGCCTCCGCCGGCTACACCACCCTGGGCAAGAGCCTGCAGCAGCTGTGGACCGACCACGTGAAGTCCGAACCGGACTGGGAAGTCCGCATGCGCCCGGCCTGGGAAGTGCAGCGCGCCGCGCTGGTGCGCGCGGTGCATTCCAAGCGCCAGTTGCGCGAGCTGCTGGTGACGTTCTGGCACGACCACTTCAACGTCATGGCCACCGACTACTCGGCCGGCCCGGTCTACGTGCACTACGACCGCGACGTGATCCGCGCCAACGCCTTCGGCAACTTCCGCACCCTGCTTGAGGCGGTCGCGCAGAGCACGGCGATGCTCTATTTCCTCGACAACCGCTCCAACACCCGCGCCGGCCCGAACGAGAACTTCGCCCGCGAGCTGATGGAGCTGCACACGTTCGGCGCAGAGAACTACCTCGGCTTCATGGACCCGTTCCAGGTACCGCCCTGCCCGGAGGATCCGTCGTATCCGATCGGCTACACCGACGTCGACGTGTACGAGGCCGCGGCCGCGTTCACCGGCTGGACGGTGAAGGACGGGCACTGGGAATTCCCCACCGAGGACGACGGCACGTTTACCTACCGCTCGAGCTGGCATGACGCGGGGCCGAAGTTCCCGCTGGGCATGTTCCTCAATCCCGAGCAGCCCGCGCTCAAGGACGGCCGCGACATCCTCGACCGCCTGGCCAGCCATCCGCGGGTGGCGAAGTTCATCTGCGGCAAGCTGATCCGCCGCTTCTGCGCCGACCGCCCGAGCCAGCAGCTGGTCGACAGCGCCGCGGCGGTGTTCCGCGCCAACTGGCAGAAGCCCGACCAGATCAAGCGCACCCTGCGCCACATCCTGCTGTCGGATGCGGCGTTCAACAACTGGGGCCAGAAGCGCCGGCGCCCGTTCGAGGCGGCGGCGGCGGCCCTGCGCACTTCCGGCAGCGACTGGACGCCGCGCGTCGACGACGGCAAGAGCGACGAGTTCATGTGGCGGTTCGGCTTCACCGGCCACACGCCCTACGACTGGCCGGCACCGAACGGCTATCCGGATACCGCGGTGGCCTGGGCGGGTTCCAACAGCTTCGGCATGACCTGGAAGCTGCTCAACTGGCTGGCGGAAACCAAAGACGGCGACACGCCGCTGCTGCCAATCCTCGCCGCCACGCGCAGCGGCGTGTCGAAGTGGACCTCGACCGCGCTGGTCGACTTCTGGTGCAAGCGGCTGCTCGGCTACCTGCCGGCCCGGCGCGGCATCCTGGTCGACTTCATGCGCCAGAACGGCGCGGCGGGCGACGTCATCGCCGACAGCGACGCATGGTCGGGCAACGACCTGAAGCAGCACTACAACCAGCAGCGCCTGCGCTCGATGGTGTCGCTGGTGATGATGTCACCCGAATTCCTGGCCCGCTGAGGAGCACGCCCATGCCCCGTTCGATGCAAGACCGGCTGCTGCTCGACCGCCGCGAGTTCCTCAAGGGCTGCTGCGCGGTCGCCGCGACCGGCGCGGTCGCCGGCCCGTCGCTGCTGTTCTCCGACGCGGCGCATGCCGCGGCGAACCCCCACGACACCATCGTCCACGTGTTCCTGCGCGGCGGCATCGACGGCCTGAACCTGGTGCTGCCGGTGTCGGGCAACGACCGCACGTTCTACGAACAGGCGCGCCCGGACCTGTCGATCGCCGCCTCCGGCAGCTACGGCGCGCTGCCGCTCACGCTGTCGAACGGCTCGGCCACCGGCTTCGGCCTGCATCCGTCGGCCACCGGCCTGCGCGACATCTGGACCGACGGCAGGCTGGCAATCGTGCACGGCTGCGGCCTGCTGACCACGGTCACGCGCAGCCACTTCGACGCGCAGCTGTACCTGGACCTGGGCACGCCGGGCCAGCACGGCATCGGCAGCGGCTGGATCACCCGCGCCTGGAACACGCAGCCCGGCGACACCGGCGCGACCATGCCGGCGCTGGCGGTCAACAGCCGCACGCCGACCAACCTGCTCGGCGCGACCGATGCGCTGACCATGGGCAGCCCGTCCGACTTCGCGCTCAACGCCGGCGCGTGGGCGTGGCAGAAGACGCGCGCGGATTCGCCGGCCGGGCTCAAGGGCGTCAACGAAACGCTGGCCAGGCTGTGGAAGGGCCAGACCGGGCTGGAAGACTCCGGGCGCGCCGCGGACGCCTCGCTGAAGGTCATCGCCGGGCAACCTTACGGCGACCTGCCCGCAGGCTGGCCGACCAGCACCTTCGCCCGCCAGCTGTGGACAGTGGCGCAGTCGGTGCGCTTCAACCTCGGCATGCGCTACGCGGCGCTGGACGTGGGCGGCTGGGACACGCACGACGGCCAGGGCACGGCGGGGTCCGGCTATCACTACTACCAGGACAGGATCGCCGAACTGTCGCAGGCGCTGGCCGCGTTCTACGGCGAGCTCAAGGACGGCGGCGAACTGGGCCGCGTCACCGTCGTGGTGCAGTCCGAGTTCGGCCGCCGCGTGCGCCAGAACGGCAGCCGCGGCACCGACCACGGCTACGGCAACCCGCTGCTGGTGCTGGGCGGCCCGGTCAACGGGCGCAGGTTCTACGGCACCTGGAAAGGGCTGGATCCGGAAATCCTCTCGCCCTACTTCGGCGATGTGCCGGTGACCACCGACTTCCGCCGCGTGCTGTCGGAACTGCTGATCCGGCGCATGGGCAACAGCCAGCTGGGCGCGGTATTCCCCGGTTACGCCGGGTACTCGCCGCTGGGCATCGTGCAGGGCAACGACCTGGCGCCGCAGTACGCGGGCGCCTTGGCCGCACCGGTCGCCGCCACCCTCCCCGCCGCGCGCCTGCCGGACATTCCGCAGCCGGCCTACGGCGAATCGCTCGGCCCCGCCAGCGGCGCGGGCCTGCGCCAAGCCCCCGACTGGCAACGCCGCGGCAAGGTCGATCGCACCCTGGTCCGCCGCGCACGCTGACCGCCAGGATCCACGGCGTGCTTGCATCACGGCGGGCGCTTTGCCAGCCTGCACGCACTACCGGGGGACCAGGATGACCGACCCAACCCCACCGTCGGCGGCGGATGCTGCTTCCCGCCTGCCACGCCGCACCACGCCCACGTGGGAAGTCGAACTGCTGATTTCCGGCGTCGCCATCTTCGCGATGCTGCAGCTGCCGGGCTGGCTGGATGCGCGCTTCTTCGACCTGCGCGCACGCCTGGACGATGACTGGAACCAGCTGCTGGCCCTGCTCTATGTCTACCTGATGTGCGGCGCACTGACGCTCGCGGCGACCTTCGCCATCCACCTGCTCGTGCGCGCGCAGTGGATCGCCGTGGTCGGCATGCACTCGGTGTTCCCCGGCGGCATCCGCTGGGACCGCCTGCGCATCGGCCCGATCCAGCGCGAAATCGAAGCGGCACGCTACGGCGACGCCGAGTCGGCGATCGACCGCGCCGACAACCGCGCCACGGTCGTGTTCTCGGTCGGGGTAACGCTGGCGACGATCTTCATGCTGATCAGCGCGACCGTGGTCACCCTGTTCTGCCTGATCGTCGGTATCCGGGGCGTCTTCGGCGTCCCGCGAAATGCCGGTATCGCGCTGGTTTACCTGCTCATCGCGTGCCTGCTGCCCCTGTTCGTGGCCACCCTCGTCGACCGGCGCTTCGGCGACCGCCTGCCGCGCGACGGCGTCGCCGCCCGGATGCTGCGCGGGCTGTTCCGCACCTACAGCCGGCTCGGCCTCTCCCAGCGCGCATCCAACCCCACCTTCACCCTGCTTTCGAGCCACGGCGGCGACCGCCGCATGCAGACGGTCACCGTACTGCTGATGTTAGCCGTCGTGATCGCCACCGGGCTGGCCATGTACGCCAATTTCAGTCCGAGGTTCCCGGGCAACTACGGCGCGTTCCCCGAATTCAGCGACGCGCGGCACACGCTCGCCAGCGCGCACTACGACGACGAACGCGACCCGCTGAAGGACATGGCGGCATTCATCCCGTCGGCGATCGCCACCGAACCGTATCTGCGCCTCACCGTGCCGTACGTGCCAGCCCAGGCCGCCGACGCGTTGCGCGACTGCGCCGGGCCGCCCACCGACGACGCGGCCGGCGCCGACCGCGCCCTCGCCTGCCTGCAAGGCATGCATGCGGTGTCACTCGACGGCAAGCCGCTGGACCCGGTGCCCTACGAGATCGGCAGCGATCCGCGCAGCGGCCGCCCCGTACTGGTGGCGATGATCGACATCCATTCGCTGCCTGCCGGCCGGCACGAGCTGCAGGTGGCCCACGCGAAGGCCTCGACCGGCGCTCCAGCCACCATGAAATCCGGCAAGGACCGCCCCTGGCGCATTCCCTTCTGGCCAGTGCCGGCGCAGTGGCGCTAGCCGTTCCCGCGCGGGAAGCGCGGCAGGTTCCAGTGGTAGCGCATCGCCAGGTAGCGCAGGCCAAAGCACAGCACGATACCGAACCAGGGCAGCCAATCCGCGGGCAGTTCCAGCTGCTCGCCGGACACCTGTAGCGTGGCCGCGAGCAGCGCCGCCGACGCATAGATCTCCTTGCGCAGGATCAGCGGCGTGCGGTTGAGCAGCACGTCGCGCATCGCCCCGCCGCCGACCGCGCTGACCACGCCCAGCACGATCGCAACCTGTACGTTGTGCCCGTACGCCAGCGCCTTGTGCGCGCCGAACACGGCGAAGAAACCCAGGCCCAGCGCGTCGAACATCTGCACCGGGTGGTCGAGCCGCTGCAGCACCGGATAGACCGCGATGGCGAGCATCGACGCGACCAGCGACAGCGCCAGGTAGCGCCAGTCGACCAGGCCCGCCGGCGGGATCGCGCCGATGCACAGGTCGCGCATGATGCCGCCGCCGCAGGCGACCATGTAGGCGATGGTGATGATGCCGAACAGATCGAGCTTCTTCTGCCGCGCCGCGACCGCGCCACTGATGGCGAAGGCGAAGGTGCCCGCCAGGTCCAGCAGCTTGAACAGCATCGATTCGTTCACGTCGCGCCTTGCCTGCAGGATCCGGGATGGGGGCGGCCGCGGCCGCCGGGCAATCGCGCCAGCCTAGCTTCCCGCATCGCCGATCGCCAGCGTTGACGCCAGCCGTGTCAGCGGCGGAGGAAGCGCTCGCGCCGCGACTCTTCCTCGTGCAGCAGGCGCGCGGGCTTGAGCAGGTCGCTGCGGCTGACCACGCCCAGCAGCTTCGGCAACTGCGCCGACTCGACCACCGGCAACCGCTGCAGTCCCAGCGACGCCATCCGCGACGCGACCGTGCGGCAGTTCTCCGTCGCCAGCGCATGCGGCGCGTCGATCCCCTGCAGCAGCTCGGCAACCGGCTGCGCCTCGTCCTGGACCACGCCGGGCGGCAGGTCCTCGCGGTCGATCATCCCCACCAGGCGCCCGTCGTCGACCACCGGGTACGCGCGATGCTTCTGCCCGGGCCCGAAGTACCTTGCCTGCACCTCCGGCACCGGCATGGCCGCGGGTACCGTCACCGCTTCGGTCGTCATCACTTCGCTGACGAAGTGCCGTTCCAGCGGGTCGACGCCGTACTCGCGGTACACGTGCAGGCCGCGGCGCGCGATCTTCTCGGTCAGGATCGAGCGCGGCATCGCCACCACCGAGACCCCGTACGCCACCACGCAGCCCAGGATCGTCGGCAGCAGCGCGTTGGTGTCGTAGGTGAGTTCGAACGCGAACACCACCGCCATCAGCGGCGCGCGCATCGTGCCGCCGAGCGTGGCGGCCATGCACACCAGCGCCCACAGCCGCACATCGCCACCGGGCAGCCACGGCCCGAGCACGCAGCCCACCCCGGCACCGATCATCAGCAGCGGCGCGAGGATGCCGCCCGACGTGCCCGACCCCAGCGCGACCACCCAGATCACCGCCTTCACCAGCACCAGCGCCACCGCCACCTGCAGCGCGAGGTGGTCGGACAGCAGGTCGCCGATCACGTCGTAACCCACGCCGAGTGCGCGCGGCTCCAGCCAGCCGCCGAGGCCGACCACCAGTCCGCCCATTGCCGGCCACCACATCCAGTGGATGGGCAGGCGCCCGAAGCCGTCCTCAACCTTGTACAGGATGCTGCTCATTGCCGTGCACAGCAGCCCGCACACCAGCCCCGCCGCCACGCACGACAGCAACGCGATCGTGTCCACGGGCGGCGTCTGCATCGCGAACAGCGGACCCGGCTCCGCCCACAGCGGACGCAGGAACCCCGCGACCGTGCACGCCAGCGCCACCGGCAGCAGGCTGCGCGGACGCAGTTCGAACAGCAGCAGTTCCACCGCCAGCAGAATCGCCGCCAACGGCGTGCCGAATACCGCCGTCATGCCGGCGCAGGCACCGGCGACCAGCAGCGACTTGCGCTCGGCCGAAGTCAGGTGGAAAGCCTGGGCAAGCAGCGACGCCGCCGCGCCGCCGGTCATGATGATCGGCCCCTCCGCGCCGAACGGCCCGCCGCTGCCGATCACCACGCCCGACGACAGCGGCTTGAGCACCGCCACCTTCGCCGACATCTGGCTCTTGCCGAACAGGATCGCCTCCAGCGCCTCGGGAATCCCGTGGCCGCGGATCTTCTCGCTGCCAAAGCGCGCCATCAGCCCGACGATGAGCCCGCCGAGCGCGGGCACGAGGATCACCCACGCCCCCAGCGTGTTGTCGGCGGGGGATGCCTCGGCCAGCGACAGCGTCTGGTGGAAGAACAGGTTGGTGAAGAACCGGATCATCGCCAGCAGCAGCCACGCGCCAAGCGTGCTCAGCCCGCCGATCACCACCGCGAAGGCGGACAGCAGCAACAGGCGGTTGCTGGAGGAAAAGTCACGCTTCTGCATGGGAATCCTTTTCTGTTCGTGCGGTGGCGGCATCGCGGCCGGGCGTGCCGCCGAGGCTGGCGCCCGCGGCCGTGGCGGCCCGGAACACCTCGCCCATCTGCGACAGCGCCTGTGCGTGGCAGCGGGCGATCCGCCGCACGAGTCCGCGCGCCCTGGGCGTGAGGTGGATCTCCACGCAGCGCGCATCGCGCCGGCTGCGCCGCTTGCTGACCAGTCCATTGCGCTCGCAGCGCTTGACCAGCGCCACCGTGCCCTGGTGGCTGGCCTGCAGGCGTTCGGCCAGCTCCCCGACCGTGCCCCAGGTACGGCCCTCGAACCCATGCAGGTGGAGCAGCAGCAGGTACTGCGCCGGCGTGATGCCCCCGGCACGCGCCGCCGACTCGCTGAAATGCAGGAACTGCGCCAGCCGGAAACGAAACTCCGACAGCGCCATGTATTGCTGCTTGTCCATCCGCGCCCCGCCCCGAAGGGCGCGAAATATACAACGATGTTGTGTATCAGGGCAAAGCCGACGTTGCCGGGTACCCGTAGGCAGGGTCCGGAAAGTCGCGTGGGATGCCTGTTGCCATTTCCGCGAGCGGCGGCCCAAAAAGCATGACCACGAGAGGCGCGACGTCCCGCGTGGCATGAAAGTCGAAGCGGCGGCGGGAGACCGGAGTCAGCCGCGCGTAGCGGCGCGTGCCGCGCCACTACGCGGCAGGGAGCCACCCGGGTTCATCGCCGTACGCGACGGGGTACTTCACCCAAGCGCAATGCCCTGTGGGGCTGTCGAATACGTGCCGGCGTGCAACTGCGTGAAACGACCGCAGCCGGGCAAACGGTACCTATGGCCCGCGGGGTTGCAGGCTCCCCATGATCTGCTGCCAGAGCGCCTCGATGGTTTCCCCGTCCACCGAAGACGCATCGGTATCGGTCATCATCTCGGCCTCGATCTCGGGACGGAACGGATCCTGTGGCACGCCATCGGCATGCCAGAAATACTTGTAGGCACGCCCTTCACCCCCGTTCTCCAGCGGCATGCTGATAGCCACCAGCTTTCCCTTTTGCCCCGCATGCGTGCGTGTTCCGCGATGCAGCGTGCGCACCTTGCCACCCGACATTCGCAATTCGAAGAGGCCTCGTCCGACGCGCTCCAGGAAGGAGGGTTCGTCGCCACGTGCGACCAACCCGTAAAGGCTCATCGAAAAGTGCAACCCGGGATACTCCGGGAACGTCACGTACAGGCTCGTGTCACCGCCAACATCATTGCGCCCCTTGAGCGCAAACATGCCATTGCCCGTGCAGAAGCCGCCAGAATCCGGAACTTCCCCGGAGGCCAGCGGGGTGAATCGCGCGACTGCGGCAAGGACGCCATTGCGCACCACGGGATATTGGCCGGCATTGGCATGACTGCCCTCGAAAACGAAATGATGGCCGCCGTACATGCGATGCACTTCGATCGAATAGCCCGACGACTGCGCATGTCTTGCGATTACCGCCTGCTCGCCCTGCACATCGAATCCAACGAGCCGGGAATCCGCGAAGGCGACGTCGGGGTCCACTCCGGCCGCCCGGTACAGGGCGCGGGCGCGTTCGCTGCCCGGTGACGGCAGCACCTTCGCTTCGCGGGCCTGGTCGCGCAGTGACAGTTCAACCTGTTGCCATTCGGCCTTGCCCTCGTCACGGACGCCCAACCCCGAGTAGGTCGCACTGATCCGCACGTCGGCGGTTGCCGGCAGGCGCAGCGCATGGTGTCCGACGCACACCGCCTTCCCTGTCGCCTGTTGGCGTGCATCGACAGTGCCTGCCGTGGAGCACGAGACGGAAAGCACCGCCCCGAGAACAGAAAGGATCACTCCCCTCGCGCAGTTCCTCATTACGTGGCACCGCAGGCTGTCTGGCAGCACGTGCAAGGGACGCCATCGGCGCGCATGCCCCGCTCGCCCCTGCGCAGGCCAACCTCGCCCCTCCGCCGCAAAGGGTTATGCATCACGAGACAGAAAGAAGCTGGAACAGGCAAGCGGGAAACGGCGTCGATGATACGGGACGAGTCAGGTCGCGCCGGGCCGGCGACGCAATGAGGCAAGCATGTCGTTCCAGAACTGCGTGGCAGCGGCCAGGTCCGGGAAATCCCCACCTTCACCGAGCGCCCCGGCTTCGAGCGACATGCTGAGCTTGAGGAACGGCGCGGCGAGCGAGTCTGGCGTGCCAGGAAACTCCCACACGAACTCGTGGCGGGTTGATCGGCCATTCCCCTCGGCAATCACCACCTCGTCGCCGGGCATACCATCGATCTCGCGATGCTTCTGGCTGATCACGCGCACTCCGCCTCCCTTGTGGATGCGACGCGACAGCGGCGGCTCTGGGTTGCGGGTGACGAAACCGGTCAGATCGATCCGGGTGTGCGACATCCTGCCGGGCAGGATGCCAACCTCCACCTCCTCGCGGTTGAGCTGGCTTCCCGCGACAAACCCGTCCTCGATGCAGAAACCTGCATCGCGCGGTATTTCGCCGGCACCGCGCGTGCGGACCGCGGCGCCAAACCGCTTTTGCGCTGCTCGCGCCTGCTCCATGGATGACGCGTTGGCGTTGCCCTCCGACTCGAACCGGAACAGTGCACCCGAATCCGGGAAATACTGGAACTCCTCGTAACGGTACACACGCCTGCCGGCCGGACTCGACCATGACACCAGCACTTCATGGCTCGGGGTCAGCGCGTAGCGCTCCACCAGCATGCTTCCACCGTCGTTGCGCCTCGCCGACCGCAGCTCGGACTCCCGTGCGCCGACCTGCGCCCGGAACCGGGCGGCGTTGACGCCGGCCATGGTCGAGATTCGCGCCCCACCGGAGGTGAAGCTGGCCCTGGTTTTTGCATCCCGCGGCAGGTCGATCAGGAAGCGGCCAACGCAATGCGTGGACCAGCCCGCAGGTCGCGTGGCCTCACCGGCCGCGGCATCCGCAGGCAGAATCAAGGCGGCGCTCGCCAATCCCGCCAAAAAGGTGGCCATGAACCCACGGACCATGCCCACTGCCCACCTGCGCCCGCCATCCCGCTGCCGCGAGCGGCCTTCCGGCGCTTGGTCCAAGGCTCCGATCTGCAGTGGGGGTGACTTCATCGCTCCTTCCTCCGGAAATGTCCGCTGTCCCGCAAGCATTCGGCGACCGCGCCTGGAAGGTCCCGGCGCCGCTACCGGTTCCAGGGCTGGCTCGGGATCAGCTCATCGCACCTGGGATCCCCGGCCACCTTGCATGTCCTTCCGCACGGGCCAGCATGCCATGGGGTCCACGCCACCGTTCACACCGCGCCGGGCCGCAGCCGGAACGACGCGGTGATGCCGTGCCAGAACTTGATCGCCTCTTCCAGGTCGCGGAACTCGCCTTCTTCGCCAAGTGCTCCGTCGTCCAGCGTCATCCCCAGCTTGAGGAAGGGCGCTGCCAGGGAATCGGCTTTGCCGGGAAACTCCCAGGCAAACTCATGATTTATCCGTCCGTCATCGCGCTCCTCGACCACGACCTCGCTGCCCTCCAGTCCATCCAGGATCCGCTTGGTGCGACGTACGACGGCGATGCCGGACGACTTGTCTGCAAGGTCAACAGGCAATTCGCGCACCCGCTCGAGAAGCGCCGGCTCGGGATTGCGGGTAACGAAGCTCTTGAAGGCCATCGAGACGTGCGCCATGGCCGGGAAGCTGATGACTGCCTCGACTTCTTCACGATTGAGTGCACTGCCGGCCACGAATCCCCGCTCAACGCAGAAGCCCGGCTCTGTCGGGACCACGACCGGTTCGCGGGCGCGCATCGCCGCGCCGAACTTCGCCTGGCTTGCCCGCGCCCGCTCGCGTGCCACCGCTGTTGCATCGCCCTGTGATTCAAACCTGAAAAGCACGCGTTCGTCCGGGAAATACTGGAATTCTTCATAGCGTTGGGTACGCTTCCCCACGGCGCTCGACCACGACGCGATGACCTGGTGCCTTTCTGAAAGCGCATAGCGCTCCACCAGCATGCTGCCGCCATTGCCGTGGCGCTGGGCAGCCAGCTCGGCTTCCCGCGCCTGCAACAGCTGCTCGAACCCCTCCGGGGCAACAGCGGCAGTCGTCAACACGCGCGCCCCACCGGAGATGAACGCCGATCGCGTGCGCGCATTTGGCGGCAGATCAATCATGAAGCGGCCCCAGCATGCAGTCCGTGCGTTGTCGCTCAAGGTGCCATCTCCTGCAGCTGAAACAGCCCGATGCCTGGCCGACTGTTCATTGGTTGCTCCAGTCCGCGCTCTGCGCAAGTTTCACGAGGGAGTACATGGATGCCCAGCGCGCCCGGTTGTCGTTGTACGCATCCTGGTGCTCATAGCCCGGCTCACGCCTTCCCTTGATGTCCTGGGTTTTTCTGCCGCTCGCCGAACTGCGGCCATCGGTTCCCACCGCAAAGAAGGCCTTCACCCCACTCCAGCCCCAAGGCGCAATCGCGGACACCCGGGGTACCGTCCCGTCACCAGGCCCATCCTTCTCGACGACCTCCACAAGCACGTCATCCACACCGGGCGTGCGTGTGGCCGCCGTGATGACGATCTCTTCCAACTGCACCGTCTCTCCGGCCCCATCTTCTTGGAGAGGAGCAGTGGCCGGGGGCGCGGGCTTCACCGCGGCCAGCACCAGCCGCCCGTTGAGGCTGTCTCCCCACATGCCATTCGCGTTGGCCATGCCCAGGGAGATTCCTGCTTCCAGCTGATTGGCCAGGTTGTCCTCGAACACCTTCTTCAGCGCGGCAGCGTGTTTTCGCTGGTTTGAAGGCACCCGGCGGAGACTGCGCATCCATTCCGGCATCTGGGCTGGATCAAGCATCGGCACGGGGGTATTGCCAGCTGGCACATACTCCCCCTGGATCCGGGACCGCCGTTGAACCAGCAACTCGAAGCGCAGCGGTCCGTTGCCGGTAGCAGCCCACACGACTTCCTCGTAGGCAACGCGCTTCTTGTCTCCGTCGGCGCCAATGTGCACGTAGGCTGGCTTCGGGCACTGGTCGGCAATGCGCTCGTGGAAATCCTGGACCTCGTCGATCTTGTCGTCGAAATCGTTGAATGGATCCAGGTCGCCGCCCCGGGACGCGTAACCTGCTGCGCTCGCATTCTTCGTGGCAGAAAAATCGAGCGCGATGACGTTGCTCGAGGGAATCAGGCCGTACCAGCTTCGGCACCTGTAGATTTCATCGTACGGATCGCCGGCACGCGGTAGCTGGTCCTCGTTGGCCCCCTTGCCGGCGCCCACGCGGCGGAGCTTGAGCCAACCACCATTCGTTCCGCCGTATCTGGCGCTTGGAAGCAACTCCAGGCCCCCATTCGACCGGGACAGCTGCGCGGCCAAATGGATTCCGGTTTGGCCCTGCGCAATGTATTTCATGGCGAAGCTGTCGGCCCCTGTCCGCAGCATCTTGTACGTCAGGGGCGCCCCTTCCGCTGGCATTGCCCCGATGACCGAACCCAGGACGCGACCATATCCGTGGACGCCGGACATGGCCCTTGCGACCAGCCCGCCCATGGAATGGGTGAGCAATATCACTTTCATCTTCCCGGCAATGCCCGCTCCCAGGAGTTCCCGGTAGTGCGGGATGATCCTGTTTTCAATCTGATCGATGACGTGGGCCGCGCTGTCCGCGTTCGAGCGGATCCAGTTGTAGCCGACGGCCCAGAATTCGAACCGGTATTCCGCGGCCTTGCGGATTTCGTCTTCCACCAGCTGTGAACCCTGGTACTTGTCGCCATAGTCTGCCGGCGGCGCCTGCATACCGTACATGTCGTCGCCCTGTGCCCAGGAGGTTGCCAGTTCTCCGTCATGCAGCATGCGATTGAGCGCCACCTCGAAGTTCGCGAGTGCCGGCTGATAGGCAGACTGCATCACCGTCCCGTATCCGCGGTGTTTTGCCTCTTTCTCGTCGATCGCCAGGCTCCGCCAGTCGTACTTGATCGGCGACAGGTTGCGCAGATCGGGCCAGCCCAACCGGAACTTTCGTTTTTCATCCGGCCGGCCCGGCATGCTGTTGAGATCGATCCGGTAGTAGACCTTTCCCTCCGGGTCGACTTCGGTGGTATCGGGGTCGAGCAGGCGCTGGCGCTCGGCTGCCGTGGCCATCAGGTACTTGGCCGCCCAACCGGCTTCACGCCAATTTCCGCTACCGAAGGTGAGCGAACTGGCATTCAGAGGACGCCAAACCCGCTCGCCGGTATGCTTGTTGCGCAGGTTCGTGCCCATGATTCCCGGCAGGAAGATAACGGGAATGACCGGCCGGGGGTCGGCCAGCAGGTGCGTCTTCCCCTCTTTTCCGGACGGGGTCAGGCGGGTGCTGGTCACCCAGTCGCCGTCCTCGTCGAGGGTGGAAAACAAGATCTGCTCTTCTTCTGCCATCGGCCTATTCCTTGCTGCGCAGAATCCGGATCGCCAGCGCTTCGAGCGATTGCCCGCGCTGGACAGGAAGGCGTCCCTCGCCATCGGTTTGCACACGGATCCGCGCGCCGTCTGCGCGCGTGATCTCGACCGGCCAGTTGCGGATCGGCTCGCCCGAATGCTCGTACCGGACCACGTGCTCGTGGTCGAACTTCGTTTCCGGCCAGCTGTTCATCTCCCGTGACAGCTGCGTCGGCCCGACGAAGTTCTTTTTGCCCGCATGCACCTTGATCGTGCCCGGGCACGCGATGACGATGTTGCCGTCCTCGATCGTCAGGCTTGCGCCGCCCGCCGTGGCCAGGTGCACGGTCTTGCCCGCCGCCAGTTCCACCTCGGCGTTGGCGCTGACCACCTTGAGCTGGTTCCGGCTGCGCAGCCGCGCTTCGTCGTTCTGCGCCTGCACGTCCAGTTCGCCATTGCCCGCCACGATGCTCAGCGCGGTCTCCTCCGATTGCCCCTCCACCGCCGCGGCCAGCAGCCCGATCGCCTGCCCGCTGTGCACCCGCAGGT
>NZ_BAAAZU010000012.1:0-363 GCF_039537065.1 Luteimonas lutimaris | reverse complement strand
CTGCCGCGGGCCTGCTCGTAAGCCTCACCCGGCACCGTGGTCTTCACGCTGGTCAGGAAGGCCGGTAGCGGGGACTGGTCTTCAATGAGGTGTGAGGCGCTCTTCGACTCGACGCCTTCGTGCCCGGCCAACTTCACCGTCTGGTGCGTGGTCGCCGCTTCGGAGAACGTCTGGCCCAGCGTCTTGAGTTGGGTCAGCAGCGCCGTCGGGCCCACAGCGTCGCCCGCCGGGGTCTCCCCCGCCGTGCCGTACGCGCTCAGCCATAGCCCCGACTGCGCCCGCACCGTGCCCCAAGCATCGCTGCGCAGCTCGAACCCTTCGCCGCGGAAGCTGCCGCGGTAGTTGTCGGCCTGGTGCACCAGG
>NZ_BAAAZU010000011.1:44083-108455 GCF_039537065.1 Luteimonas lutimaris | reverse complement strand
AACGCCATGGTTCGCGATGGCACGGCGTGGCAAACCAAGGCCGTTTGAAGAAAGACAGTTGCTCCTACAGCTGAAGCCGTTCCTGCAAGGGCGGCGGCAGGCCGGCCCGGCTAATCCGCCGTCACCAGCAGCGCATCGCGCTCGCGCAGCGCCGTGTAGACCTCGTCGGTGTACGGGCGCACGCCGTGCCAGAGCTTGAAGGCGTCCGCGGCCTGCTCGACCAGCATGCCGACCCCGTCGATGACGTTGTGCGCGCCGGCCGCGCGCGCCCAGGCCAGGAACGGGATCGCGACTTCGCCGTAGCTCAGGTCCACGCAGGCCGTGCGCGTGCCGACCAGCGAGGTCGGCAGTTTCGGCAGGCCGCTTTCCGCATTCGTCGAGCCGGGTTCGCGCGCGGCCGAGGTGGCGTTGATGACCAGGTCGAACTCGCCGATCGCGTGCAGGTCCTCGAAGTAGCGCGCGTGCACGCGGCCGGGCAGGCCGAGCTTGTCGACCAGCGCGTCGGCGCGCGCGGTGGTGCGGTTGACGATGAACAGCTCGCCGATGCCGGCATCGATCAGCGCCGGGGCCACGCCGTGCGCGGCGCCGCCCGCGCCGATCAGCAGCGTGCGTCGCTGGCGCACGTCCACGCCCTGGCGGGCGGTGAGGTCGCGCACCAGGCCGGTGCCATCGGTGTTGTCGCCGTGCCACTGCCCGCCCTTTCGGACCAGCGTGTTGACCGCGCCGGCGCGGCGCGCGCGGTCGCTGACTTCGGCGCACAGCGCCAGCGCGGCTTCCTTCAGCGGCAGGGTGACGTTGGCGCCGGTGCCGCCGCCGGCGGCGAACGCCTCCAGCGCGGTGGGGAAGGTTTCGGGGGTGGCGTCGATCGCCTCGAAGTGGACCGGGATCCCGGTCTGGCGGCCGAAGTGCGCATGGATGCGCGGCGACAGGGAATGGGTGATCGGATGGCCGAAGACGGCGTGGCGGGATTCGGACATGGCAGCCCCCTGGGTCTGGATTTCGGGGCGCGATTGCGTGCCTGGCGCCGATCGCGCGGTCGCATCGAGTGTACTCCGCGCGCTCGTGGAGCCGGCGCGATGGCGGGTGGTGCAGGAGCGGTGGCCGGTAGACTGCCGTCGATTCCCGGACGGACGGAACGATGCACAGGAAACGGGTCATGGTGGTGGCGGTGCTGGCCTGCGGCGCGATGGGCGCGGCGCTGCAGGAGTTCGGCATCGAGGGCATGGGCGTGGTGTCCACGCCGCACTCGGAGGTGCGCGCCAGCGTCAGTCCGGACGGGCAGCGCATCGTCTGGGGCAGCACCGACCGACCCGGCGGCGCTGGCGGCTGGGACCTGTGGCAGGCGACGCTGCGCGACGGCCGCTGGCAGGATCCGCTGCCGCTGCCGGTCAACTCGGCGGACAACGACTTCGACCCTGTCTTCAGTGCCGACGGCAAGTGGCTGTACTTCTTCTCCAATCGCGACGGCGGCTTTGGCGGCGACGACCTGTACCGCGCGCCGGTGCTGGCCGACGGCGGCTTCGGCGCGGCGGTGAACCTCGGCGCCGGCGTCAACGGCAAGGGCGACGAATGGGCGCCGACGCCGAACCTCGACGGCACGCGTCTGCTGTTCGCCAGCGATTCGTTCGGAGGCGCCGGCCGCCACGACCTGTTCGTCGCGCGCTGGAATGGCGCAGCGTTCGTCGAGCCGGCGCCGGTGCCGGGCATCAACACCGCGGCCGACGAATTCGACGCGGCCTGGCTCGGCGATGGACGGGCGATCGTGTTCGCGCGCTCGGACGACGTCGAGAGCGCGCCGATCCGGCTGTGGCTGGCGCAGTGCGATGGCCGGGCCTATGCCGATGCGCAGCCGCTGGCGCTGTCGTTCAACGCCACCGACGGCGCGACGCTGGGCCCGGTGGTCGACTTGTCGAAACCGGGCGAGCTGCTGGTCAGCGGGTCGGCGAAGGCGCCGAAGGCCGGGAAGATGGACATCTACCGCATGCGCGCGCCTGCCGTGACCGGACACGCCGGCTGCGTGCCCTGACCCATGGCGCTTGTGATCCTGTAGGAGCGGCTTCAGCCGCGAGCTCCCCCCCGCATTCCGCTATCGGCAAAAGCTCGCGGCTGAAGCCGCTCCTGCACAGGGGAGCGGGTCACGTCATCGCGCCGGAACAGAAGGCGCGGCCGATGCCATGAAGCGGGTTGTCCAGCGTCCCCTCCAGGTCGAACAGCAGCAAGTCGTGGATCAACCCGCCTCGCGCAGCCAGCGCGCCGCGTCCAGCGCGAAGTAGGTCAGCACGCCGTCCGCGCCGGCGCGCTTGAAGCCCAGCAGCGCCTCCAGCGCACACGCGCGCTCGTCGAGCCAGCCGTTGGCGAAGGCGGCCTTGAGCATCGCGTATTCGCCGCTGACCTGGTAGGCGTAGGTCGGCACGCCGAACTCGTCCTTCACCCGGCGCACGATGTCCAGGTAGGGCATGCCGGGCTTGACCATCACCATGTCGGCGCCTTCCTCCAGGTCCAGCGCGACCTCGCGCAGCGCCTCGTCGGAATTGCCCGGATCCATCTGGTAGGTGCGCTTGTCGGCCTTGCCGAGCGCCGAGGCCGAGCCGACCGCGTCGCGGAACGGGCCGTAGAAGCTGCTGGCGTACTTGGCGGCATACGCGAGGATGCGGGTGTGGATGAAACCGTCCTGCTCGAGCGCCGCGCGGATCGCGCCGATCCGCCCGTCCATCATGTCGCTGGGCGCGACCACGTCGGCGCCGGCGCGCGCGTGCGACAGCGCCTGGTTGACCAGCGCCTCGACGGTGGTGTCGTTGATGACGTAACCGGCCTCGTCGACGATGCCGTCCTGGCCGTGCGAGGTGTAGGGGTCGAGGGCGACGTCGGTGATCACGCCGAGCTCGGGGAAGCGGTCTTTCAGCGCGCGCACCGCGCGCTGGCACAGGCCGTCGTCGTCCCAGGCCGAGGCGGCGTCGAGCGACTTGGCCTCCGGCGCGGTGACCGGGAACAGCGCCAGCGCCGGGATGCGCAGCTCGCTGGCGGTCTCGGCGACGCGCAACAGTTCGTCGATCGACAGGCGTTCGACGCCCGGCATCGACGGCACCGCGGCGCGTCCGGCCGGTTCGTGGACGAAGACCGGGTAGATCAGGTCATCGGCGGTGAGCACGGACTCGCGCATCAGGCGGCGCGAGAACTCGTCGCGACGCATGCGTCGCGGGCGCAGGTAGGGGTAGGTCATGCGGGCATTTTACGCCGCCCGGGCATGCGGTTGCCCCGCTGGCGAGCCTGTGGGAGCGGCCATGGCCGCGATATGCCGCCGGCACACGGGCAATCGCGGCCATGGCCGCTCCCACAGGGGCTACAGGGGCTGCAGGGCCTCAGACGATCCCGCCGCCCAGCACCAGCCGGCCGACCGCGACCACGATCACCAGCCCGTTGAGGACCAGCCCGGTCTTGGCGCGGCCGCGGTTGCCGGGCGAGGTGAATGCCACGCCGATGGCGGCGATGATCGCGCCCACGGCGGCGAACGGGATCAGGAACCAGTTGCCCCAGCCGAGCAGCGGAATGAGGGCGACGATCATCCAGATCATCGCGACGATGCCCCAGAGCAGGCTGATCAGTCCCATGGCGTGTGTTCTCCCGTGTGTGGTTGTGGACGCGATTCGGGTCGCTGCCTGTCACTGCCTGTCATCCCGGGCGCAGCGAGGGAGCTGCTTGCTGCGCGGCGCGGATGGTGAAGCAGATCCCTCGCTGCGCTCGGGATGACAGGAATACGCTTTTTCCCGAGTCCCGAGTCCCGAGTCCCGAGTCCCGAGTCCCGAGTCCCGAGTCCCGAGTCCCGAGTCCCGAGTCCCGAGTCCCGAGTCCCGGCCCCTCAACCATGCACCCCGTCGATCTCCACCGCCAGCTCGCGCCGGCAGATCGCGGCGTGCAGCAGCACGCGCGGGACGGTGTCGCCCAGGCGGCGGTCGAGGGCTTCGGCGACCGCGGCCATGTCGGCCTGGTCGCGCACGTACACCTTGAGCCGGGTGCCGGGGCCGAAGTGCAATGGCAGCGACGGCTGGCGCGTGCGTGCCGCGCCGATCAGGGCGTCGAAGTTGTTGAAGGTCTCGTCGAGCTGGGCCAGCAGTTCGCCCTCGTGCGCGGTGGCGTGGCCGACCACGCTGGCGGTGCCCGACAGCAACAGCGGCATCGCGCTGTCCGGCGGTGGCAGCATCGCGCGGGCGAAGCTCGGTTGCTGCGGGCCGTACTGGCGCGGGTAGCGGTAGGCGCTGACCTGGCGCGGGTTTTCCACCGGCGTGCCGGGGGTGCGCGCGGCCAGCCAGTAGACCTGGACCACGCGCGCGTCGTCGCAGCGGCCGATCGCGGTGGCCGCCGGCAGGCTGTGCACGTCGAAACTGCCCAGCCCGCGCGCGCGGCCGATGCAGAACTCGCGATAGCGCTCGGCGTCGCCCTCGCCCAGGGTGATGGCATCGAGGTAGTTCCACACCCGCAGCAGGTGCGGCATGTCGCTGGCGCCGACGAAGGCGGTCATGCGCGCGTAGGCGTGCTCCGCGGCGGCGGTGATGCCGTCCAGGCGCGCCTCGTCGACCTCGATCGCGCCGAACAGCAGCTGGCCGTCGGTCGCCCACTGGATGTCGCCCTCGCGGCCGTGCGCGACCGGTGCGTTGGCATGCCAGACCTCGAACGGCGCGTCGCCGTGCGGCATCAGCGGCACGCGCAGGTAGCGCGGGTCGTCGTGCAGGGGCGCGCCACCGAAGCCGAGCACGGCCAGCACGTCGTCGCCCAGCAGCGGCGCCGGCGAGGAGGCGTGAACGTACTCCACCTGCAGCCGCGGCGCGCCGGCGCCGGGCATCGATTGCAGCGGCCGGCTCATGGGCTGCCCGTGTGCAGGGTTTCGCCGTCGAAGCTGGCGCTGGCCTGGCGGCGGCGGTGCCACCAGTTGCGCACCGCGCGCGGCGCCATGCGCAGCGCGGCGGCGGCGTACAGCACGCGGAACATGCGCAGCCGCCGGCGCACGCGCGGGCTGTCGAACACGTCGCCGGCCAGCATCGCCACCACAGCCTGCTCGATCTGCAGGGTGTTGCGCGGGTTGGCGAACAGGTACTTCATCGTCGGCGAGGTGAAGCGGTAGATGAACCACTTGAACTCGTCCAGGCCCTTGACCAGCTGGCGTTCGAGGCGGCGCTGCAGCGCCGCCTCGCGCGCGGGCTCGCGCAGTGCGCCATCGACGACTTCGGCACCCTGTTCGGCGCCATGCATCCCCAGGTACACGCCGGAGGAGAACATCGGGTCGACGAAGTTCCAGGCGTCGCCCACCAGCAGCCAGCCGGGACCGGCCATGCGCTTGCATTCATAGGCGTAGTTGCCGGTGACGTGCACCGGCGCCACGCGCTGCGCGTGCTGCATCCGCTGCGCGATTTCCGGGATGCCCTGCAGCGTGCGCAGCAGGAAGCCCTCGCTGTCGCCCTTGCGGGTCTTGAGGTATTCGGGATAGCACACCGCGCCGGCGCTCATGTCGCCGTCGGCCAGCGGGATCAGCCACGCCCAGCCGTGCTCGTGGCGGTAGATGCTGACGTTGCCGGCGTCGCGGCCCGGGCGGCGCTCGACGCCGCGGTAGTGGCTGAACACCGCCGCCGACTGGTGGTGCGGGTTCTTGCGCTTGAGCTTGAGCTTGCCGCCGAGGAAGGCGTCGCGGCCGCTGGCGTCGACCACGTAGCGCGGGCGGAAGACCAGGGCGTTGCCGCCGGCGTCGCGCGCATGCACCAGCGACGGGCGGCGGTCGGCGCCGAACTCGACGCGCTCGACCTTCACCTGCTCGCGCGCGTCGACGCCGTTCTCGCGCGCGTGTTCGAACAGCACCTGGTCGAACTGCTCGCGCTTGACGTGGTAGGCGTGGTTGCACTTGGCGTCGAGCGCCTTGGCGAAGTCGAAGGTGTTGTAGCCGCCCTCGTCGCGCGGGAAGTCGGCGCCGAGCTTGAGCATGCCGATCGCGTCGACCTTTTCGAACGCCCCGAGCCGCTTCAGGATCGGCATGTTCATCGGCAGCAGCGACTCGCCGATGTGGAAGCGCGGGTGGCGGTCCTTCTCCAGCTGCGTGACCTGCCAGCCCTTGCGTGCCAGCAGGGTGGCGATGGTGCTGCCCGACGGCCCGCCGCCGATTACCAGCACGTCGGTGTCCACCGGCGCGGGTGATGCGGTTGTGTCGTCGTCGGGTGCTGGCTGGACGCGGGGCGTGGTCATCCTGAATACGGGCGCGGTCTGGCAGGGTGGCCGCACATGATAGCGGCTGGCCCCTGCGCCGGTTGCGCGCGGCGGCGCGATGCTGGATCGTTGCAGCCCCGAAACGGCGGTGCCCAGCCGCCGCCACAGCCACCGAACGGAAGCCCGATGTCCCTGCAAACCCAAGCCGAACGTGAACTTGCCGAACTGCTGGTCGAAAGCCTGAACCTGGAAGAGGTCGAGCCCGGTTCGATCGACCCGGAGGCGCCGCTGTTCAACACCGGCCTGGGCCTGGACTCGATCGACGCGCTCGAACTGGCGCTGGCGATCAGCAAGCGCTACGGCTTCCAGCTGCGCTCGGACAACGACGAGAACCGCAAGATCTTCGCCTCGCTGCGCGCGCTGTCCGCGCATGTCGAGCAGAACAAGGCCGTCTGACGCCCGGGCGAAAGGCAGCCGCGACCGCGAAGCCCTTGTGGGAGCGGCCATGGCCGCGATGCCCCGACGCCCTGATGCCCCCGACCCATTCCCCGGCTTCCACCGCATGACCCTTGCCCTGCAGGCGCTGCTGGCGCTGGCCTACACCGTGCTCGCGCACCTTTCCAGTGCGCGCGACAGCGCCGGGCTGGGCGCCGCGGCGCTGGTGGTGCTGGCGCTGATGCTGGTGCTCGCGCCGCTGCTGCGCCTGCGCTGGTGGGCGTGGCTGGCGCTGGCGCTGCAGCTGGCCGGCGTGGCGGCGCTGTACCGGGCCGGGCTGGTACGCGCGCCGATGCTGCTGGTGCCGGTGGCGTTCGTGGCGCTGATCGCGTGGTGGTTCGCGCGCAGCCTGCGCGCCGGCCGCGTGCCGCTGATCACCCGCATCGTGTCGGCGCTGGACCACGTTGCGCCCGAGGCGATGGCCGCCGACCTGCAGCGCTACACCCGCGGCCTGACCGCCACCTGGGCCTGGCTGCTGGCCGGGCTGGCGGTGGTGAACCTGGCGCTGGCGGTGCTGGCCGTGCCCGACGGGCTGCTGGCGACCCTCGGGCTGGCCTCGCCGCTGCCGGTCACGCGCACCCAGTGGTCGTGGTTCGCCAACATCTGCAACTACGGCGTCATCGGCGGCTTCTTCATCGTCGAATACCAGTTCCGCAAGCGCCGCTTCCCGGGCCGCTACGACAGCTTCCTGCACTTCCTGCGCAAGCTGGCGGCGCTGGGGCCGGGGTTCTGGCGGGATTTCCTGCGGCCTTGAGGCCGCAGGATCGGGAACAGCAGGGCCTCGCGCCCGCTTTTCCCGGTCCCCGGTCCCCGGTCCCCGGTCCCCGGTCCCGAACCCCCGCTCTTCGGTATCCTTCCCCCGTGCAACAGCAAGACGACACCATGGACATGCCATCGTCGCCGCCCTGGCGGACCGATCGGACCCTTGCCTGGACGGCATTCAACGCGCTGCAGTTCGCGTTCACGCTGGCGTGGACGGCGCTCTGGATCAGCGCCGCGCTGCTGGTGTACGCGGTCCTGCGCGACCGCCACTGGCCGCTGCGCATGGCCTCGCGCTGGTGGGCGCCCGGGCTGCTGCACGGCGCCGGCGCGCGGCTGCGGGTGAGCGGACTGGAGCAGGTGGACTGGTCGCGCAACCACGTGTTCGTCGCCAACCACCAGTCGACCATCGACATCTGCGCGCTGTTCCGCGCGGTGCCGGTGCCGCTGCACTTCCTGCTCAAGCAGGAGATGACGAAGGTGCCGTTCGTTGGCTGGTACGCCAGGGCCATGGGCATGGTGTTCATCGACCGCAGCAACCGCCGCGCGGCGCTTGGCTTCATGCGCCGGTCGGCCGAGCTGCTGCGCGCTGGCGGCAGCCTGTGCATCTTTCCCGAGGGCACGCGCAGCCGCAGCGGCAAGGTGGCCGAATTCAAGGGCGGCGCGTTCCAGGCCGCGATCGACGCCGGCGTGGGCGTGGTGCCGGTCGCGATCGAGGGGTCGGGCGCGGTGCTGTATCCGGAGGGCTTTTTCCGCGTGCGCCCGGGCACGATCCGGGTGCGCTTCGGCGCGGCGCTGGCCACGCGCGACGCCGACGGCCGGCCGGTCGAGCGCCAGGCGCTGGCCAACGCAGCGCGCGCGCAGGTGCTGGCGATGCTGGAGCGGCCCGCCGCGGACCGGGCATGAGCGGGTTCGTGATCGCGCGCGACCACCCGTCGCTGCCGGGGCACTTTCCCGGCCGTCCGGTCGTGCCCGGCGTGGTCGTGCTCGACCGGGTGCTGGACGCGGTGGAAGCCGCGCACGGCCCGCTCGGCGCGCTGCGGCTGCCGCAGGTGAAGTTCGTGCGGCCGCTGCTGCCGGGGCAGCGGGCGGAAGTGGCGATCGAACCGCTGGCCGATGCCGGCGCGGCATCGCCGCGCTGGCGCTTCCGCGTCGAACGCGACGGCGAGCTGCTGGCCAGCGGCGAGGTCGCGGCCGGATGAACGCCGGCGACTGGAAGCAGCGGCGCGAGGGCGGTGGCTGGTTCGCGATCTGGCTGATCCGCGGCATCGGGCGCCATGGCGGGCGCGCGCTGGCGCGGCTGTGCCTGTACCCGATCACCGCCTACTTCCTGCTGCGCCGCATCGACGAACGCCGCGACTCGCGCACCAGCCTGTCCCGCATCCTCGGCCGCCCGGCGACGCTGGGCGACGTCGCCCGCCACATCCACACCTTCGCCGCGACCATCCTCGACCGGGTGTTCCTGCTCAGCGGTGAGATCGAGCGCTTCGACGTCGCCGTGCACGGCGTCGACCAGCTGCACGCGCAGCTCGACCGCGGCCAGGGCGTGCTGCTGTTCGGCTCGCACCTGGGCAGCTTCGAGGTGCTGCGGGTGATCGCGCGCAAGCGGCCGGATTACCGCATCCGCGTGGTGCTCGACAAGGCGCACAACCCGGCGATGACGCAGCTGCTCGACGCGCTCAGCCCGGAGATCGCCGCCGGCGTGATCGACGCCAGCCAGGACGGCCCGAGCCTGATGCTGGCGATCAAGCAGGCCGCCGACGAGGGTGCGCTGGTCGCGTTGCTGGTCGACCGCACCCAGCCCGGTGCACCGACGCAGCCGGCGCTGTTCTTCGGCGCCCCGGCGCAGTTCCCGGTGGCGCCCTGGCTGATCGCCGCGGTGCTGAAAGTGCCCGTGTCGCTGGCCTTCGGCCTGTATCGTGGCGGCAACCGCTACGACCTGCTGTTCGAATCCTTCGCCGACGAGGGCCTCGACCTGCCCCGCGCGCAGCGGGCCACGCGCATCGCCGCGCTCATCCAGCGTTACGCGGGCCGGCTGGAACATCACGTGCGGCAGGCGCCTTACAACTGGTTCAACTTCTATGACTTCTGGAACGTGCATGAGCAACCGCAACCCGCGCCCGAAGGGGCGGCCGATGCTGCTGGCGGCGCTGCTGCTGGCCGCGACGGCAACGGCCTGGGCCGCGCCGCAGGCGGCTGACCCCGGCGAGCCGATCGACAGCGGCTGGGTGCTGCGGATCCTCGCGCGCCCGGCGCCGATGCGCACCAACTTCGTCGAGCTGCGCAGCTCGCGCCTGCTCAAGGAGCCGCTGCGCCTGTCGGGCGAGTACCAGCGCCCGGACGAGGCCACGCTGGTGCGCCAGGTGCGCGCGCCCTATGTCGAGACCACCACCATCACTACCGACGCGGCCGGCGGCGGGCAGGCGACGATCGAGCGCAAGGGCAAGTCGGCGCGCACGTTCCCGCTGTCGCGCGTGCCCGAGCTTGCGCGCCTGCGCGACAGCTTCGGCGCGCTGCTGTCCGGCGACCGCGCCGCGCTCGAACGCCACTACGAGATCAGCGCCGAAGGCACCCGCCGCAGCTGGCAGATGACCCTGGTGCCGAAGGACGCGGAGCTGGCCGCCAAGCTGCGCGACATCCGCATGTACGGCCGTGGCATCGAGCTGCGCTGCATCGAGACGCACCCGGTGCAGGGCGACATGCAGCGCACCCTGCTGGCCGGCGCGGCGCGCACGGCGCACGACGTGTCCGGCACCGACGACCTGGTCGCGCTGTGCCACGGCGACCAGGCGCCGTAGTCCGCCGCGCGATGGGAGCATTGTCGGGCGCCCAAGACACACCCGCCCAAGACACACCCGGACGTGGTCATGATGCCGAAGCCGCGCGCGCGGCTTGCGAAAATGAAGCACCTGCTGTGCCCCGCACCGGATTTGCCGAGATAGCCGCATGACCGCCCGCCTGCGCATCACCTTCGCGTTGCTGTGGCTGGCCGTGCTGTTCGCCGGCTGGTGGATCGGCGCGCACCTGCAGCTCACCGGCGATCTGCGCAAGTTCATGCCCGCCCAAGACACACCCGGACGTGGTCATGATGCCGAAGCCGCGCGCGCGGCTTGCGAAAATGAAGCACCTGCTGTGCCCCGCACCGGATTTGCCGAGATAGCCGCATGACCGCCCGCCTGCGCATCACCTTCGCGTTGCTGTGGTTGGCCGTGCTGTTGTTCGCCGGCTGGTGGATCGGCGCCCACCTGCAGCTCACGGGCGATCTGCGCAAGTTCATGCCCGCCCCGGAAACTCCCGAACAAAAGCTCCTGATCGACGAACTCGGCGAAGGTCCCGGCTCGCGCCTGCTGCTGGTCGCGCTGTCCGGCGCCGACGCGCCGACGCTGGCGGCGCAGTCGAAGGCGCTGCGCGCCGCGCTGGCCGCCGACGACCAGTTCGCGCTGGTCGCCAACGGCGACGCCGGCCTCGACGCCATCCCGGACAGCCTGCTTCCGTACCGCTACCTGCTCTCGCCCACGCTCGACGCGCAGCCGCTCGACGCCGGCTACCTCGCCGAACAGCTCGACGAGCGCGTGCAGGACCTGGGCTCGCCCGCGGGCGCCATGCTCGAGCCGCTGGTCGGCAGCGACCCGACCCTGGAGACGTTGAAAGTCGCCGAGGCGCTGCAGCCGGCGAACGCGCCGCGGCGCCTGCACGAGGTCTGGTTCGACCGCGCCGGCAAACAGGCGCTGCTGCTGGTGCAGACGCGCGCGGCCGGCTTCGATCCCAGCGGCCAGCAGCTGGCGGTGGACGCGATCGAAACCGCCTACGCGCAGGCGCGCGGCGACGGCGCGGGCGATATCGCGCTCAGCGGCCCCGGTGCGTTCTCGGTCGAGATCGGCGGCCGCACCGAGGCCGAGGCGCAGTGGATCGGCACCATCGACACCATCGGCCTCATCCTGCTGCTGCTCGTCGCCTACCGCAGCTGGAAGATCCCGGTGCTCGGCGTGCTGCCGCTGGCCAGCGCGGGGCTCGCGGGCCTGGGCGCGGTGGCGCTGCTGTTCGACGGCGTGCACGGCATTACCGTCGCCTTCGGGTTCACCCTGATCGGGGTGGTGCAGGACTATCCGATCCATCTGTTCAGCCACCAGCGGCCGGGCGTGACGCCGCAGCAGAACGCACGCGCGCTGTGGCCGACGCTGGCCACCGGCGTGGTGGCCACGTGCATCGCCTATGTCACCTTCCTGTTCTCCGGCGTCGACGGCCTGCAGCAGCTGGCGGTGTTCACCATCGCCGGGCTGGCGGTGGCGGCGCTGTCGACGCGCCTGCTGCTGCCGGGGCTGATCGACCCGTCGCCGCGCGACTTCGCCGATTCGCGCCTGCTGGCGCGGATGTGGTCGTGGACACGGCACCTGCCGCGGCCGCGCTGGTCGCTGGCGGTGCTGGCGCTGGCGGCGGTGGCGGCGATCGTGTTCACGCCGGGCGCGTTCTGGCAGAACGACCTGGGCAAGCTGACCCCGGTGCCGGCGGACGCGCTCGCCCGCGACGCGCAGCTGCGTGCGGAACTGGGCGCGCCGGACGTGCGCTACGTGCTGACCCTGCAGGGCGACAGCGAGGACGCGGTGCTGCAGGCTTCCGAACGCCTGCAGCCCGCACTCGATGCGCTGGTGCAGGGCGGCAGGCTGGCCGGCTACGACATGGCCGCGCGCTACCTGCCCAGCGCGGCGCTGCAGCGGTCGCGGCAGGAAAAACTGCCCGATGCCCCGGCGCTGCGCGAAGCGCTGGATGCAGCGCTCGCCGACAGCCCGTTCCGCGCCGATGCGTTCGACGATTTCGTCACCGACGTCGCCGCGGCGAAGATGCTGCCACCGCTCACCGCCGCCGACCTCGCCGGCACGCCGCTGGAGACCGGCGTCGGTGGCCTGCTCCTGCATGGCGATGACCATGTCACCGCGCTGGTGTCGCTCAGCGGGCTCGAGGATCCGGCCGCGGTCGCGCGCGTCGCGCGGCTCAACGGCGCCGTGCTGCTGGACATGAAGGCCGCGTCCGAATCGCTGGTGGTCGCCTACCGCGGCCGCGTGCTGGCCGCGCTGGCGATGGCCGCCGTGCTGCTGGCGCTGTCGGTGTGGATCGCAATGCGGATGTCGGTGCTCGTGCACCTGCGCACGACCGGCGCGACGCGCGCGGACATCAGGCGCCAGACTGCCCGACGCACCGCGCGCGTGCTGCTGCCGATGGCGCTGACCACGCTGCTGGTCCTCGCCGCGCTGCGGCTGTGCGGCGTGGAGCTGACCCTGTTCCACCTGGTCGCCCTGATCCTCGCCGCCGGCCTGGGCCTGGACTACGCGCTGTTCTTCGACCACGCCGGCGAGGACTACGCCGACCAGCTGCGCACCCTGCACGCGCTGATCGTGTGCAGCCTGATGACGGTGCTGGTGTTCTTCCTGCTCGCGCTGTCGTCGATCCCGGTGCTGCGTGCGATCGGCAGCACGGTGACGCTGGGCGTGGTGGGCAACTTCGTGCTGGCGCTGTTGATTTCGCGCCAGCCGGCGGCCGGCGGACCTGACGATGCCGACCTTGCAGGCGCGGCTTCGGCCGCGAGCTCTTCCCTGCCCGGTGATGCGGGCGAAAACCTCGCGGCTGATGCCGCTCCTGCAAAAGCGGGGGAGAGCGAACCGTGATCGACCGCGACGGGATCCTCGCCCTCATCCCGCACCAGGGCGCGATGTGCCTGTGGGACGAGGTGGCCGGCTGGGATGCCCGCTCGATCCGGCTGCGCGCCCGCAGTCACCGCGATCCCGGCAACCCGCTGCGCTCGCACGACCGCCTGCGCGCGATCCACCTGTGCGAATACGGCGCCCAGGCGATGGCCGTGCACGGCGGCCTGCGCGCGCGCGAAGCCGGCGGCGCGGCGCAACCCGGCCTTCTGGTCGCGCTGCGCGGGGTGCAGCTGCACGTCGCCCGCATCGACGACCTGCCCGATGCGCTGGAATGCGAAGCCGAAGTGCTGGTCGAGGCCGAGGCCAGCCAGCAGTACGCATTCCGCATCCGCCACGCCGGCGCGCTGCTGGCCGAAGGCCGCGCCGCGGTGATGCTGGGCGCGCCGCTGCCCACGTCCACACCCTCACCCCTGTAGGAGCGGCTTCAGCCGCGAGCTTTTGCCCCAGCCCCTTGCAGACGTGACTGAAGCCGCGAACGGCCGTGCCGGCAGGGCATCGCCACGCCCGTCGCTCGTGCGCAAGCCCCCGCTGCTCCTGCGCGGCAGGCGATAATCGCCCGCATGGACAAACCACCCACCTCCCCGCGCCGTGCCCTCGTCACCGGCGGCAGCGGCGACCTCGGCGGCGCGATCTGCCGCCAGCTGGCCGCCGACGGCCTGCACGTCATCGTCCACGCCAACGGCAACCGTGCGCGCGCGGAAGGCGTGGTGGCGGATATCGCCGCGGCCGGCGGCAGCGCCGAAGCGGTCGCGTTCGACGTCGCCGACGTTGATGCCACAGACGCGGCGATCGCCGCGCTGCTCGAAGACGGCCCGGTGCAGGTCGTGGTCAACAACGCCGGCATCCACGACGACGCGGCGATGGCCGGCATGTCCGCCGCGCAGTGGAAGCGGGTGATCGACGTTTCGCTGCACGGCTTCTTCCACGTCACCCACCCGCTGTTGCTGCCGATGGCGCGCACGCGCTGGGGGCGGATCGTCAGCGTGTCGAGCGTGGCGGCGGTGCTCGGCAACCGCGGCCAGGCCAACTACGCCGCAGCCAAGGCCGGGTTGCACGGCGCGTCGAAATCGCTGGCGCGCGAGATGGCATCGCGCGGGATCACCGTCAACGTGGTCGCCCCGGGCGTGGTCGCCGGGCGCATGGCCGAAGCCGCGTTTCCGCCGGAGGTGGTCAAGCAGATCGTGCCCGCCGGCCGCGCCGGCACGCCGGACGAGATCGCCGCCGTGGTGCGTTTCCTGTGCTCGGACGCGGCCGGCTACGTCACCGGGCAGGTCATCGGCGTCAACGGCGGGATGGCCTAGAAGGCCGGCTTTCTGCAGGAGCGGCTTCAGCCGCGAGCTTTTTTTTGCGCCGCGGAGGCATTCAAAAGCCCGCGGCTGAAGCCGCTCCCGCAAGTGCATGCCCCATGCAGGGTGTACCCCAGGGTGCAGCGCCGGGTGCGAGTCTCTATCGTGTGCCGACGCATCCCCAAGGAGTCACCCTTGCGCCGCATCCTCCTGCTTCCGCTGCTGCTCCTGCTTTCCGGCGCCGTGGCCGCCGAAGAGCCGATCCGCATCCAGGATCCGATCCCGCTGGTCGACGGCCGCCGCATCGATCCGGAGATCATCGAATCCTGCGACATCCAGCGCGGTTTCACCGAGGCGCTGGTGCGCGAGATGAAGGGCAGGATCGTGGCCGTGCCCGGTCCGCTGGACACCAGCAAGGGACGCGCGCTGAAGATCGAGATCGACGACGCCGACTGGTCCGGCAACTGGTTCATCGGCCACGTGCAGCTGATCCAGACGCGCGGCACGCTGTACGAGGACGGCAGGAAGGTCGCCAGCTTCACCGGCGTGCGCAACCTGCGCGGCGACCTCACCAGCGGCTGCTACAACCTGACCGTGGGCTTCCGCGCCCACGCCTGGGACATCAAGCGCTGGCTGAAGAAGCCGGTGGACGGGGCGCAGATCGGCCGCTGAACGCGCGGCGTGCGGCGTGCGGCCTTCATGCGGCGGTCCATGACGGCGGGGTAGCATCGCCGGCATCCCATTCCGTCCCCGCGGGGAGGCCTGCCATGCGCACACTGTCGATCCTGTTGTCCTGCCTGCTGCTGGCCGCCTGCGCCAGCTCCGCGCTGGTCACCGGCACCCCGCGCGCGCCGATCGATCCGTCGCAGGTGCGCGTGTATTTCCAGGCCCCGGCCGGCGTCTACGAGGAAATCGCACTGCTGGAAAGCAACAGCGGCGCGTTCACCTACGGCGAGCAGAACAAGATGAACTCGGTGGTCGCCAAGCTGCGCAAGGAAGCGGCGAAGCTCGGCGCCAACGGCGTGCTGTTCCGCGGCACCGAGGACGGCTACGGCGGGGGCGGGATGAGCGTCGGCGCCGGCGGCGGCCGTGTCGGCCACAGCAGCTTCAGCGGCGGCGGCATCGGCGTGAACATCAGTCCGCGCCAGAAGTACGCGCGCGGCATCGCCATCTACGTCGTCAACCCGATCGCGGTGGACGAAACCCCGCCGGCGCCGGCGCCGGCGCCCGCCGAGCCGCAGCCCGTACGCTAGCGCGGCAGGCGCCACCGCGGCCCGGGTGGCCATCATCCGCAGCATGATGACCCGCTGCAGGAGCAGGGGATTGCTTGCGTTCCCGTCGGTCCGTCAGGCGGCGACGTCGGCGTACCACGCCGCCGACAGCGACGGGGGTGGCGGTTCGCCTTCAAGCAACAGATCGAGCCCGTGGTCGCCGATGCCGGCGTGTTCGCTGCGCGCGCGCGCGCGGATCTCGGCCGCCAGCCAGCCCATGCGCTCGACGTTGCCGGTGATGCGCGCGGCGAAGGCGTCGTCGCCGAGCTGGTCGGCCAGCGCGCGGTTGAGCTCGTGGAACCAGTCGATGTGGTACTGGTCGAGCAGGCGGGAATCGATCGCCAGCGGGCGCCCGGCGTTGCGCTCGCCCCATTCGCGCAGCAGCGCCTGCATCGCCGCGTTGAGCACGCTGCCGCGCTCGAACTGCGTGCGCAGGCGGCCGAACATGGCGACGTCCGCGATGCGCCCGGAGAAGAACGTCGGCGCCAGCAGCGCCCAGTAGAAGGTGTAGTCCCAGATGATCTTGACCGGCATCACCTGCGCGTCGCCGAACAGCGCGTACTGGTCCTGGAACAGGGTCATCGTGGTTTCGTAGAACGAGAAGTACAGCTGCTGGTAGACGTCGGCGTACGCGGACCAGTTGCCGCCGGCGCGGTCGCGTGCGACCAGGTTGCAGACGTAGGTGTTGGCGATGGCGATGAAGTCGCTGCCCGGCGAATAGAACGGGTCGAGGAACAGCCCGGCCTCGCCGACCAGCGCCCAGCGGTGGCCGAACACCTGCGTGCAACCGTGCGAGAAATGGCGCATGAAGCGGAAATCGCTCAGCGCGTGTCCTTCCAGCGACGCGGCCACCCGAGGCTGGTGTTCGCGTAGCCAGGCCATCGCCTTGTCGTGGGTGTTCATCGTCTCCAGCGGATGCGCCTTGCCGTCGCAGACGATGCCCAGCGAGTGGTGGCCGGACGCCAGCGGGATCAGCCAGAACCAGTAGCCCGGCCCGCACATGTGGTTGGTCGAGCGCCAGCGGTCGGGCGGCGTGCAGCGCGCCAGCCACTGCGGATCGTCGGACCAGTCGTTGGGATCGACCAGGCCCTCCACCCGCCACCATGCCGCGTTGGCATCGTGGTGGTTGTCGCGGGCCAGGCCGAGCTTGCGCTTGAGCACGCCCGCGCGGCCGCTGGCGTCGACGACCCAGCGCGCAGACAGCGTGGCCGTGTCGCCGCCGTGTTCGAAGGTGAGCGCGTGCGCGTCGTCGCCTTCCCCCAGGGCCACGTCGCGCACGACGGCGCCGTCGCGGAAATCAACGCCCAGCGCGCGCGCGCGTCCGCCCAGGAAATTCTCGAAGCGGCCGCGGTCGATCTGCCAGGACGGCGTCGGCAGCAGCCGGCTCACGCCCAGTTCGGTGCAGCGGTCGACGTCCATGCGGCCTTCGGAGAAGAAGAAGCGGAAGCCGAATTTGCGCACGTGGTCGCTGTCGAGATGGTCGCGCAGGCCGAGCACGTGGGCGAAGTAGTGCGCGCCGATCTCCACCGTCGACTCGCCGACCTTGAAGGCGGCCTCGCGGACCGGGTGCGCGTTGCGCTCGACCACCAGCACGCGCAGGCCGGGGTCCTGGCGCCGCAGCTGGATCGCCAGCGTCAGGCCGGCGAGGCCCCCGCCGATGATCGCGACATCGGTGTCGGTGTCGATGGCGGTGCCGGGGTCGTGCCCGGTGCTGGGCTTGTCCATCAGGTTCTTTCCAGTCCTGTCGCCGGTCGCGCGCCGGCGGCGAACTCGCCGTCCGGATCGTCGATCACCGGCGGGCACGCGCGGCAGCGGCGGTATTCGGCGGCCACGTCGCCGTGGCGCAACACCTGCGCCACCACATGGGTGGTGATCCGGCGCAGGTCGTGGAACAGGCGGAAGTGGCTCTTGCGCATCTGCGCCGGCGCACCGGCCCCGGCGTAGCGCGTCTCGATCGGCACCGCCACCACGCCGGCACCGGCGCGGCGCGCGGCCGAGATCAGCATCTGCGCCTCGAACACGAAGCCTTCGCCGGGCACGTCGTCGAGCGTGTAGACCGCGTGCGGATACAGGCGCTGGCCGCTCTGGCTGTCGACCACGCGGAAGCCGCAGCCCCAGCCGATGCCCCAGTCGCCGAAGTCGTTGCCGATGCGGCGGTAGAACGGCTGCGCGGCGCGCTTGCGCAGGCGCGCGCCAATGACCACGCAACCCGGATGGCGGTTGGCCGCGTCGACCAGGCGCGGGATGTCGGCGCCGCTGTGCTGGCCGTCGCCGTCCATGGTCGCAACCGCCTGCGCGCCGATGCGCGCGGCCTCGGCGAACCCGCTGCGCAGCGCCGCGCCCTTGCCCATGCGGCGCGGGTGGCGCAGCACGGTCACGTCGAGGTCGGCGATGCAGGCGACGGTGTCGTCGTCGGAGCCGTCGTCGACCACGATCACGTGGTCGCATTGCGCGCGCGCATCCTGCACGACGTCGCGGATCCGCAGCGCCTCGTTGAGCGCGGGGATCACCACCGCGACGTTGCCGCGGTGCAGGCGCACGGGCGCCGGATCAGCCATGCGCGATCTCCACCCGCAGCACGCGGCCGGGGCCTGCGTGCAGCAGCGCCACGTCGCGACCGCCGGCCAGGGCCTCGAACAGCGGCAGCATCGGCGCCATCGCATTGCCGGCCGCGTGGCGCGAAAGCGCATCATCGGCGGGCGGCAGGTTGCCGTCGACCAGGGTCGCGCGCATGCGCAGGCCGCCTTCGGCACGCGACAGCACGAGCGCGCCGCCGAGCAGGCCGTCGCTGGCCGAGACCGCCGCCAGCGGCCCGGCCGAGGCGCCGTCGTACGCGGCCAGCAGCACCGCTTCGGCGCCTTCGGCCAGCTGCGCGATGGCCTCGACCAGGCCCTGCGCGAAGCTCGCGTCGTAGGCGCTGATCGCGGAGCTGGCGTGCATGCAGCCGCTGCCGATGGTCCAGTAGCCGGCGGCGGCGTTGTGCACCGAATTGTGGAACTTGGTCGGCGACACCGAGTGCGGCTCGCTGGCCAGCGTCGTGCACATGTAGTCGGTGATCCCCAGGTCGCCGTGGGTGGAGGCGAACACCGACGGCAGCGAGGCCGGGTCGCGCCCGGCGGCGGTGCAGGCGGCCAGCGCGACTTCCAGCGCGACCGCCACCGTCTCCGGCGCGCGCCGGCGCTCGTTGGCGGCCAGCAGCTGCGGCGAAGGCCTGCGCGGGGCGTCGGCCGCCGCCGCGCCGCCGGCGACGAGCTCGCGCGCCGCCTGCCAGGACGGCAGCCCGTTGGCCCAGAAGCCGATGCCTTCGATCGTCACCGTGCGTCCGGGCATCTCAGGCCCTCCCGAACACGAGCGAGCAGTTGTTGCCACCGAAGCCGAAGGAATTGTTCATCGCGTAGCGCAGCGTGCCCGAAGGCGCGTTGTCGAAACGTATCTGCGCGCCGCAGGCCGGATCGGGCGCGTGGCTGTTGAGCGTGCCCGGCAGCAGGCCGTCCTCCAGCGCGATCAGCGCGAACACCGATTCGACGATGCCGGCCGCGCCGAGGGTGTGGCCGGTCCAGCCCTTGGTGGAGCTGGCGTGCAGGGTGTCGGGGAACAGCGCGGCGACCGCGCGCGCCTCGACCGCGTCGTTGGCCGGGGTGGCGGTGCCGTGCAGGTTCAGGTAGCCGACGTCCGCGGCGTCGATGCCCGCGCGCGCCAGCGCGGCCTGCATCGCCATCTGCGCGCCCAGGCCTTCCGGGTGCGGCGTGGACATGTGGTGGGCGTCGCTGGATTCGCCGTGGCCGCACAGGCGCAGCCCGGCGTGGCCGGGGCCGGCGCGCTCGACGATCGCGAAGCCGCCCGCCTCGCCCAGCGACAGGCCATCGCGGCCGGCGTCGAACGGCCGGCACGGCGCCGACGACACCAGTCCCAGCGAGTTGAAACCGAACAGCACGCTGCCGCACAGCGTGTCGACGCCGCCGACCAGGGCCGCGTCGACGAAGCCGGCGCCGATCAGGCGCGCGGCCTGGGCGAAGACCTTGGCGCTGGACGAGCAGGCGGTGGCGACGGTGGCGCAGGGACCGCGCAGGCCGGTGACGTGCTGGACGAAGTGGCCCAGCGAATGCACGGTGTGCACGATCGGGCGGTCGAGATCGGGCGGGAAGGCGCCGTCTGGCGTCAGCCGCGCGTAGGCCTCCTCGGTGGCGCCGATGCTGGCGGTGGAGGTGCCCAGCACCACCGCAACGCGCTCGGGCCGGTAGCGCGTGCACAGGTCGGCGACCTGCGCGGCCATGCCGTCCTGCTGCAGCGCCAGCCAGGCCAGGCGGTTGTTGCGGCATTCCCAGCGCGCATGCTCGGCGGGCAGCGCCGCGTCTTCGAGGCCGCCGACGCGGCCGATCCAGCAGTCCAGCCGCTGATCGCCCACCGCGCCGTCGCCGAAGTCGTTGCGGCGCAGTCCGCCGCGCCGATCACGCAGGGCCGAGGCCTGGGCGTCGCGACCGCGGCCGAGCGCGGTGGTGGCGGTGTAAGCCGTGATTGCCAGTGCCGGCGTGGGGGGCGACGGTTGCGGTTGCGGCACGTGCGGGAGCATCCGGTCGTGGGAAAGCCCGCGAGTATAGCGAGGGCGCCGTGGTGTACGCGGCCATGCCCACGGCGCATCCGCGGGGCAGGCGCATTCACCTCGCCGAGCCGCCGGTTCCGGTCAGGAGCGGCCCGTCGACGCCCCTTCGGGGCTCTTCAGCGCGCGGTAGCGCTCCAGCGCCTGTTCCAGGTCGCTGCCCAGCGAGGCGCGGTCGTGCACCTGTTGTTCGAGGATGGCCTGCTGGCGCAGCAGGTCGCCGTGCTGGCGCTGGATGTTGTCGGCCAGCGCCTTGCGCACCGGCTTGGACTGCAACTCCAGGTCCGCGGCCTGGCGCAGCAGGCTGAGCAGGCTGGCGCGCAGGTTGACCAGGCCCAGGCGCGAGGTCTTGAGCGACTCCTCGACCAGGGTGATGCGTTCGCCGTAGGCGCGGCGCAGGTCGGCCTCGGTGGCGTAGGACTCGACCATCGCCAGGTCGCGGCGCTTGGCGGCGGCCTCGGCCTCGGCCTCGCGCGTGGCCTGCCGCCCGGCTTCCGCGGCGGCGGCGCGCTCCTCGGCGGTGGGCGCGCGATCGACCGAGCGCACGGTCATCCCGGTGCGCGCGCTGATCTCGGTGCGCGCGGCGTCGGCGGCGTCGGCCGGCAGCGCGTCGCCGCAGACCTTGTGGCCGTTCTCGTCCCAGCAGTAGATCTTCTTGGCGGTCTTGTCCTGCGCCGCCGTCGTGGCGGTCGCCAGCAGCAGCACGCAGGCCAGCCCCACAGTGGTCATGTGCATCGTTCCGTCCCCCCGGCCGGTCGATCAGTCATCGCAACCATGGCGCGCGCGGTAGGCGAGCAGCGGGTCGCGTTGGGCCGCCAGTGTCGCGCTTTCGCCGGCAAACGCCAACAGGTCCGACAGCCCGGCGATGGCGACCACCGGGATTCCGTGTTCATCGGCCACTGCCCGTGCGGCCGAGCGCGGGTCGCCGTCGGCCACGCGTTCCTGGCGGTCCAGCGCGATGGCGATCGCGGCCGGTGTACCGCCACCACCGGCGATGATCGCCAGCGCCTCGCGGATCGCGGTGCCGGCGGTGATCACGTCGTCGACCACCAGCACCCGGCGCCCGGCCAGCGGCGCGCCCACCAGCAGCCCGCCCTCGCCGTGGTCCTTGGCCTCCTTGCGGTTGAAGGCCAGCGGCAGGTCGCGGCCGCGGCGCGCGTACTCGCAGGCCAGCGCCGTGGCCAGCGGGATGCCCTTGTAGGCGGGGCCGAACAGCAGGTCGAAGTCCACGCCCGCGGCATCGATGGCATCGGCGTAGCAGCCGGCCAGCGTCGCCAGCGCCGCGCCGGAGTCGAAGTGCCCGGCGTTGAAGAAGTACGGACTGGTGCGTCCGGACTTGAGGGTGAACTCGCCGAAACGCAGCGCATCGGCGTCGAGGGCGAGCTGGAGGAAGCGCTGGCGGTGGTCGGCGGGCATGGGGGCGCGGCGTTGGTCGCGGAGTGGAGACAATGATGCCAGCCACGGCGGGCGGCGGCGAACGGGCAGGCCGCCCTGCACAATGGAGACGCCGGGCTAGAGCTTGCGTACCATCAAGTGCTGTGGCCCGGCGCTGCCGCCCAGGTACAGTTCGCCGGTGTCGACGAAGCCGGCCTTGCGGTAGGCGTTGATCGCGGCGACGTTGCGGCAGTTCACGTTCAGCGCCAGCAGGCGGCGGTCGGGATGGCGGGCGCGGATGTCGTCGCAGCAGGCCTGCACCGCACGCGTGCCCAGCCCGCGGCCCTGCCAGTCGACGTCGATGAAGAACGCGCGCAGGCCGACGGCGGCGTCGCCGATCGAGCGGCGGGCGACGATGGTCGGTTTGAAGTCCAGCCGGTAGAAGCCGGCCGCCGTGGCGCCGACGAGGATCGCCATCGCCTCGCTGTTGGCGTCGCGCAGTGCGTCGTCGAGGTTGAAGGTGGTGTCGCCGACGAAGGGCTCCTGCTCCGGCGCCACGCGCAGCGCGCGCACCGGCTCGGCGAGTTCCGGCGTGACCGGGGCAACGTGGAGGTCGGGCTTGGCGAACATGCGGTCATGATAGTGGTGGGCATCGGCGTGCGTTTCACGGTCAAGGCGTTCACCACATCGCCCCGCGGTGCCTCACGCGTTGAAAACAGGGAGTGGGGAACGGAGAATCGACAAACCTCGCCGTCATCAAACCTCGCTGTCATCCCGAGCGCAGCGAGGGATCTGCTTCACCTGGCCAGCAGATCCCTCGCTGCGCTCGGGATGACAGGCGGCTTGCGAGTCCCCATTCCCCATTCCCATTCCCCATTCCCGGCTCTTCTCCATGCGCATCATCAGCTTCAACGCCAACGGCCTGCGTTCGGCCGCCCGCAAGGGCTTCTTCGACTGGTTCGCCGAGCAGGACGCCGACGTGCTGTGCGTGCAGGAAACCAAGGCCCAGGAACACCAGCTCGCCGGCCCGGAATTCCTGCCCGACGGCTACAACGTCCGCTTCCGCGACGCCACCACCAGGAAGGGCTACAGCGGCGTGGCGATCTACAGCAGGCGCGAGCCCGACGAGGTGCGCACCGCGCTGGGCCGCGAGTCGTTCGACGAGGAGGGCCGCTACCTCGAGGCGCGCTTCGGCAATCTCAGCGTGGTGTCTTTCTATATCCCGTCCGGGTCCTCGGGCGAGCTGCGCCAGGGCTTCAAGTTCGAGGCGATGAACTGGCTCGGGCCGATCCTCGACCAGTGGCTGGCCAGTGGCCGCGACTACGTACTGTGCGGCGACTGGAACATCGTCCGCAGCGCGCTGGACATCAGGAACTGGAAGTCCAACCAGAAGAACTCCGGCTGCCTGCCGCCCGAGCGCGCCTGGCTCAACGGCAGGATCTGCAACGACGGCGGCAGCGACGGCACGCCGCACTGCGAGGACGGCTGGGTCGACGCCTACCGCGCGCTCAACCCGGAAGGGCAGGACTACACCTGGTGGAGCAACCGCGGCGCCGCGCGCGCCAACAACGTGGGTTGGCGCATCGACTACCAGCTGGTGACGCCGTCGCTGCGCGAACGGCTGAAGGCATGTTCGATCCTGCGTGAGCCGCGCTTCTCCGACCACGCGCCGTTCACGGTCGATTACGCCGACTGAGGCTCAGCCCTCGCCGGCATGCGTCGCGGCGCGGCGCACGTCGGTCTCGGCGATCGACGCATCGACCAGCCCGGCCTTCATCATCCACGCGAACAGCGCCACGCCCGGCAGCGCCAGCACCGTGGTCAGCAGGTAGAAGTTGACGTAGCCCATCTGCTCGATCAGCCCGCCCGCGGTGGTGCCGGTGACGAAGCGGCCGACGATGGATGCCGCCGCCGACAGCAGCGCGAACTGGGTCGCAGTGAACGACAGGTTGCACAGCGCCGACAGGTACGCGACCACGACCACGCCGCCGATGCCGCTGGCGAAGTTCTCGAATCCCATCGTGAACGCCAGCAGTTCGTTGCTGTGGCCGACGTGGGCCAGCACCGCGAACGACAGGTTCGACACCGCCATCAGCACCAGGCTCAGCAGCACCGACGCCTTCAGGCCCATGCGTGCGTAGAGGATGCCGCCGACGAAGATGCCCGCCAGCATCGTCGCGAATCCCACGCCGACGTCGTAGGTGGCGATCTCGGCGTTGCTGAAGCCCAGGTCGTTGAGCAGCAGGCGGAACGTGAGGTTGGCCAGGGTGTCGCCGATCTTGTGCAACAGCACGAACAGCAGCACCAGCAGCGCGCCCTTGCGGCGGAAGAACTCCCCGAGCGGCCCGGCGACGGCCTCCCATGCCGCGGCCAGCCCGCGAAGCGCGGCCGGTTCGCGGTGGCGCGCGGGTTCGCCCAGCCAGAAGCCGACGAATGCCGCCGGCAGCACGAATGCGGCGCACGCCGCATACGCGGTCGCCCAGCCCAGCGGTTCGGCGACCAGCAACGCCAGTGCGCCGGCGCCGACCGCGCCCAGGCGCCAGCCGTACTGCGACATGCCCGAACCCACGCCCAGCTGCTCGGGCCGCAGCAGTTCGATGCGGTAGGCGTCGATGACGATGTCGAAGGTCGAGCCGGCCACACCCAGCGCCACGGCAGCGAACGCGACCCGCGCCAGATCCGCACCCGGATCGAGCGCGCCCAGGTGGACGGTCGCCGCCGCCACGCAGGCGGCCGTCAGCCACAGCCACGACCTGCGCTGGCCCAGGCGCCCCAGCAGCGGCAGGTGGAAACGGTCCACCAGCGGCGCCCACAGGAACTTGATGTTGTAGACCAGGAACGCCAGCGCGAACGCGGTAACGCTCTTCTTGTCGATCCCGTCCTGCGCCAGCCGCGTGGTCAGCGTGGCGCCGATCATCGCGTAAGGGAAGCCCGAGGAAATGCCGAGCAGCAGCGCGCCCAGCGGCGCGCGTTCGAGGTAGGGCCGGATCCAGCCCAGGGGATCGCGGCGCGCGGCCGGTGCGGGGGTCGTCATGGCGGCATGCTAACTGATGCCGGGGCGTCGACCGCGGGTGGTGCGGGCTTGCCTGCATCGCGGGCACGCGGTATCAAGGGGCCGCGCCGGCCGCGGCGCACCGCCGCAGGAAGCAGACGGGATCCACGCATGACCGAAATCGTCCTCCACGACGTCGACCAGATGCTCGTCGACCGCATCAAGCGGGTCGCCGACGCGCGCGGCTGGACGCTGCCGCGGACCCTGCTGCACCTGCTCGAACAGGGCCTGCACGTCTACGAGGGCGACGGCAGCGTGCGCTTCGACAGCGCCGAGAACGACGTGCTCGAGGCGGCCATGGCAGCGCTGGAAGACATCCCGGACGACAGCGGCTTCGCCTTGATCGGCAAGGTGCCGCGCGCGGACGAACCCGGCCAGTAGCATCGCGGACGTGGTGGGAGCGGCCATGGCCGCGATGAAGTACCGGTAAAGCCTGCCGCGGCCATGGCCGCTCCCACTCCGGCCCGGATGGATGCCTTCAGGCCGGGTAGATCCCGCCCAGCACGCGCGGCCCCCTCGCGCCGGTGACCGAAGGCAGGTTGCCCGGCTCGCCGCGCAGGGTGGCCCGCGCCAGCCAGGCGAAGCCCATCGCCTCGATCGCGTCCGGATCCAGCCCATGCGCCGCGCTCGATTCCACCACGCAGCCGGGCATTGCGCCGGCCAGCGCCGCCATCAGCGCGCGGTTGTGCACGCCGCCGCCGCAGGCGACCACGCGCGTCGTGCCCGGCTGCGCCGCGCGCAGGGCGTCGGCGACGGTGCGCGCGGTCAGCGCCAGCAGCGTTGCCTGCACGTCTTCCGGCGCTTCTTCGCCGCGCAGCTTCGATTCCACCCAGCCCAGGTGGAAGCGGTCGCGGCCGGTGGACTTCGGCGGCGGCAGCGCGAACCAGGACTCGTCGAGCAGGCGGGCGAGCAGGGCATCGTCGACCTGCCCGGCGGCGGCGAACGCGCCGTCGCGGTCGAAGGCTTCGCCGCGGTGGTGCAGGCACCAGGCGTCCATCAGGCCGTTGGCCGGGCCGGTATCGAAGCCGCGCACCTCGCCGGCGCGCGGCAGCAGGGTGAAGTTGGCGATGCCGCCGAGATTGAGCACCGCGCGGTCCTCGGCAACCGAATGCAGCAGCGCCGCGTGCAGTGCCGGCAGCAGCGGCGCACCGTGGCCGCCGGCGGCCACGTCGCGGCGGCGGAAGTCGGCCACCGTGCGGATGCCGGTGCGCTCGGCGATGGTGGAAGGGTCGCCCAGCTGCATCGTGTACGGGACTTCGCCGCCGGGGTTGTGGCGCAAGGTCTGGCCGTGCGAACCGATCGCCGCCACGTCCGCGGTCGCGGTGCCGCTGTCGGCCAGCGCCTGCAGCGCGGCGTCGGCGAAGGCGCGGCCGATGCGCACGTCCAGTTCGGCCACGGCGTCGAGGGGGAGCGTCGCCGCGTGCTGGCCGAGTTCGACCAGCTGCGTGCGCAGCGCGGGATCCCAGGGATAGGTGCGGGCGAAGGCCAGCCGCGCCTGCAGCGGGCCGGTGGCGGCGTCTTCGAAGGCGACCAGCGCGGCGTCGATGCCGTCGGCGCTGGTGCCGGAGATCAGGCCGAGGAACAGATGGGCGGGCATGGCCGCATTGTAGGCGCGCGATGGCGCCGGGCCGGATGCCGCGGCGGGCTCAGCCGTTCTTCCCGCCGCGCTTGTCGGCGTCGGCGACGCGGTCGTCCTTCGACGGGCCGACGTCGGCGTAGATGATGTCCTCGAACTCGCGGATGCGCGCCAGCGCCGGCCCGGTCTGGGCGCGGAACTGCGCCAGCTGCTTGCCCTTGAGCGGCTCGGGCGGCGGCATCGTCACCGCCAGCGGGTTGCGGTGCACGCCGTTGACGCGGAACTCGTAGTGCAGGTGCGGCCCGGTCGCAAGGCCGGTGCTGCCGACGCGGCCGATCACCGTGCCCTGCGACACGTGCTGGCCGACCTTGATCTTGCCGAACGCCGACATGTGCCCGTACAGGGTGGTGTAGCCGCGGCCGTGGTCGAGGATCACCGCGCGGCCGTAGCCGCCTTTCCAGCCGACGAAGGCCACGCGCGCGTTGCCGGCCGCCATCACCGGGGTGCCGGTCGGTGCGGCGAAGTCCACGCCCTGGTGCGCGCGGGTGCGGCCCAGGATCGGGTGCTTGCGCGCGCCGCTGAACTTGGAGCTGATCCGGGTGTACTGCACCGGCATGCGGATGAAGGCCTTCTTCAGCGGGCGGCCGTCGGCGCTGAAGTACTCGCTCTTGCCGTCGCGCTCGAAGCGGAAGCCGCTGTGCATCTTGCCGTGGGCGGTGAAGGTGGCGGCCAGGATCGGGCCGCTCTTGATCATCTCGCCCTCGCGCCAGGTCTGCTCGACCACCACGCTGTAGCGGTCGCTGGCGGCGACGTCGGAGTTGAAGTCGATGTCGTACTTGAAGATCTCGTCGGTCAGGCTGCGGATGTTGTTGCCCGACAGGCCCATCTTGCGGGCCGAGTGGAACAGCGAACGGCCGACCTTGCCGCTGACCACCGCGGTGCGCACCTCGACCGGGCGCTCGATCACCTTTTCGGTGACCTTGTCGCCGTTGACGTGCAGTTCGACGCGGTGGATGTCGTCGCGGTCGTAGCGGAACGCGCGCAGGGTCGCGGGCTTGCCGTCGGCCGCGGGCTGCAGGTCGAAGGCCAGTTCGGTGCCGGGCATGAGCCGGTGCAGGCTGTCGCGCACGCCGGGCTGGTCGAGCACGCGCTGCAGGTCCGACTTCGACAGCTGCAGCCGTTCGAACACGTGGCTGAGCGTTTCGCCCTTGGCCACGCTCACCAGTTGCCAGTTGTTCTGCTCGACGTGCGCGGCGCGCTTGGCGGCCGGCAGCGGCGGCAGCAGCAGCGAGGTGGTCATCGACGGCGGGGCCGCCGAGGCCTGGGCGGCGCTCGAGGACATGGCGTTGGAGAAGCCGGGGACGATCGCCATGACCAGCGTGCCGAGCATGGCGAACAGGCTGGCGTGAGCCCAGTGGCGGCGGGTCCAGCGGCCGTTGAAGCCGGCCGGCAGTGCGGCGGACAGGCCCTTGCCGTTCAGGGCGGCGGCGCGGAGGTTCCGGATCCGGATCCGGTGCCCGCGGCCGGGGTCCTGGGGCGAGGTGGGCTCGGTCATCAAAGGCAGTCCCGGCCCGGCGTGAAGGGCCCGTCAGGGCGTTACCATAGTCACGCGAGGAGTATGCGTCAAACGCTTGACCGCACAGGGATTTCCCGGAAAAGCCGATTAACCGCGCATTAACTTCGCGTTACAAACCCGATCACGCCGATTGTCACTTCCTGTCCACCCACGTCACCCGGATCCGCCCGTGCCCCACGCCACCGACCTGCCCCAAGCCCTCGAACTGATCGCGCGCGGCGCCGATGAAGTCCTCAAGCGCGAGGAACTCGAAGCGCGGCTGAAGCAAGGCCGCCCGCTGCGGGTCAAGGCCGGCTTCGACCCGACCGCGCCCGACCTGCACCTGGGCCACACGGTACTGCTCAACAAGATGCGCCAGTTCCAGGACCTGGGGCACCAGGTGGTGTTCCTGATCGGCGACTTCACCGGGATGATCGGCGACCCCACCGGCAAGAACGCGACCCGCAAGCCGCTCACGCGCGAGGACGTGATCGCCAACGCGCGCACCTACGAGGCGCAGGTGTTCAAGGTGCTCGACCGGGAGCGCACCGAGGTGCGCTTCAACAGCGAGTGGTTCGGCAAGATGGGCGCGGCCGACATGATCCGCCTGGCCGGCCAGCACACGGTGGCGCGCATGCTCGAGCGCGACGACTTCGCCAAGCGCTACGCGGCGCAGCAGTCGATCGCGATCCATGAGTTCCTGTATCCGCTGGTGCAGGGTTACGACTCGGTGGCGCTGGAGGCCGATGTCGAGCTCGGCGGCACCGACCAGAAGTTCAACCTGCTGATGGGCCGCGGCCTGCAGGAGCACTACGGGCAGAAGCCGCAGGTGGTGCTGACCATGCCGCTGCTCGAGGGCCTGGACGGCGTGCAGAAGATGAGCAAGTCGCTGGGCAACTACATCGGCATCGACGAGCCGGCGATCGACATCGTCAACAAGACCATGAAGATCGGCGACGACCTGATGTGGAAGTGGATCGAGCTGCTGAGCTTCGACATCTCCATCGACGAAGCCGCCAAGCTCAAGGCCGAGGTCGCCGCCGGCCTGAACCCGCGCGACATCAAGCTGCGCCTGGCGCGCGAGCTGGCTACGCGCTTCCACGACGCGGCCGCGGCGGACACCGCCATCGCCGGCTGGCAGGTCGCCGTGACCGGCCAGGGCGACACCGCGCTGCTGCCGCTGCAGGACGTGGCCGTGCCCGCCGAGGGCCTGCGCATCGCCGCGCTGCTGACCGCCGCCGGCATCACGCCGAGCAACTCCGAGGCCAACCGCAAGCTCAGGGAGCGTGCGGTGAAGGTCGACGGCGCGGTGGTCGAGGACGCGGGCACCACGTTTGCGCCCGGCTTCGAGGGCGTGCTGCAGGTGGGCAAGCGCAACTTCGCGCGCGTGCGGCTGGTCGCGGCATAGGCCGGGCTCTAACGCCCTGGATCTTCCTGTGGGAGCGGCCATGGCCGCGATTCCCGCGAAGGCATCGCGGCCATGGCCGCTCCCACAGGGGTGGGTATCGGAGCCTTCGCGCCCCGCCGCTGTCACGCCCCGGCGCGCGCGGACAGCACCCGCGCCGCCCGGTCAGCCCGCCACGCGCAGCGCCGCGGACACCATCAGCCACAGCACGCAGGCGAGGCCTGCCGTCCACACGAGGCTGCGCAGCAGGTGCAGGTCGGCGATGTAGAAGATCCCGTGCAGCACGCGCAGCGCGATGAAGGCCAGCGACAGCAGCGTCACCTGCGTCGGGTCCACCCCGGCGGCCTGCGCCATCAGCACCGCCGCGGCGAACGGCGCGAACGCCTCGAAGGCATTGAGCTGCGCGGCATTGGCCCGCCGCGAGCGCGGATTGTCCTGGCGCGCCAGCCAGGCGCGCGGATCGTGGTTGTCGAAACCGGGCCCGCGCTTGGCGATGACGACCCAGATGTACGGCAGCAGCGCTGCGACGAGGATGCATCCGTAGGCGATGGACATGGCGGGTCCCGGTTGGCGGTGGTGGCAGGCAGCTTGGCCCCGCCGCGGCGCGCCTGCAACCGCGGCCAGGACTGGTCCGCCGCCCGTGCGATCAGTCGCGCGCGGCCGCCGTCCCGCCGCCCGTTACCTGCTTCTTGAGCTCGGCCAGCGCCGCCGCGATCGGCGCGTCGCCGTCGAGCACGTCCCCGGCGTTGCTGCCGGCGACTTCCTCGTCGCCGTGCAGGTGGCCGGGCAGCAGCGCCTCGGCGTAGCCGGCGCTGGCGGCCTGCCCCTTTTCCTCGCCTTCGGGCTGGAGCACCACGTCCGGCTCGATGCCGCGGGCCTGGATCGACTTGCCGCTCGGCGTGTAATAGCGCGCGGTGGTGAGCTTGACCGAATCGCCGTTGTCCAGCTCCATCACCGTCTGCACCGAGCCCTTGCCGAAGGTGCGGCTGCCGACCACGCGCGCGCGCTGGTTGTCGTGCAGGGCGCCGGCCAGCACCTCCGAGGCGCTGGCCGAGCCGGCATCCACCAGCACCACGACCGGCGCCCCGTGCATCAGGTCGCCCGGCGTGGCGGAAAAGCGGCTGTCGGACAGCGGGCTCCGGCCGCGGGTGCTGACGATGTCGCCCTTGTCGAGCAGGTCGTCGGCGATCTGCACCGACGTGGTCAGCAGGCCGCCGGGATTGCTGCGCAGGTCCAGCACCAGCCCGCGCAGCCTGTCGCCGGCGCCGGCCTGCAGCTGCTTGAGCGTCTTCTCGAAGTCCGCCGCGGTGTCGGCCTGGAAGGCGCTGATGCGGATGTAGGCGTAGCCCGGCTCGAGCATGCGCCCGTGCACGCTGGCGATGCGGATGGTCTCGCGGGTGACGCTGATCTTCAGCGGCTTGGGTTCGCCTTCGCGCGCGATGGTCAGTTCGACCGTGCTGCCGGACTTGCCGCGCAGCGGCCCCTGGCCGGCCGCGGAGGCGGGCGTGAGCGGCTTGCCGTCGACGGCGATGATGGTGTCGCCCGCCTTCACCCCGGCGCGGGCGGCCGGGGTGTCGTCGATCGGCGCGATCACCTTGACCCGGCCGTCGGGCAACTGCTGCACCTCCACGCCGATGCCGTCGTAGGCGCCGCTGGTGTCCTCGTCGAAGGCCTCGGCGTCGTCCTTGTCGAGGTAGGCGCTGTGCGGGTCGAGGTCGAGCAGCAGGCCGCGGATCGCCGCGCCCATCAGCGCCTTGTCGTCGACCGGTTCGACGTAGGCGTCCTTGATCGCCTTGTACACGGCGACGTAGCGCTTGATCTCCTCCAGCGGCACGTCGCTGGCGGCGCTTTCCTCGGCCTCCGGGTCGTCCGCTGGCGCGTCGGCATCCGGGGCCGGCGCGGGCGGCGGCGCCTCGATCGGCAGTTCCTGCGCGGGCGCGGCGCGCGCCAGCAGCAGCGCAACGGCGAGGATCGGGAGGGAAAGACGCATGCAGGACTCCGCGGAAGTCGGGGTGTGGGGCGCGCGCCGGTTCGCACGGCGCGCGTGGCCCCGATTATGCGGCGCGACGCCGGTGCTGCGTTAAGGGCCCGGTGAACGCGTGGGAGCGACCATGGCCAGTCCCACACCTTCGCGCGGCTAGTGCTTCTGCAGCCAGGTGTTCGGGTTGACCGGGTTGCCGTTGCGGCGCAGTTCGAAGTACAGCGCCGGGCGGCCCTGGCCGCCGGAATTGCCGACGCTGGCGACCGGGTCGCCGCGGCTGACGCGGGCGCCGGCGTCCTTGAGCAGGGCGTCGTTGTAGGCATACAGGCTCATGTAGCCGTTGCCGTGGTCGATGATCAGGATCAGGCCGTAGCCGGTCATCCATTCGGAGAACACCACGGTGCCGTCGGCCACCGCCTTGACCGTGGTGCCGGCCGCCGCGCCGATCAGCACGCCCGAACTCTTGTGGCCGTCGGGCATGGTCGCGCCGTAGCCGGCGAGCAGGTTGCCGGACACCGGCCAGCCGAGGCCGCCGACCTTGATCGGGGCGGTTTTGGCCACCTCGACCGGCGGTTTGCGTGGCTTGTGGCCGGGCGAACTTGCGTCCTCCTGTTTCGCGCGCGCGGCAGCGGCGGCCTCGGCGGCGCGGCGTTCGGCCGCGGCCTTCGCGGCGGCGGCGCGCAGGCGCTTGAGCAGGGTTTCCAGCGACTGCGCGTCCTTGCCCAGCGCTTTCTCGCGGTCGCGGCGGTCCTGGTAGCGCTTGTCGAGTTCGGCCACGGTGGTCTTGCGCTCGTTGCGGCTGCGCTCGAGTTCGGCCAGTTCCGCGCGCTGGCGTTCGCGCGCGGCGTCCAGCGCGTCCTGGCGCCGGGCGATGTCGCGCTCGACGCGTTCGAGTTCGGCCAGCTGCGTCGACAGCGCGTCGATCCGGCGCGTGCGGTCGCGCTGCAGGTAGCGGTGGTAGGTCAGCGCGCGGCCGGCCTCGGCCACCTGGTCCTGCGACAGCAGCAGCTTGAGCGGCGCATCGTCGCCGATGGCGTAGGCCGAGCGCAGCAGGTCGCCCAGTTCGGCGCGCTGGCCGGCCAGTGCGGCCTGCATGCGGTCGCGCCGCGCGCGCAGTGCGACCAGTTCGGCCTGCTGGCGGGCGAGTTCGGCCTCGGTCTCGCGCAGGCTGCGCATGGAGGTGCCGACCTTCTCGTCGACCTCGCGCAGCTGGCGGCTGGCGTCGCCGCGCCGGCCTTCGATCTTGCGGCGCTCGGCGGCGACGTCCTTCAGCTCGCGCTTGACCTTCTCGAGCTTGCGCTCGGTCTCGCGGCTGCTCTGCGCCTGCGCCGGCAGCAGCGCCGGCGCGAACAGGCCGGCGAGCAGTGCCGCGAGCAGCCAGCGCTGGCGGCGCATGCGCGGCATCAGCCGGTGGCGAACAGGCTGCGTCCGGACATGTCGTCCGGTTTCGGCAGGCCGAGCAGGTCGAGCACGGTCGGCGCGACGTCGCGCAGCGCGCCACCCTCGCGCAGCACCGCGCCGCCGCGATCGCCGACATAGACCAGCGGCACCGGGCCGACGGTGTGCGCGGTGTGCGGCTGGCCGGTGGCCGGGTCGCGCATCATCTCCAGGTTGCCGTGGTCGGCGGTGACCACCAGCGCGCCGCCTGCCGCGCGCACCGCGGCGTCCACCGCGCCGATCGCGACGTCGACCGCCTCGGCGGCCTGGATCGCCGCCTGCAGGTCGCCGCTGTGGCCGACCATGTCGGGGTTGGCGATGTTGCACACGACCAGGTCGAAGCGGCCCGAGCCGATCGCGTCGACCAGCTTCGCCGTCAGCTCCGGGCAGCTCATCTCCGGCTGCAGGTCGTAGGTGGCGACCTTGGGGCTGGGCACGAGGATGCGCTCCTCGCCGTCGAACACGTCCTCGCGGCCGCCGCTGAAGAAGAAGGTGACGTGCGCGTACTTCTCGGTCTCGGCGATGCGCAGCTGGTGCAGGCCGGCGTCGGCGGCGACTTCGCCGAGGGTGTGGCGCAGGTCCTCGGGCGGGAAGGCGATCGCGGCCGGCAGCCTGGCGTCGTATTCGGTCAGGCAGACACAGGCCGACAGCTTCGGCCGCCGTGCCTGGAAACCTTCGAAAGCCGGCGACACGAACGCCGCGGTCAGCTGGCGCGCGCGGTCGGCGCGGAAGTTCATGAACACCAGCGCGTCGCCGTCGGCCATTGGCGCGGCGCCGTCGATCACGGTGGGCAGCACGAATTCGTCGTTCTCGCCGCGTGCGTAGGCGGCCTCCAGCGCGGCGGCAGCGTTCGCGGCGCGATGGTCGGACTTCGCCTCGACGATCGCGTCCCACGCCAGCCGCAGGCGGTCCCAGCGCTTGTCGCGGTCCATCGCGTAGTAGCGGCCGCTGACGCTGGCCACGCGCGCATTGCCGAGGGCATCGCAGCGGTTCTGCAGCGCGGCCAGGCTCGCCGCGGCCGAGCGCGGCGGGGTGTCGCGGCCGTCGAGGAAGGCATGCACCGCCACCTGCGGCACGCCGGCGCGCTGCGCGAGGTCCAGCATCGCGAACAGCTGCAATTCGTGGCTGTGCACGCCGCCGGGCGAGAGCAGGCCCATCACGTGCAGCGTGCCGCCGTCGGCCTTCACCGCCTCGCAGGCGCCGCGCAGGCCGGGGTTGTCGAAGAAACTGCCGTCCTCGATCGCCGCATCGACGCGGGTCAGGTCCTGGTAGACGATGCGGCCGGCGCCCAGGTTCATGTGGCCGACCTCGGAATTGCCCATCTGCCCGTCCGGCAGGCCCACGTGGCGGCCCTCGGTGTGGATCAGGGTGTGCGGGTTGCCGTCCCACAGCCGCCGCCAGTTGGGCAGGTTCGCCTGCGCGAGTGCGTTGTCGGTGGGATCGTCGCGATGGCCCCAGCCGTCGAGGATCAGCAGGACGACCGGTTTCGGGCGGGCGGAGCGGGTGGCTTCGGGCACGACGAATGGACCAGTGACTATGGACAGGTGCGATTGTAGCGAAGCCGGTGCACCCTAAGACCTGCCGGGCAGGTGCCCGGTCGGGGATCCGTCCCCGCCGCCCTGCAGCTCCTGGAGTCCACCATGTCCGCCACGCGTCTTTCCACCGCACTCGCCCTGTCGCTGCTGCTGGCCACCGGTGCGGCGGTGGCGTCCGACGCCGTCGACATCGACAAGGTCAACGGCAGCATCACCGCCGAGAGCGGCAAGGTCTACGGCGACCTGGAGACCGTCAACGGCAGCATCCGGCTGGAAGACGGCGCCCACGCGCGCGATGCGGAAACGGTCAACGGCAGCATCAAGGGCGGCGACGACATCGAAGCCGACGACATGAGCACCGTCAACGGCGGCATCCGCCTGGGCGAACGCGCGCGCATTTCCGGCGGCCTGGAAACGGTCAACGGCGGCATCTTCGTCGGCCGCGGCGGCAACGTCGCCAAGGGCATCGGGACCGTCAACGGCGCGATCGGCGTCGTCGCCACCGAAGTGGGCGGCAGCATCGAGACGGTCAGCGGCGATATCACCGTCGGCATCGATTCGCACGTGCGCGGCGGTATCAAGGTCAACAAGCCGACGTCGAACTGGATGCCGATCCGCTTCGGCAGCAACCGCAAGCCGCGCATCGTGGTCGGCCCCGGCGCGGTGGTCGACGGCGACCTGGTGTTCGAGCGCGAGGTCACGCTGTACGTGCATTCCAGCGCCCGCATCGGCAAGGTCACCGGCGCCACGCCGGTGGCGTTCGACACCCCGCGCGCGCCGCGCGACTGAGCGCGCCGCCGCGGCCGCGCCGGCAGGGCACGGCGCGTGGGCATAGAATCGGGAGTTTCCCCACGCACAGGACCTTCCGGATGCAAGCCCGACACCTCCTGTTCTGCCTGCTCGCCGGCGCGGCGCTGTCCGCGTGCGACCGCGCGCCGACCCCCGCCAGCGACGACGCCAACGCTGCCGCCACCACCCCGGCCGGCGATGCCGCGCCCGATGCGGCGGCGCACACGTTCAACGACGACATCGACGCCGGCGATTTCGCCGAGCTGGTGAAGACGCTGTCCTCCGACGAATTCGAAGGCCGCGGTCCCGGCACGCCCGGCGGCGCGAAGGCGGTCGAGTACATCAAGGCGCAGTTCGAGCGCATCGGCCTGCAGCCGGGCAACGACGGATCCTGGTTCCAGGACGTGCCGATGACCGAGACCACGCCCGACGAATCGACCGTGCTCACGCTCGACGTCGACGGCAAGGCCACGCAGCTGAAGTTCGGCGACGACATGGTCCTCAACACCCGCAGCGGCGAGGCCGAGGTCAAGGTCGAGGACAGTCCGCTGGTGTTCGTCGGCTACGGCGTCGACGCGCCGGAGCAGGACTGGAACGACTACGCCGGCGTCGACGTCAAGGGCAAGACCGTGGTCATGCTGGTCAACGATCCCGGCTTCCACGCCAATGACGACAGCCTGTTCGAAGGCAAGCGCATGACCTACTACGGGCGCTGGACCTACAAGTTCGAGGAAGCCGCGCGCAAGGGCGCGAAGGCCGCGCTGATCATCCACGACGCGCCCGGTGCGTCGTACGGCTGGGACGTGGTGCGCGGCTCGTGGTCGGGCGCGCAATACGACCTGCGCGCGGCGGACGATCCGGAGCCGCGCCTGCCGGCGCAGGGCTGGATCACCGCCGAGGCAGCCAGGCAGCTGTTCACCGACGCCGGCCTCGACCTCGACGAGATGTACGCCGCCGCCGGCAAGCGCGGCTTCAAGGCCGTGCCGCTGAAAGCGACCGCGTCGTTCGACCTCAAGAGCACGGTCGCCGAGAAGTCTTCGCGCAACGTGATCGGCGTGCTGCCCGGCAGCGAGCGCCCGGACGAGGCGGTGGTCTACATGGGCCACTGGGACCATCTGGGCAAGCATGACGGCGAAAGCGGCGACAACATCTACAACGGCGCCGTCGACAACGCCACGGGCGTGGCCGGGATCATCGAGATCGCGGAGAAGTTCGCCCGTGCCACGCCGGCGCCGAAGCGCTCGCTGGCATTCGTCGCGGTGACGCTGGAGGAGTCCGGCCTGCTCGGTTCGCAGTACTACGTCGCGCACCCGGCGTTCCCGCTCGACAAGACCGTGGGCGTGGTCAACATCGACGCGATGGGCGTGTACGGCAAGTCGCACGACCTGGTGGTGGTGGGCAAGGGCAACTCCGAGCTCGAGGACCTGCTCAAGGCCGAAACCGACAGGCAGGGCCGCACGCTGGAGGCCGAAAGCACCCCCGAAAGCGGCTTCTACTTCCGCTCCGACCACTTCAACTTCGCCAAGGCCGGCGTGCCCGCGCTGTACACCGAGAGCGGCGAGGACCTGGTCGACGGCGGCCGCGAGGCCGGCGAGGCCGCGGCGCGCGACTACAACGCCAACCGCTACCACAAGCCGGGCGACGAGTATTCCGACGACTGGAAGCTCGACGGCGTGATCGAGGACCTGCAGGCGCTGTACGGCGTCGGCCGCGTGCTGGTCGACGGCGACCAGTGGCCGAACTGGTACGAAGGCAACGCCTTCCGCGCCGCGCGCGACAAGATGATGGGCGACAAGTCGCCGGCGCAGTAAGCGGCACCGGTACCGGACGACGGAAGACGGCGCCGCGAGGCGCCGTCTTTCATTGGCAATGCAAAAGGTCGCGGATCAGCGCGGCTTGGCCGGCAGCGGGAACGGCGTGACCACCTTCTCGCCCGACTCCGCATCGCGGATCGCCGACTGGCCCTTCTTCTCGACTTCCTCCACCCGCACGATGCTCTGCATCGGCAGGTGCAGCACGCGGGTGTTGCCGAACTCGTCGCGCAGGCGTTCCTCGGTGGGATCGACGACCACGCCGTCGTGCACGTCGAACACCAGCTCCCCGACTTCGGTGAAGCCCCAGATCGCACTCGCCGCCACGCGCCGCGCGTACAGCTCGTAGACCTTGCCGTGGTTGTGGAAGACGATTTTGTAGAGGGGTTTGGCCATGGGGGGGATTGTAGGGGTTCGGGGTTCGGGACTCGGGACTCGGGACTCGGGACCCGGGGCTCGGGACCCGGGACCCGGGACCCGGGACCCGGGACCCGGTGCTCGGGACCCGGGACCCGGGACCCGGGACCCGGTGCAACGCTTCTTGCCGTCATTCCCGCGAAAGCGGGAACCCAGCGTCTTTTACCGATGGCTGGTGACACTGGATAACAGGCACCTTTCTGCGGAGAGCCCCGCCCCCGCGGGAATGACGCCCCGGGGTGTCATGCTTTTCCCGAGTCCCGAGTCCCGAGTCCCGCCCCTCAATACCCCTTCAACTTCCGCAACCGCTGCGCAATCCCGCGCCGCGCCAGCACCGCAAACACGATCCCGAACACGAAGCCGGAGATGTGCGCCGCCCAGGCCACCGCGCCGAAGGCGGGGCCGATGTAGGCGAACACCACCTGCAGCAGCGCCCAGATCCCGATCAGCAGCGAAGCCGGCGCGCGCACGAACTCCAGGAACAGCCCCAGCGGCAGCACCACGCCCAGTCGCGCATTCGGGAACAGCGCCAGGTACGCGCCGATCACCGCCGACACCGCGCCGCTGGCGCCGATGATCAGCCGGTCGGGCGTGCCGATCGCCAGCACCGCGACGAAGTTGGCCAGGCAGCCGCCGAGCACGAACAGCAGCAGGAAGCGCCACGGCCCCATCACCCGCTCCGCGGGCAGGCCGAAGATCAGCAGGAACACCAGATTGCCCAGCAGGTGGGCCCAGTCGGCGTGCAGGAACAGGGCGGTGAACAGGCGCAGCCAGTGTTCGCCGTCGGCCCAGGACCGCAGGATGTCCTCGGGCAGCTGGCCGCCGCTCAGCGCGCCCCATTCGAGCAGCAGCGTGCGCTTGCGGCCGCCGGGCAGGGTGCTTGCCCACAGGAAGGCCAGCCACAGCACGGCCACCAGGGTCGGCGTGGCCCAGCGCAGCGGCTGGCGCTGGCGGGTCGGAATGGAGACGAACATGCAGGGATCCGTGGCGGCGGCGCCCGGCCAAGATACCTTGCCCGGCCCCGCCCTGAGATGGCCTGCCGGGGCATGTGCGGGCCACCACACGCCACGGTATAGTGCCTGCGGCGTCGTCAGTCGGGAGGGGGCTTCCGGCAGGGCCGGCCAGGGCGGGGAACATCGTCCATGCCGCGCGGCGCACCCGAAAACCTGTCCACGGAGAGAGACCCAGCAATGCAGACCCATCCCCGCCTCATCCAGATCACCGCCCTCGCGCTCGGCATCGCCGGCGCCATGGCCTTCAGCCAGGCCCACGCCGCGGCCTTCCTGCTGAAGGAAAACAGCGTCAAGGCCCAGGGCCGCTCGATGGCCGGCGCCGCGTCCGCGAAGGGCGATGCCTCGGTCGTCGCCAACAACCCGGCCGTGATGTCGACCTTCGACAAGAACACCTTCCAGGCCGACGTCACCGCGATCGACCTGTCGTTCAAGTTCCAGGGCGGCGGCAGCGCCGCGGCCGGCTCGCCGCTCGCGCAGCCGCTGACCGGCGGCAACGGCGGCGACGCCGGCGGCCTGAACGTCGTCCCGGCGATGTCCTTCATCAAGCCGCTCAGCGGCCAGTTCGAATACGTCACCCTCGGCGCGATGATCAGCGCCCCGTTCGGCCTGAAGACCGAATACGACGACGACTGGGTCGGCCGCTACCACGCGATCAAGTCGGACGTGAAGATCATCGACCTGACCCTGGCCGCGTCGATCGACCTGAGCGACCGCTTCTCGGTCGGCGCCGGCCTGATCTACGAGCACTCCGACGTGACCCTGTCGAACGCCATCGATTTCGGCACCGGCATCTGCGCCAACCCGCAGACCCAGCCGCTGTGCTTCATGCCCAACCCGGTGACCGGCCCGTACGGCCCGCAGAAGCAGGACGGCAAGGTGTCGGTGAACGGCACCGACAACAGCTTCGGCTGGATCCTGGGCATGAACTGGCGCCCGACCGACAACCTGTCGTTCGGCTATGCGCACCGCTCGGAGATCGACCACGAAGTCCGCGGCAGCGCCGACTTCACCGTGCCCGGCACCGCGGCGTTCGTCACCAGCACCGGTGCCTACGTCGACACCGGCGCCGGCGCCAAGCTGACCCTGCCCAGCACCGACACCTTCAGCGCCACCTGGGACGTCAACGACAAGCTGTCGCTGATGGCCGAAGCCACGCTGGCCGGCTGGGATTCGCTGAAGGAAATCCGCATCGAGTTCGACAACCCGGTGCAGCCCGACGCGGTCGAGGACTACAGCTGGAAGGACAGCTGGTTCTACTCGATCGGCGCCGAGTACCGCTTGAACGAGCGCTGGACGCTGCGCGGCGGCGTCGCCCGCGACGACTCGCCGGTCAGCCTGCCGCACCGCACCCCGCGCATGCCCGACCAGGACCGCATGTGGTACTCGCTCGGTGCGACCTGGGCGGTCAGCGACAGCTTCGACATCACTGCCAGCTATTCGCGCATCCAGCTGGCCGATACCCCGAAGGTGGGCATCGCCTCGTCGAGCGGCTCGTACATCAGCGGCAAGTACGACGGCGGCGCGGACAACTACGGCATCTCGGCGCAGTTCCGCTTCTGATCCACCGCTTCCAGTGGCACGAAAAACCCCGCTTCGGCGGGGTTTTTTGTTTTCACGGGCAGGGTTCGTCTTGAACATCCCGCATTCCGTCGGGCTGGGGCACCCGGAACGAGCGCCATCGCACCGCCGCCGGACGGTTTGCAAACCCCGGCGGGAGGGGTACGGTTGAGACGAAATGGCGCAAAAGGAGATTGCGATGCAACGGATGTGCGAGCGGCATGGCGGGGAATCTTGCAACGTGTCCCGCGGGATATGGAGCACCCTCAAGGATGGAAGAGCCGTTGTTGGCGGGGCGGCTGTCCTCTGCGCAAGCCTGGTCATGGCCGGTCCGGCCTCTGCGGAAACCGTGTTCCAGGCGCTTGCGCCCAGCGAGACCGGGCCTGCCTTCATCAGTTGCCGTAATCCATTCCAGACGATCGGCATCGTGAGGAAGCCGGAAGCCACCCTCGTTTACCAGACCAGTCCGGCCGGAATGGAGTGGCAGCACCGGCTGCCGCCGATGCAGTCCGAATATCCGCAGTGGTACGTCGATCCGGACGGCGCCGCTGCGGTGGTGGCGCTATCGCCGCAGGCCGGGCGCGTGTTCCTGGTGACCGGGCAGGATGATCCGGTTGTCATGACCGGTGCGGTGGGAGCGGTCGACTTCCAGGGCAATCGGGTGCTGATCGAAACTGCGAGCGGCACGCAAGGTGAAGATGCGCCCTCCAGGGTCAGGGTCTACCGAATCGATTCAGGCAGGCTGGTCGGCGATACGACATTCCATGCCGAGTTTGGTGACGATTTCCGACGCTTTTCGATTCGCCTCTCTGGCGATGGAAGCTTCTATTACTACCTGGACAGCACGATGCGGCCCACCGCGATCGACGCAGTCTCCGGTCGGGAGATTGAGTTCGACTGGCCTGCACGCGAAATGCCAATCGACGACATGCTGCTTTACTCCAGGGATCGTGGCTATGCGGTCGCCGGCAACAAGCTTTACGCGCTCGGGCAGGGCCATGAATGGCACGAGGTGGCCATTCCCGACGGCACGTACGCGCAAAGCCTGGTCGAGTCGGGCGACAGTGCGATCCAGCCGGTCATGTTCCCCTTGGGCGGCTGGGGTGTGTTGCACTCAGGGTCGGGCCGCTGGCTGATCAAGAAAGGTCGGGGCGCAAGTGCGATTCATTCCCGTGGCAGCGTCCTGACCGTGGTCGGCCTGACCGCCGATTCGAATGTCGTCGACGTCTACGATTTCTCCGGCCTCAAGCCCCGGCTGCTCCGTTCGATCGCCAGCCGCGACCTGGTCAATCGTTCCACGACCTGTGCGAACGAGCACGGCATCCTGAACTACACCGATGGCAAGTTCGTCTGGCACCGCATGCCATAGCAGGCGGCAATAACGCAGGGCCCATGCCAGCGACACCCGGTGCCGCTGGCGTTCCCGCGCGCGTTGCCTACTCGCCCAGTGTCAGCAGCGAGGCGTTGCCGCCGGCGGCGGTGGTGTTGATGGTGACGACCTTTTCGGTGGCAAAGCGCGGCAGGTAGTGCGGGCCACCGGCCTTGGGGCCGGTGCCGGACAGCCGCTGGCCGCCGAACGGCTGCACGCCGACCACCGCGCCGACCTGGTTGCGGTTGACGTAGACGTTGCCGACCCTGGCGCGCGCGGCGATCCGCTCGACGGTTTCGTCGATGCGCGAGTGGATGCCCAGGGTCAGGCCGTAGCCGGTGGAGTTGATCGTGTCGATCACCTGGTCCAGCTCGCTGGCCTTCCAGCGGATCACGTGCAGCGCCGGGCCGAAGTTCTCGCGGTCGAGCTGCGACAGCGACTTGAGCTCCCACGCGCGCGGGGCGAAGTAGGTGCCGTGTTCGGTTTCCTCGCCCAGCCCGGCCTTGGCGATCAGCCGCGCCTCGGCCTGCATGCGCTCGGCGTGGCGGTCGAGCATGCCCAGCGCATCGGCGTCGATCACCGGGCCGACGTCGGTGGACAGCTGGCCGGGGTCGCCGACCTTGAGCTCGGCCATGGCGCCGGCCAGCATGGTGATGACCTTGTCGGCGATGTCCTCCTGCACGAACAGCACGCGCGCGGCCGAGCAGCGCTGGCCGGCGGAGGTGAAGGCCGAGGCCATCACGTCCTTGACCAGCTGCTCGGGCAGCGCCGAGGAGTCGGCGATCAGCGCGTTCTGGCCGCCGGTCTCGGCGATCAGGGTGCCGATCGCGCCGTCGCGCGCGGCCAGCGCGCGGTTGATCGCCAGCGCGGTGCCGTTGGAACCGGTGAACACCACGCCGGCGATACGCGCATCGCCGGTGAGCGCGGCGCCGACGGTGGCGCCGTCGCCGGGGACCAGTTGCAGCACCGCCTCGGGTACGCCGGCCTCGTGCAGCAGCTTCACCGCCTCGAAGCCGACCAGCGTGGTCTGCTCGGCCGGCTTGGCCAGCACGCTGTTGCCGGTGACCAGGGCCGCGGCGACCTGGCCGATGAAGATCGCCAGCGGGAAGTTCCACGGCGAGATGCAGGCGAACACGCCGCGTCCGGCCAGCTGCAGGGTGTTGGTCTCGCCGGTCGGGCCCGGCAGCGCTTCGGGCGCGACCAGGGTGCGCGCCTGGCCGGCGTAGTAGCGCAGGAAGTCGACCGCCTCGCGGACTTCGGCCACGCCGTCAGGGATGGTCTTGCCCGCTTCCCGGGTGCACAGCGCCATGAACTGCGGCATCCGCTGTTCCAGCAGGTCGGCGGCGTGCTCGAGGATGGCCGCGCGGCTGGCCACCGGCGTCGCGTCCCAGTCCGGCTGCGCGGCCGTCGCATTGGCCATGGCGCATTCGATCACGGCCGCGTCGGCCGGTTGCCAGTGGCCGATGACCTGGCGGCGGTCGGCCGGGTTGGAGACTTCCACCGCGGCCGTGGCCGGCGCAGGCGCGCCCGGCACCAGCGGGCCGGCACGCCAGTCGTCGCGCTGCGCTGCGTTGATCTGTTCGGCCAGCGCGCGCAGCTGCTCGTCGTTGGAAAGGTTGATGCCCATGGCGTTGTCTCGGTCGTGGCCCAGCGCGTGGTACAGCGCGCGCGGCAGCGGGATGCGCGGATGCGGGATGTCGTCGAACGCGGCCACGGTCTCGACCGGGTCGCGGACCAAGTCGTCGATCGGCACGTCCTCGTCGGTGATGCGGTTGACGAAGCTGGAGTTGGCGCCGTTCTCGAGCAGGCGCCGCACCAGGTACGGCAGCAGATCCTCGTGCGAGCCCACCGGCGCGTATACGCGGCAGGGCACGTCCAGGCGATCGGCCGGGATCACCTCGGCATACAGGTCGTCGCCCATGCCGTGCAGCTTCTGGAACTCGTAGCGGAAGCCGCCGGCGTCGTCGCGCGCACCGCCGGCCAGCGCCTGCGCCATGCGGTGCACGGCGGCGATGGTCTGCGCGTTGTGGGTGGCGAACATCGGGTAGATCGCGTCGGTCGCGCCGAGCAGGCGCCGGGCGCAGGCCTGGTAGCTGACGTCGGTGCTGGGCTTGCGGGTGAACACCGGGTAGCCGTCGATGCCCTCGACCTGGGCGCGCTTGACCTCGCTGTCCCAGTACGCGCCCTTGACCAGCCGCACCGGGATCCGGCGGCCGAGGCGGCGGGCGAGGTCGGCGATCCAGTCGATCACGAACGGTGCGCGCTTCTGGTAGGCCTGGACCACGATGCCGAAGCCGTTCCAGCCGGCCAGCGACGGGTCGGACAGCACCGCTTCGGACAGGTCCAGCGACAGCTCCAGGCGGTCGGCCTCCTCGGCGTCGATGGTCATGCCGATGCCGTGGCGCTTCGCGCGCCGGGCCAGGTCGAGGATGCGCGGCGCCAGCTCGGCCAGCACCCGCTGGCGCTTGGCGTGCTCGTAGCGGGGGTGCAGGGCCGAAAGCTTGACCGAAATCGACGGCGCGACGATCTCGTCGGCCAGGCGCTCGCCGCCGCCAAGCGCGTCGATCGCGCTGCGGTAGGCCTCGAGGTAGCGGTCGGCGTCCTGCTGCGTCAGCGCAGCCTCGCCGAGCATGTCGAAGGAATAGCGGTAGGCGGCGTTGCCGCCCTTGCGCGCGCGCGCAAGGGCCTCGGAAATCGTGCGCCCCATCACGAACTGGTGGCCCATGATTTTCATCGCCTGGCGCACGGCCAGCCGGATCACAGGTTCGCCGACCCGCCCGACCAGGCGCTTGAAGGCGCCGCGCACGTCGCGCTTGGTGGCGTCGGCCAGGTCCACCAGGTGCCCGGTCAGCATCAGGCCCCAGGTGGAGGCGTTGACCAGCACCGAGTCCGACTGGCCCATGTGGCGCTTCCAGTCGGCCTCGCCGAGCTTGTCGCGGATCAGCTTGTCGGTCGTTTCCTCGTCCGGGATCCGCAGCAGCGCCTCGGCCACGCACATCAGCAGCACGCCTTCCTCGCTGCCCAGGTCGTACTGGCGCATGAAGGCCTCGATCGCGCCCTGGTCGGCTGCCCGCGCCCGGACCCTGCGCACCAGGTCGGTGGCGGTGGCCCGGATCGCCTCCCGGTCGGCGTCCGGCAGGCGCGCCTGGTCCAGCATTTCGCGCACGTGGCCGGCTTCGTCCCGGGCCCAGGCCGCAGTGATGGCGTCCCGCAGCGCGGAGGGCCGCGGCGGGAGCTCGGGGGTCAGGATCGCGGTCACGGGGCACCCAGGCTCTTGAGGCCGGCGATTCTAGGCCTTTGGCGCGCGCGCGAACAATAGTGCTCACGCGCGCGACGCGCGTACGCGGGGCAAACCGCCGTTGCTTGCCGGCAAATGCCTGTCGCAGCTACCATTTGCAGGTTATCCGCAGCTCGTGACCGCTTCCTGCGCACGCACATGGGCCCTTCCGGGGCCGCGTGCCGGGCGGTTGCGTACTCGCCAGCCATGACGCCAACGAGGCATTCGGGGTTCGATGTGATGCAAGCCGGTCAGCTCAAATTCGCGCGTTTCAAGCAATGGGCCGCGGGCCTGTCCCTGCTCGCCGTGTCCGCGGGGGCCCTGGCCCAGCCGGCGCAGTCCACCGACCCGGTGGAATGGCAGCTCAACATGGGCCGCGGCGTGACCACGCTGTCCAACCATGCCTACGACGCCCACATGATGGCGCTGTGGATCTGCGTGGGCATCGGCGTGGTGGTGTTCGCGGCGATGGCCTACGCGATTTTCGCCTTCCGCAAGTCGAAGGGCGCGGTGGCGGCCACGTTCACCCACAACACCACCGCCGAGGTGATCTGGACGATCATCCCGGTGCTGCTGCTGATCGGCATGTCCTGGCCGGCCACGACCAAGCTGATCGCGATGTACGACACCCGCGATTCGGAGATGACGGTCAAGGTCACCGGCTACCAGTGGATGTGGAAGTACGAGTACCTGGGCGAGGACGTGTCCTTCACCAGCCGCCTCGACCGCGAGAGCGACCGCGTGCGCCAGAGCGGCGAGCGGCCGACGGTGGAGGCCAACCCGCACTACCTGCTCGACGTCGACAACGTGCTGGTGCTGCCGGTCGACACCAAGGTCCGCTTCGTGATCACCGCCGACGACGTCATCCACTCCTGGTGGGTGCCGGCGCTGGGCTGGAAGCAGGACGCCATCCCCGGCATCGTCAACGAGGCCTGGGCCGACATCCAGAAGCCCGGCATCTATCGCGGCCAGTGCGCCGAGCTGTGCGGCAAGGACCACGGCTTCATGCCGATCGTGGTCAAGGCCGTGCCGAAGGCCGAGTTCCAGCAGTGGCTGGCCGCGCAGAAGGCCGCCAATGCCCCGGCGCCTGCGCCGGCCGCGCCCGCCGAAGTCCCCACCCCCGCCCCCGAACAGACCGACGCCGCGCCTGCCACCGCGCAGGCGGACACGCAGGCCGACGCCGTCCCGGCCGGCTGATTGGCGACCGCACGCCAGCCGCAACCACACGCCGACAGACAAGCACACCCGAGGTAGGCAGCACATGTCCACGTATCCCGCAGCCGCAGACAGCGCCCAGGTCCACGACGACCACGGCCACAAGCAGGGCTTCATCGACCGGTGGTTCTTCTCCACCAACCACAAGGACATCGGCACGCTGTACCTGCTGTTCAGCTTCACGATGGCGATCATCGGTGCGGCGTTCTCGGTGGTGATCCGCAGCGAGCTGGCGATCCCGGGCCTGCAGCTGGTCGACCCCGAATTCTTCAACCAGATGACCACCATGCATGCGCTGGTGATGATCTTCGGCGCGATCATGCCGGCCTTCGTCGGCCTGGGTAACTGGATGATCCCGCTGCAGATCGGCGCGCCGGACATGGCGCTGCCGCGCATGAACAACTGGTCGTTCTGGATCCTGCCGTTCGCCTTCATCATGCTGCTGGGCACGCTGTTCCTGCCGGGCGGCGCGCCCGCCGGCGGCTGGACGATGTACCCGCCGCTGATGCTGCAGGGCGGTTCCAACGTCGCCTTCACCATCCTGGCGGTGCACATGATGGGCATCAGCTCGATCATGGGCGCGATCAACATCATCGCCACCGTGCTCAACATGCGCGCGCCGGGCATGGACCTGCTGAAGATGCCGCTGTTCACCTGGAGCTGGCTGATCACCGCGTTCCTGCTGATCGCGGTGATGCCGGTGCTGGCCGGCGCGGTGACCATGCTGCTGACCGACAAGTTCTTCGGCACCTCGTTCTTCAACGCGGCCGGCGGCGGCGACCCGGTGATGTACCAGCACATCTTCTGGTTCTTCGGGCACCCCGAGGTCTACATCATGATCCTGCCGGCGTTCGGCATCGTCAGCGAGATCATCCCGACGTTCTCGCGCAAGCCGCTGTTCGGCTACCAGGCGATGGTCTACGCGCTGGCGTGCATCGCGTTCCTGTCGTTCATCGTGTGGGCGCACCACATGTTCGCGGTGGGCATGCCGCTGGGCGGCGAGGTCTACTTCATGTTCGCGACCATGCTGATCTCCGTGCCCACGGGCGTGAAGATCTTCAACTGGGTCAGCACCATGTGGAAGGGCTCGCTGACGTTCGAGACGCCGATGCTGTGGTCGCTGGCGTTCGTGGTGCTGTTCGCGATCGGCGGCTTCTCCGGGCTGATGCTCGCGATCGTGCCGGCCGACTTCCAGTACCACGACACCTACTTCGTGGTCGCGCACTTCCACTACGTGCTGGTCACCGGCGCGCTGTTCGCGATCATCGCCGCGATCTACTACTGGTGGCCGAAGTGGACCGGCCGCATGTACAACGAGTTCTGGGGCAAGGTCCATTTCTGGTGGACGCTGGTGTTCGTCAACCTGCTGTTCTTCCCGCAGCACTTCCTGGGCCTGGCCGGCATGCCGCGCCGCATCCCGGACTACAACGTCGTGTTCGCCGACTGGAACCTGATCAGCTCGATCGGCGCGTTCGGCATGTTCATCACGCCGTTCATGATGTTCCTGATCCTGTGGAGCTCCAAGCGCAGCGGGGTCAAGGCCACCGCCGGCGTCTGGGAAGGCGCCAAGGGCCTGGAGTGGACCGTGCCGTCGCCGGCGCCGCACCACACCTTCAGCACGCCGCCGGTGATCCGCGACGGTGACCTGGCGCACGGCGACATCAACCACTGATCGACGTGACCCTGGCCATGTCCCCCGCCGACCACCACGATGACAACCGCCGGCCCGCGCGCGGCGCCGGCGTGCGCCGGACCGCGCTGGTCGTGGCGGCGATCGCGGTGCTGATCTACATCGGCTTCATCCTCACCGGGGTGCTGGCGAGATGAGCGGATCCGGCGACGGGCAGAAGGCACAGGGCCGCGGCACCGCCAAGATGGTGGGCGTGGCGATCGCCGCCTTCGCCTTCACCTTCTCGCTGGTGCCGCTGTACCGGGTCGCCTGCGAGAAGGTGTTCGGCATCCGCGTCGAGAACGCCGCGATCGGCAGCGACCGCGCCGTCGCGCTCGGGGCGGGCAAGTCCGACCGCGTCATCACCGTGCAGTTCGACGGCGGCGTGAACTCGAAGCTGCCGTGGTCGTTCCATCCCGAACAGGTGAGCATGAAGGTGCGTCCCGGCGAGCAGTACGACACCACCTTCTACGCCCGCAACGACGGCAAGCGTGCCATCGTTGGCAATGCCGTGCCCTCGATCGCGCCGGCGCGCGCGTCGGGCTACTTCAGCAAGACCGAATGCTTCTGCTTCACCGCGCAGACGCTGCAGGCGGGCGAGGCGCGCGACATGCCGGTGCGCTTCATCATCGCCCCGGACCTGCCGGAAGAGATCCACACGATCACCCTGTCCTACACTTTCTTCAAGAACAACGAACTGACCGCGCAGCTCGGCGCGGCCGGTTCGGCCACCGCCTCGCGCGCCGCGCCCTGACCCGCAAGACCGAACGGAACGACAGCCATGGCCCAAGCCCAAGCCACCCACGACACCAACGTCTACTTCGTGCCGCACCACAGCCGCTGGCCGGTGTTCGCGTCGGTGTTCCTGTTCGTCACCATGTACGGACTGGCCAGCTGGTTCAACGAGACCAGCTTCGGCAAGGGGATGTTCTTCGTCGGCATCGCCGGCCTGATCGCGATCCTGTTCAAGTGGTTCGCCGACGTGATCCTCGAGTCGGTGTCGGGCTACTACAACAAGCAGGTCGACGGCTCGTTCCGGATGGGGATGGTGTGGTTCATCTTCTCCGAGGTGATGTTCTTCGGCGCCTTCTTCGGCGCGCTGTTCTACGCCCGCCAGTACGCGCTGCCGTGGCTGGGCGGCGCGGGCGACGGCGTGATGACCAACGCGCTGCTGTGGGACGGCTTCAGCGCGGCGTGGCCGAGCTCCGGCCCCGGCCAGGTCGGCGGCCACTTCCAGACCATCCCGGCCTGGGGCCTGCCGCTGCTCAACACCCTGATCCTGCTCACTTCGGGCGTGACCGTGACCATCGCGCACCACGCGCTCAAGGCCGGCCACCGCAAGCAGCTGCTGGTGTTCCTCGGACTGACCGTGCTGCTGGGCTGCACGTTCCTGTTCTTCCAGATCGAGGAGTACATGCACGCCTACACGGAGCTGAACCTGACTCTGGGTTCGGGCATCTACGGCTCGACGTTCTTCATGCTCACCGGCTTCCACGGCGCGCACGTGACGCTGGGCACGATCATGCTGGCGATCATCTGGCTGCGCTGCGCCAGGGGCCACTTCAACAAGGACAACCACTTCGCGTTCGAGGCGGTGGCCTGGTACTGGCATTTCGTCGACGTGGTGTGGCTGGGCCTGTTCCTGTTCGTCTACGTGCTGTAAGAAAAGCCGCGCTCCGATTTCCCTCCCCTTCAAGGGGGTGAAGAGGAGCGTTTGCGAGCCACTGGCTCACGCGACGATGAACGCCACGCGCGCTGCGCGTGGCCGGACAGCAAGGGTGGGGATGGGTTTCCGGAACGCAGCAGCGAACCCCATCCCCATCCTGGCCTTCCCCTTGAAGGGGAAGGAGAAAAGCTCGCTCGCGGAAAGCCGGCTCGCGGCCGGCGGAGTGACTTACCCCTGAATCCCGTGCGGCGTGATCCAGCCCATCCAGATCGCCAGGATCACCAGCAGGATCAACGCGACCGACAGCGCGATGCGCTTGGTCAGCGCGTTCACGGTGCGCTTGGTCTGGCCCTTGTCGACCAGCATGTAATACAGCCCAGCGCCGAGGTTCCAGAGGATGACGAGCAGGAAGGCAACGATCAGCAGGGTTTTCAGCGAATCGTTCATCTCGGTCTCCGGGCGGGGCGTGGTGGGCGCATGAGCGGATTATCGCAGGCGCGGGAGTGGTGCGCGTGAGCCGGCGCCGCAATCTCGTCGCGTGGTGGCTGCTGGCCGTGCTGGTGGCGGCCGGTCTGGCGTCGCTGGGTTTCTGGCAGCTGGATCGCATGCACCAGAAGCAGGCGATGCTCGACGCGGTGCAGCAGGTGCTCGTGCAGCGCTCGCCACGGCCGCTGGCCAGCGCCGCGGACGCGGCGCGCGCGCGCGATTACGACTGGGCCGCGGGCGGCGGCAGCTTCGTGGACGCGCCGCCGGTGCTGCTGGACAACCAGCAGCGCGACGAGCGCCCCGGCGTGCGTGTTTACCGCGTGTTCCAGCCGTCCGCGCCGCACGCCACGCCGCTGCTGGTGGAACTGGGCTGGCTGCCGCTGCCGGGCGACCGCACGCTGCCGCCGGTGCCGCGCCCGCAGGGCGGGCTGGAGGTCGCCGGCCTGCTGGCGCCGCCGCCGTCGCACGGCATCATGGCCGCGGTGGCCACGCCGCAGGCCGGCGGGCCACTGCTGGCCACCGGGCTGGACACGGCCGCGCTTGGCGCGCAGCTGGGCCAGCCGTCACTCGCGCCGCGGGTGCTCAAGCTCGACCCGGACCTGCCGCTGGGCTATGCACGCGACCTGGACGTGCTGCCCAACACGCTGCCGCCGGAACAACACTTGGGCTACGCCGTGCAGTGGTTCGCGCTGGCGCTGGCGGTGCTGGTGATCACGCTGCTGCTGACCCTGCGCAAGCGCAAACCGGAGAGGACCGGTCCATGAACGACAACGACAGCCATCGCGACGGGGGCAACCGCCTGGTCATGTTCGCGGTGATCGCGATTTTCCTCGGCGGCATGCTGGTCGCCGGCGCGCTGCGCTTTTCCGGCTGGCAACCGTCGGGGATGAAAAACAACGGAGAGCTGCTGCAGCCGCCGACGGACCTGCGCGGGTCCACGCCCGTGCTCGCCACCGGTGGCGAATACGCGTGGAACCCGGCCGAACGCCGCTGGCGCATCCTGGTGGCGCCGCCGGCCGGCTGCGCGGACGCATGCGTCGAGCTGGCGCGCGAACTCGACCTGGTCTGGCGCCTGTTCGGCACCAAGGCCGACGAAGTCGACCTGCTCTGGCTCGGCGCGCCGCCGCAGGGCGCCATCGACAACGCCGCCACGCGCGTGCTGCGGCGCGACCCCGCGCTGCGCGCGAAGCTGCCCGGCGTCGATGATCCGGCCGGCGTGCCGGTGTACGTAATCGACCCGAACGGCTTCGTCATCCTGCGCTACGCTCCCGGCTTCGATCCGGGCGGGCTGCGCGCGGACGTGGCAAAACTGCTGAGACTGATGTGACCCGTTGCCCATGACCACCCAAGCCAAACCGCCGGCGATCCGCTATGCCAAGCCGGGCGTGTACCGCCACTTCCACCGCATCGCCTGGCTGGCGGTGGCGCTGGCGCTGGGGGTAATCGTGTTCGGCGCGTTCGTGCGCCTGTCCAACGCCGGCCTGAGCTGTCCCGACTGGCCGACCTGCTACGGGCGCGCCGCGTGGCCGACCGCGGCCAGCGGCGCGATCGACCACGCCGCCACCGCGATCCGTCCGGTGGAAGTGCACAAGGCCTGGCGCGAGCAGTTGCACCGCATGATCGCCGGCAGCCTCGGCGTGCTGGTGCTGGTGCTGGCGCTGCTGGCCGCGCGCAAGCGCCCGCGCGGCGTGCTGCAGGTGGCCGCCGCGGCGGTGCTGGTGGCGCTGGCGATCCCGCTGTACATGCGCGGCATGCACGCCGCGGCCTCGGCGCTGGCGATCGCGGGCGAGGCGATCCTGCTGTTCGCGGCGCTGCGCTGGTCGAACATCGACCTGTCGCGCACCGCGGCCCTGACCCTGGCGGTGATCATCTTCCAGGCGCTGCTGGGCATGTGGACGGTGACCTGGCTTCTCAAGCCGATCGTGGTGATGGGCCACCTGCTCGGCGGGCTCACCACGTTCGCGCTGCTGGCATGGATGGCCTGGCGGGCGACGCATTCGCCGATCCGGCTGGCCGATGCGCTGCAGCTGCGGCGCTGGGTGGTGGCGGTGCTGGTGCTGCTGGCGGTGCAGATCGCGCTGGGCGGCTGGACCAGCGCCAACTACGCCGCGCTGGCCTGCGCCAACGATTTCCCCAAGTGCGTGGGCCAGTGGTGGCCGCCGCATGATTTCCGCGAAGGCTTCGTACTGTGGCGCGGGATCGGCGTGGACTACGAGGGCGGCATCCTCGACGGCGCCTCGCGCATCGCGATCCAGCTGGTGCACCGGATGATGGCGGTGGTCGCGTTCACCGGATTGATCGCGCTTGCGGTGCGGCTGCTGCGCACGCCGGGGCTGCGCGGCTGGGCGGTGCTGCTCGCGCTGCTGGCCTGCAGCCAAGTCGCGCTGGGCATTGCCAACGTCAAGCTGTCGCTGCCGCTGGACGTGGCGGTGGCGCACAACGCCGGCGCCGCGCTGCTGCTGTTCGTGCTGGTCTCGCTGCTGGCGCGGCTGCGGGCGATCGACTGATGAAGGGCATCGCCGGCCAGTACTGGGAGCTGACCAAGCCACGCGTGGTGTCGCTGATCGTGTTCACCGCGGTGGTGGGCATGTTCCTGGCCGTGCCCGGGCTGCCGCCGCTGCGCGAAAGCGTGTTCGGCCTGCTCGGCATCTGGCTGGCGGCGGCCTCGGCCGCGGCGATCAACCACCTGATAGACCAGCGCATCGACAAGGTGATGGCGCGCACCGCCAACCGGCCGCTGGCCACCGGCACGCTGAAGCCGGCGCAGGTGCTGGCGTTCGCGGTGTTCCTGGGCGCGGCGTCGATGACGATCCTGATCGCGCTGGTCAACCCGCTGACGGCGGCACTCACGTTCGCGTCGCTGATCGGCTACGCGATCGTCTATACCGGCTTCCTCAAGCGCGCCACGCCGCAGAACATCGTCATCGGCGGCATCGCCGGCGCGGCGCCGCCGCTGCTGGGCTGGGCCGCGGTGACCAACATGCAGGGGCCGTGGGACTGGGCCTACGCGTGGCTGCTGGTGCTGATCGTGTTCACCTGGACGCCGCCGCACTTCTGGGCGCTGGCGATCTTCCGCCGCGCCGACTACGCGCGCGCGCTGGTGCCGATGCTGCCGGTGACCCACGGCGTGAAATACACGCGTTGGCAGATCCTGCTCTACACCGTGCTGCTGTTCGTGGTGACGATGCTGCCGGCGATCGTCGGCATGAGCGGCTGGTTCTACCTCGGCGGCGCGATCGTGCTGGGCGCGATGTTCCTGTGGTACGCGTGGAAGCTGATGGATCCGCCGGACGAATTCTTCGCCATGCGCGTATTCAATTACTCGGTGGTGTACCTGATGGCGCTGTTCGCGTTCCTGCTGCTCGACCACTGGCTGATGCCGTGGCTGGCGCCTGCGGCGGGGCTGGAATTCGTGCCGGCTTGACCTGCGCGCCAGCGTGCCGCCGTCGCGGAATGACGCGGCGCCCACAACCTGTGGTTATGGCCTGTCCCTGTTTTTTCGCTGGCAGCCTGCGCAGGCTTGTGCCTATGCTCGGGTCGTATCAGGGGTGTCGGGCCGTGCGTCCGGCCGGTGCACGCATGCGGGAGCAGGGGTTCGCGCGCGCTGTCCGGGCCGGTTTTCCGGCCGACATGGGGGAATCCACTGCATGCCGGTTGCCCGGCCGCGGCGGTTCCAGGGCAACACACATCCGGGGAAAACGTCATGTACAAGCGTCAGGGTCGGATCACTCCCACCGTGCTGGCCACTGCTGTGCTGTTTGCGCTGTCCGGCGCGGCGGCCGCGCAGGAAGCGGGAAATGCGGCCGAGGCGGCGCCTGCCACGGATGCGCAACCGCAGGCGACCCGGTCCGTGACGCCCACGACTCTCGACAAGGTGGTCGTGACCGGTACCCGCGTCAGCAACCGCACCCAGGCCGAGTCGCTGGTGCCGATCGACGTGATTCCCAACGAGATCCTCAACCAGTCCGGTGCGATCGACCTGGGCAGCGCGCTCGACGTCGCCGTCCCTTCGCTGAATTTCCCGCTGGCGTCGATGTCCGACACGTTCGCGTTCACGCGGCCGTTCCAGATGCGCGGCCTCAACAGCGACCAGGTGCTGATCCTGGTGGATGGCAAGCGCTGGCATTCCAATGCGCTGATGCTGACGCTCGGCCAGGTCGGCCAGGGTTCGCAGGGCGTGAACATCGGCACGATCCCGATCGGCGCGATCGACCACATCGAGGTCCTGCGTGACGGTGCCTCGGCGCAGTACGGCTCGGACGCGCTGGCCGGCGTCATCAACATCATCCTCAAGAAGGGCGCCGAAGGCGGCGAGTTGCAGGCCAGCTACGGCAAGTATTCGGCCGGCGACGGCGACCGTTCGCGGGTGCAGGGCGACGTCGGCTTTTCGCTGGGCGCGAACGGCTGGCTGCGGGTTGCCGTGGAGGCGGCCGACCAGCAGCCGACCAACCGCGCCGGCCTGGACAACCGGCCCGGCTTCACCGAGCTGGGCAAGAAGTTCCGGGTCGGCATCCCCGAATCCAACAGCTACAACTCCTTCCTCAGCTGGCAGTATGACTTCACCCCGAACGTGAGCCTGTACGGGTCCGGACACTACGGCAGGCTCGTGGCAGAGCCGATGGCGTTCTACCGCTACGGCATGAATTCGCCGGAGCCCAAGGACCCGCTGATGCAGTACATCTTTCCGGATGGCGACGGCTTCCAGCCGGTGGAGCACGGCGATTCGCGCGACAAGAGCTTCGTCACCGGGCTGCGCGGCGAGACCGAGGGCGGCTGGAACTGGGACGTCAGCGCCAACTGGGGCGCCAACCGCGTGTCCTACGGCACCTTCAACACGGTCAACTTCGCGTTCTGGAACGACTTCGGCTACAGCCCGACCGACATCCACGACGGCGTGTTGACCTCGTCGCAGGCCAGCTTCGATGTCGCCTTCGCCAAGTCGCTGGGCGACAACTGGGACCTGGGCTTCGGCGCGCAGTACCTGCGCCAGCGCTACGAGATCGTGGAGGGCGAGTTGGCCTCGTGGTACGTGGGCAATTCCGGCGTCACCGGCGCCGCCCAGGGGTTTGCCGGCTGGGGGCCGCAGGACGCGAGCGACAATTCGCGGCATTCGGTCGCCGAGTATGTGCAGCTGGAAGGCAACCTCACCGAACGGCTGAGCACGTCGCTGGCGCTGCGCCACGAGGACTACTCGGACTTCGGCACCAACACGTCCTACGCGCTGTCCGGGCGCTATGACTTCGACAACGGATTCGCCGTGCGCGGAACGGTCTCGACCGGCTTCCGCGCGCCGGGGCTGGGACAGCAGCACGGTTCGGCCACCACGTCCGTGTCGTATCCGGAAGGCAACTCGCTGGGCCTGCCCGAGGGCATCTACCTGCGCGGCCTGGTGCCGGTCGACAACGAACTGGCCCTGCTGCTCGGCAGCGAGCCGCTGAAGCCGGAAACCACGCGCAGCTACACCATCGGCGCGGTGTGGAACCCGGTGCCGTCGTTCACCACCACGGTTGACCTGTACCAGATTAACCTCAAGGACCGCATCCTGATGTCGAGCTCGATGTCGCTGGTCGCGGACTCGGTCAAGGAATACCTGGCCGACAACGGCATCGACAACCCGCAGTACGTGGCCCTGGCCTACTTCACCAACGCCGCGGAAATGCGCATCCGCGGCATCGGCGTCGTCTCCAACTACTTCCGCGACCTCGACAACGGCGCCAAGTTCGAAACCACGGTCAACTGGTCGTACCACAAGAACGAAGTGACCGGCGTGCGCCCCAACCCGCCGGTCCTGGATTCTCTCGGCGACGTCGGCTTCCACCGCATCACGCGCAGCCAGACCAAGGGGCTGCTCGCCGACCAGATGCCGCGTTCCAAGTTCATCTGGACCAACTCGTACACCAAGGGCAACTGGGGGTTCAGCGCCACTGCGCTCCGCTACGGGAGGGTGACCGAGTACAGCTCGACCAGTTCGGAATTCGACGACCTCTACCCGTCCAAGTGGATCTTCAACGCGTCGATGGACTACCACCGCGACAACTGGACGTTCACGCTGGGCGCCGACAACGTCTTCGACACCTATCCGCAAAAAGCGCCCGACGGCAGCGACTTCCACGGCATCTTCCGCTATCCGAGCAGCTCGCCGTTCGGGTCGCAGGGCGCCTTCGTCTACGGGAAGGTCAAGTACAACTGGTAGGCCTTCCCTGGCAGGGCACTCCGCGCGGCGCGGCGGCATCGTCCGCCGCGCGACGGCCGCGGAGCGGCGTCAGCCGGCGCGCTGCGCCTGCAGCAGTTCGCGCAGTTCGGCCTTGTCGGCGTCGTCGAGCCCGGATTCGCGCTGCTTGCCCTGCAGCTCGGCGACCCGCTGCTGCAGGGTCTGGCGGTCAAGCTGCGCCATCGCGCCGATGAATTCCTCGTGCCAGTCGGCTTCTTCGCCGGGCACGGTCAGGCTGGCCAGCTTCTGCAGCGCCTCGCCTTCCTCGCGTTCGGCGAAATGCTCCAGCAGCGCGCCGGTGGAAATGTCCGGGCGCGCGTTGACCACGGCGATCAACTCGGTCAGCAGTTCGACGCCCGGCTGACGCAGGGCGACGAAGCGATACGGCGGCTGCAGCTGCAGCGCCAGCGCCGGCTTCTGCAGCAGCAGGGTGATCGCGCTGCGGACCAGGCTGCGTTTGGGCGTTGCGCCGGCGTGCGGGCGGTGCACCCGCTGCGCCGGCACGTGGGTCGCGGGCGCGGCACTGCGCGCGCCGACGCCGGTCAGCTCGGTCAGGCGCTGGCGCATCAGGTCGGCGAAGGCGCCGTCGGGGATCTGCGCCAGCATCGGCCTGGCGCGCTCGGCCAGCCGCGCCTTGCCGTCGAGCGTGGACAGGTTCACGTCGGCGGCCAGCGAGTCGAACAGGAACTGCGACAGCGGCGTGGCCTCGCGCAGGCGCGCGTCGAAGCCGCCGCTGCCCTCGCTGCGCACCAGCGTGTCCGGGTCCTCGCCTTCGGGCAGGAACAGGAAGAACGCCTGGCGCCCGTCGCGCATGCGCGGCAGCACCGATTCCATCGCGCGCGTGGCGGCCTTGCGCCCGGCGTTGTCGCCATCGAAGCAGAAGTACACGTCCGGGGCGTTGCGGAACAGCAGTTCGGCGTGGTCGGGCGTGGTCGCGGTGCCGAGCGTGGCCACGGCCGTGGTGACGCCGTGCTGGAACAGCGCGACCACGTCCATGTAGCCCTCGACCACGATCAACCGCTCGATGCGCGAGTTCGCCTGCCGCACCTGCCACAGGCCGTACAGTTCGCGGCCCTTGTGGAACAGCGCGGTCTCGGGCGAGTTGAGGTACTTGGGCGAGGCGTCGGCGTCGAGCACGCGCCCGCCGAAGGCGATCGGGCGCCCGCGGCGGTCGTGGATCGGGAACATCACCCGGTCGCGGAACTTGTCGTAGACGTTGCCGCGGTCGTTCTTGGAGAACAGCCCGGCGCGTTCGAGCAGGTTCATGCGCCGCGCGTCGGTGCCCAGCGCGTCGCGCAGTGCGGAGAAGCCGTCGGGCGCGTAGCCGATCGCGAACTGCTCGCGGATCGCCTTGTCCACGCCGCGGCCATCGAGGTAGGCGCGCGCCTTCGCGCCTTGCGGCGCACTGCCGGCCAGGTGCTTGCGGAAGAAATGCGCGGCGGCTTCCAGCGCGCCGAACAATTCCTTGGCATCGGAGTTCTCGTTGCGCTGCTGCGTCTCGCGCGGCACCTCGATGCCGGCACGCTTGGCCAGCTCGTCCACCGCGTCGAGGAACTCGAGGCGGTCGTAGTTCATCAGGAACGAGATCGCCGTGCCGTGCGCGCCGCAGCCGAAGCAGTGGTAGAACTGCTTGGTCGGCGAGACCGTGAACGATGGCGAGCGTTCGTCGTGGAACGGACAGCGCGCCGAGTACTCCTTGCCCTGCCGCTTGAGCGGCACGCGCGCGTTGATCACCTCGACGATGTCCGTCCGGGCCAGGAGGTCGTCGATAAAAGCATCGGAGAGCCGCGCCATCTCAGCCGGCCCCCAACCGCCAGGTCGTTGCGCCGGCCGCCGGACTCCTGCCACGCGCTGCGGCGCGCCAACCCGCATCACGATTCGTGTTCGCGGGGGCGCGGTCGTCGATGAAGGCGTCGGACAGGCGGGCCATGCCGCCATGATCGCATTTGCCGGGCGTCGCCGGCGGCCGGCTCAGGCGTTCGCGGCCGGTACCGCCGGGTCCGCCGCCGGCGCGGCGGCGGCGAGCATCCGCTCGTCGATCACCGCCGTGATCAGCGCGCCGAGGAAGAACACCGCGGCGGCGTAGTACATCCACACCAGCAGCAGCACCAGCGCGCCCATCGAGCCATAGGCGCTGCCCGGCGCGGCCTGCGCCAGGTACAGGCCGATCGCCCAGCGCCCGAGCACGAACAACCCCGAGGTGACCAGCCCGCCCAGCAGCGCCTGGCGCCAGCGCACGCGGCGGTCGGGCAGGTAGTGGTAGAGGAAGGCGAAGGCGGCGGTGTACAGCGCCAGCGAGGTCAGGTTGCCCAGCACCGGCAGGATCGCCGGCAGCCAGGCGAACACTACCTGCAGCGCCGTGGTCAGGCTCATCGAGACGATCAGCAGGAAGCCCAGCGACAGCACCACGCCGAACGACAGCACGCGCTTGCGCAGCCACGCCCACAGGCCGCCGGGCAGTTCGTGGGCGTCGCCGCGGAAGATCAGGTTGAGTGCGGCCTGCAGCCGCGCGAACACGGCGGTGGCGCCGACGAACAACAGCGCCGTGCTCCACAGCCCGGCCAGCGAGCCGACGTCGGGCCGGGTCTGCGCGTTGGCGATCACGGTGGCGGCCACGTCGCGCGCTCCGGTGCCGGCCAGGTCGCCGACCTGGCGCATCAACTCGTCCTGCGCCGACGGGTACAGCGAGGCGGCCAGCCACAGCAGCAGCACCAGCAGCGGTGCCAGCGAGATCAGGGTGTAGAACGAGAGCGCCGCGGCGTGGGTGAGCAGGTCGGTCTCGACGAAGCGGCGCCCGAGCGCGACGGGAAGGCTTTCCTGCAGGCGCTGCAAACGCTGGCGGACATGTTCGCTTGAAAATTGCATTGCGTGAGGATAGGCGGGCGGCGTGGAGGAAATGTTCAGCGCCGGCTGCGCGACGTCACAGATGGGGCGGCCGGCCTTCGCCGCGGCCGCCGCCGGGCCGGATCAGGCTGCCGGGGCGTCTCGTGTCCGCGCCGGCAGCGCCCAGACGCTGTTGGGATCGCCGTTGAAGCCGCGCCGCAGCGTCGCCCGCGCCATCGCCCGGAACGCCAGCGCGAACGCCAGCGCCGCGGCATCGACGGCGAAGCGGTGCCAGTGCCCGTTCGCGAACGCCGCGAACAGGTGCTCGCCCGAGCCGATCGCGCCGGCGACCGGGATCGCCAGCGTCAGCAGCGCGCACAGCCACAGCAGCTCGTGCCCGGCGCGCGCCGGCGGACGCGCGAAGGCCCAGGCGATGCCGGCGAAGAACACGAGGAAGTAGGCGCGCGGCGCCCACGCGTCCGGCAGCAGCGCGCCGGCCAGGAACGACGCCGACACGCCGGCCACGCAGCCCAGGCACACGCCCAGCGTCAGCGCCGCCATGAACCGCGTGCGCCGTGGCTGCTCCACCTGCCGCCGCTTGCGCCGCGCCTCGATCCACAGCAGGTTGCCGCTGTAGAACAGGAACGCGCCGGCCAGTCCCAGCACGAAGTACAGCCACTTCACCGCCGCGTGGCCGAACGTGCCGAAGTGCAGCGAGTACAGCGCATACAGAAACGCGCGCCCGGGGCTGTAGGCCGTGGGCTGGGTGCCGTCGACGACCTCGCCGGTCGTCGCGTCCATCGCCACCGCGCCGGCGGTGCTCAGCCGGCGCTGGTCCAGGTCGCCGTAGACGATGGCGCGCGCATTGGCGTCGCCGGCGCCGTGGTAGTCGACCGAATTGGGCACCATTCCCGGGATGGTCGCCTCCGCGCGCTGCAGCAGCCCGGCCATCGGCAGCATCGGCCTGGCGACGCCGGCTTCGGCGACGTGCGGGGTCACCTCGAAGTCCGGCCCCAGCACCTGGAACAGCTTGCCCTCGTAGACCAGCGACTGGAACGGCACCAGGATCAGCAGGCCGATCGTCAGCACCGCCCCGGTCCAGGCGAGGACGACGTGGAACGGCAGCGACAGCACGCCGATCACGTTGTGCGCGTCCTGCCACAGCCGCTTGACGTTGCGGCCGATGCGCAGCGCGAACAGGTCGCGGACGAAGGTCGGCGCGTAGATCACCACGCCGCTGACCAGCGCCAGCCCGTACAGCACGCAGATGATGCCGAACAGATAGCTGCCGGGCAGGCGCGGCAGCCCCGCGGTGAAGTGCAGGTCGTAGACGAAGTCGACGAAGCCGGTGCGTGGCGGGGTTTCGCGCAGTGCGTCGTCGGCGTCGAGCACGAACCGGCGCTGCTCGCCGGTCGCCTCGTTGTACAGGTAGGCCGACGGCTGCGGGCCGTGGTCGCCGGGCAGCACCACGAACAGGCCCAGTTCCGGATCCGGGTCCGTGGCCAGTACCGCATCGAGCAGCGCCTGCGAGCGGCCCACCGGGTCCGCGACCGGCTGCGTGTCGGCCGGCCGCTGCCAGTCGCCCAGCTCATGGGTGAACACGGTGATCGCGCCGGCGTAGAACGCGATGAACAGCGCCATGCCGGCGACCAGTCCCACCCAAGTATGCACCGACAGGAAGATCCGTAGCGTGGCGGCTTTCACGATGGCATCTCCGCGGCCCAGCCCAGCGCCTTGGCCAGCTGGATCAGGCCGAAACACAGCAGCGTCGCCCCGCCCATCCACAGCCACGCGCGGCGGCCGTTGCGGGCGAGGAACGCCAGTGACATCACCGCGATCCACACCGGGAACGCGAGCAGCAGCCAGGGCAAAGTGGTGCGGGTGATGTCGCCCGGCCACAGCAGCGCGACCAGGCCGATGACCGCGACCGTCAGCGGCAGCCCCAGCAGCGCGGCGGCCAGCGACTTGGCCCACATCGTCGCGGACTTAGTCCACATGGCCGCCCGCCTCCCGCGGTTCGCCGCGCAGCTGTCGCCAGGCGTCGAGCCAGGGCAGCAGCACTGCCGCCAGCATGATCGCGGTCAGCACCGAGAACACGCCGGCCGTGACGCCCATCGCGACGCTGCCCGCGGCGATCGCGGCCGCCGCGCACAGCGTGGCCGCGATGCGCAGCACGCCCGCGTGGCCGTGTGCGCGCGGCCACAGCCGCTGGTGCGGGCTGGCCAGGTAGAACCCCAGCGCCGACAGCAGCGACAGCAGCAGCCAGGCCGCGGTCATGCCGGCAGCCCCGCAACGCAATGCGCCATCGGCCCGCTCGTCGCGTCGCGTCGCGCCATCAGAACCGCCAGTCCAGGCTGAGGGTGTAGTTGCGCGGCGCGCCGTAGTAGCCGCTGTAGCGCAGGGTGTTGATGTACTTCTCGTCGCCGAGGTTGCGCACGTTCAGGCGCAGCGTGGCATCGGGCCGGAAGTCCCAGGCGACGAAGCCGTTGAGCACCGCGTAGCTGCCCTGGCGCACGGTGAAGCCGCTGGATTCGACGTTGGAGATCGTGCTCTGCCAGCGTCCGCCAAACCCGAACGACAGCGCGCGGTAGCCCGGCAGGCGCGCGCTGAGCAGCAGGTTGGCCGTGCGCCGCGGCACCCACGAATAGGTGTCGTCGCCGTCCAGGCCATCGAGCTTCAGCGCGGTGTAGCCGAACACCAGGTCGACGTCGTCGCCGAGCTTGCCGACCGCCTCGAACTCGACGCCCTTCGAGCGCACGTCCACCGGCGCGTAGATGGTCGAGCCGAACTCGTTGTACTGGCCGGTGGGCGTGGCCAGCCCGTCCTGGTCGGCCTTGAACACGGCCAGCGTGGTCAGCAGGCGCCTGTCGAGCCAGTCGGCCTTGATGCCGGCCTCGTAGTTCACGCCCTGGCTGGCGTCGAGGTAGCGGTTGTCGGCGTCAACCTGGTCCTGCGGCTGGTAGATGTCCGAATAGCTGACGTAGCCGAGCACGTGTTCGTTGAAGTCGAAGGTCAGGCCGCCGTAGGGGCTGGTGTGGCTGGTGGTCTGGTCGAAGGCGAGGTCGTAGGAGTTGCCGTCGCGCCGGTACTGGGCGTAGTTGGCGCCGACGATGGCCTTGAAGCGGTCGCCCAGCGCGATCCGGGTGGCGCCGAAGGCGCGCTTGAGGTGCTGGTTCAACACCGAATAGAGCGCGGCGTCGCCCCAGGCCGGCTCCGGGAGGGCGTCGGTGTCGTACGGGAACGCCGGCAGCGGGCCCCAGGCGGGCGACGAGAAGTCGGCGCTGCGCTCCCAGCTGTTCGATTCGCTGCGGGTGATGCTCGCGCCCAGCAGCACTTCCTGGTCGCGGCCGAACAGCTCGAAGTGGCCATCGAGCGTCGCCGCGCCCAGATGCGCGGTCGCCTCGTCGTTGCCGCCCCACGGATAGCCGACCAGCCCCAGGCCGGTGTCCGGGTCGAGGGCGATCGAGGTGCCGTCGAAGTCCGGATCCGGCAGGTAGGCGTAGAACATCCTTTCGTCGCCGGTGGCGCGGCGGTAGTTGTAGGACACCTTCAGCTGCCAGTTGTCGCCGAGCCGGTGGGTGTAGTCGGCGAAGGCGGTCCGGGTGGTGGTGTTCCAGTAGGTCCAGTCCTGCGTGGTCGAGGCATCGCGCGGCCACTCGTTCTGGGTGCCGTCGCTGTTCATGAAGACCAGCGCGCCCCACATGATGCCGTCGGACTTCGCGCGCTGGTACGAGTAGCCCAGGGTCAGGGTGCCGTTTTCGCCGACCTGGCCATCGACCACGCCGTACAGTGCGTCGCGCGCGTTCTCGTTGGCGCGCAGGTGCGAGTCGCCGTCCTCGTGCGCGGCGACCACGCGACCGGCCCACCGGCCGTCGTCGGTGAACGGGGTCGAATAGTCGACTTCGATGCGTTTGGTGCCCCACGAGCCGTAGCCCAGGCCGAACGTGCCCTGCCGCTCGTTGGTGGGGCGCTTGCGCACGTAGTTGATGGTGCCGGCGGCGTTGCCCACGCCGGTGAGCAGGCCGTTGGCGCCGCGGATCACTTCCACCTTCTCGTAGCCGAAGGCATCGGTCGCGCCGGTGGCGACGCCCCAGCTGTTGGGCATGCCGACGCCGTCGATCTGGGTGTTGAGGATGTCGAAGCCGCGCGCGCTGTAGCTGGTGCGGTTGGTCTCCCATTCGTCGACCTGCACGCCGGTGGCCAGGCGCAGCGCCTCGTTGACGCTGTCGGCGCCGAAATCACGCATCTGCTCGCTGCTCACCACGCTGATCGACTGCGGGGTGTCCTTGATCGCCAGGTCGAGGTTGGTCGCGCCGTTGCTGGCGCGGCCGACGCGCTGGGCGACGACCAGTACGGAGTCCAGATTGATGGCCTCGGTCTCGGCCGTGGCGATGGCGTTGCCGGTGGCCGGTTCGCCCGGGGCGGTAGCATCAGCGACCTGGGCCTGGGCATGGAAGGCGAGCAGCAGGCCCGCGGACAGCAGCGACGCGCGCGGGAGTCCGGCGCGGGAAAGGAGGGCTTTGGACAAGGCAGGGTCCCCTGGGTTTCATCGGGGGACGCGGCGATCTGGCTGACGTCCGACGGGCCATTTTATACGAGAATGATTCTCGATACAGAGCCCGTCATGTGGATAACGGCTGGCTGTCCGTGGCGCGGTCGCCGATCAGGACGCGCCGGCGGCCCTCCGGGCGGGCCGGCGCACAGGCCTGGCGGCCTCAGCCGGCCAGCGCCTTCTTCACCAGCGCCGAGACCTGGCCCATGTCGGCCTGTCCGGCGAGCGTGGGCTTGAGCACGCCCATCAGCTTGCCCATGTCGGCCGGGCCGCTGGCACCGGTCTGCGCGATGGCGGCGTCGATCGCGGCCTGGACCTCGGCCTCGCCCAGCTTCTCGGGCAGGTAGCGCTGGATGACCTCGATCTCGGCGCGCTCGATCGCCGCCAGGTCCTCGCGCTGCGCGGCCTCGTACTGGCTGACCGAATCCTTGCGCTGTTTGACCATCTTTTCCAGCACCGCGAGTACGGCGGCGTCGTCGAGTTCGATGCGCTCGTCGACCTCGCGCTGCTTGATCGCCGCGTTGACCAGGCGGATCACGCCCAGCGTGGCCTTGTCGCCGGCCTTCATCGAGGCCTTCATGTCGTCGGTGAGTTGCTGCTTGAGGGTCATGGGGCTCTCCGTGGAGGGGCTGGCGGCGAGCGCCGGCCGGGAATCAGGGGAATCCGGGGACGCCCGGACAAACACTGCAAAGACAAAAAGCCGGCGACGCTTGCGCGTGCCGGCTTCATCGATATCCTGCTGCGGCGCGCGGGGCGCGCCAGCGGAAGGACCCGCGCCTGCCTCAGTACAGGCGCTGGCGCTTGGTGACGTCGCGCGACGTGCGGCGCGCCTGGCGCTTCACGGCGGCAGCGGCCTTGCGCTTGCGCTCCTGGGTCGGCTTCTCGTAGTACTCGCGCTTGCGGGTTTCGGCCAGGACGCCGGCCTTCTCGCAGGTGCGCTTGAAGCGGCGCAGGGCAAACTCGAAAGGCTCGTTTTCGCGGACTTTGACGCTGGGCATAGGAGTCTCTGTGGGTTTGGAAGGCCCGCCCCGTGGGGCGCGGACCTGCGCGAGGGACGCGCAAGCCGCCGGAATCCATCCGGCGAGCCGCGTATGATAACGGGAGCCGTCGGGACCGCGCAACCACGGGAGCGTGGGTCCAAGGGGTCGGGTTTTCAGGGCCGCCGACCGGCAGCCGTCGACCCGCCGCCGGTCTGCCTCCCAACCGGCGCCCCACCAGCCGTCATTCCCGCGAAAGCGGGAACCCAGTCCCCCCGTATCGGGGACTGCGTTCGGGGGAGCGCCACTGGGTGATCAGACATTCGTCTGTC
>NZ_BAAAZU010000011.1:0-43973 GCF_039537065.1 Luteimonas lutimaris | reverse complement strand
GGGTTCCCGCTTTCGCGGGAATGACGGCGTACACGCAGCCCAACCCCGAACCCCGAGTCCCGAACCCCGAACCCCGCCCATGAAAGTCCTCGGCATCGAATCCAGCTGCGACGAAACCGGCGTCGCCGTCTACGACACCGCCATCGGCGGGGCCGACGGGCTGCGCGCGCACGCGGTCTACAGCCAGATCGCGCTGCACGCCGAGTACGGCGGGGTGGTGCCGGAGCTGGCCAGCCGCGACCACGTGCGCAAGCTGCTGCCGCTGGTCCGCCAGACCCTGGCCGAGGCAGGCCTGGGCACGGGGGATCTGGATGGCGTGGCCTACACCGCCGGCCCGGGCCTGGTCGGGGCGCTGCTGGTCGGCGCCGGCGTGGCGCGCTCGCTGGCCTGGGCGCTGGACCTGCCGGCGATCGGCGTCCACCACATGGAAGGCCACCTGCTGGCGCCGCTGATGGAGGACGACCCGCCGCAGCCGCCGTTCGTCGCCCTGCTGGTGTCCGGCGGCCATACCCAGCTGGTCGCGGTGGACGCGATCGGCAGTTACCGGCTGCTCGGCGAAACCCTGGACGACGCCGCCGGCGAGGCCTTCGACAAGACCGCCAAGATGATGGGCCTGCCGTATCCGGGCGGCCCGCAGCTGGCGAAGCTGGCCGAGTCCGGCGCGCCGGGAGCCTTCAGGTTCGCGCGGCCGATGACCGACCGCCCCGGGCTGGACTTCAGTTTCAGCGGCCTGAAGACCCAGGTGCTGCTGGCCTGGCAAAAGAGCGACCGCGCGGACGCCACCCGCGCCGACATCGCGCGCGGCTTCGAGGACGCGGTGGTCGACACCTTGGCGATCAAGTGCGAGCGCGCGCTGGACGCGGCCGGCTGCGACGTGCTGGTGGTCGCCGGCGGCGTCGGTGCCAACCGCCGCCTGCGCGCGAAGCTGCAGGCGATGTGTGAACAGCGCGGCGGCCGCGCCTGCTTCCCGCGCCCGGCCCTTTGCACCGACAACGGCGCGATGATCGCCTTCGCCGGTGCGCTGCGTCTCCGGGCCGGGCAGCACGACGACGACGCCGTGCGCGCGACGCCGCGGTGGGATATGGCGAGCCTGCCGCCGCTGGCGGCAGGCCGGGAATCGGGAATGGGAAACCGGGAACCGCAAGAGGGCGAGACGCCGGCACGTTAAGCTCCTGCCGTCCCGAGTCCCGAGTCCCGAGTCCCGAGTCCCGAGTCCCGAGTCCCGAGCCCCGAGCCCCGAGCCCCGAGCCCCGAGCCCCGAATCCCGAATCCCGAATCCCGAATCCCGAATCCCGAATCCCGAATTCCGAATCCCCAGCCCCCATGGACACCGTCTTCATCGAAGCCCTCGAAGTCGAAGCCCTGATCGGCATCTACGACTGGGAGCGGCGCATCCGCCAGCCGCTGCTGTTCGACATCGAGATGGCGTTCGACAACCGCGTGCCCGCGGCCAGCGACGACATCGCCGACACGCTCAACTACAAGGCGGTGAGCAAGCGGGTGATCGCCTACGTGTCGCAGTCGGACTTCGGCCTGGTCGAGACGCTGGCCGAGCGGGTGGCGGCGATCATCCTCGATGAGTTCGGCGTGTCGCGCGTGCGGCTCAAGCTCAGCAAGCCGGGCGCGGTGCGCGGTGCGCGCGCGGTCGGGGTGACCATCGAGCGCACGGCCGCTACCCTGTAGCGCATGCCCGATTTCATCGATTCGTACTTCGTCCGGCCGCTGGCCGGGATCCCCTACGCCTCCACCTTCGCCGTCCTGGCCGCGCTGGCGCTGACCGCCTGGATCGCCAACTGGCTGACCCGGCGCGTGCTGCTGGTCGTGGTTGGGCGCCTGGCCAAGGCTTCGCCGAGCAAGTGGGACGACGCGATCATGGGTCGCCGCGTGCTGGCGCGGCTGGCCAACGTGGTGCCGACGCTGATCGTGCTCGGCGGCATCGCGCTGGTGCCGGGCATCCCGGAATGGCTGGACGTGGTGGTGCGCAACGTCGCCCTGGCCTACGTCGCGCTGACCGTGGCGATGGCGATCGGCAACCTGCTCAACGCGCTCAACGACATCTACGAGCAGACCAGCCCCAACGCGGTGCGGCGCCCGATCAAGGGTTACCTGCAGCTGCTCAAGATCGGCATCTTCATCGTCGCCGCGGTGCTGATGGTCGCCGCGCTGATCGGCAAGTCGCCGCTGGTGCTGCTGACCGGCCTGGGCGCGATGACCGCGGTGCTGATGCTGGTGTTCAAGGACACCATCCTGTCGCTGGTGGCGTCGGTCCAGCTGTCCAGCAACGACATGCTGCGCGTGGGCGACTGGATCGAGATGCCCGGCCAAAACGCCGACGGCGACGTGATCGACATCAGCCTGCACACGGTCAAGGTGCAGAACTGGGACAAGACAATCAGCACCATCCCGACCTGGGCGCTGATCAGCGAGAGCTACCGCAACTGGCGCGGGATGACCGACTTCGGCGGCCGCCGGATCAAGCGTGCGCTGCTGATCGACCAGACCTCGGTGCGTTTCCTCGACCACGACGAGCGCCAGCGCCTGCGCCGCTTCGCCCTGATCGACGATTACCTGGACAAGCAGAAGGCCGAGCTGGCCGATTACAACGCCAAGCTGGAGGCCGCGGGCAAGGACCCGGTCAACAACCGCCGCGCGACCAACCTGGGCACCTTCCGCGCCTACATGACCGCCTACCTGCAGGCGCACCCGGGCGTGGCGCACGACATGACCCTGATGGTGCGCCAGCTTGATCCGACCCCGACCGGCCTGCCGCTGGAGGTGTACTGCTTTTCGGCCAACGTGAACTGGGTGCCGTACGAGAACCTGGCCGGCGACATCTTCGACCACCTGCTGGCGGTGATGCCGGAGTTCGGGCTGCGCGTGTTCCAGCAGCCCAGCGGCGCCGAGCTGAGCACGGCGCTCGCGGGCCTGCGCGTCGCGCCGGTCGCGGCGGACGAGTGAAGGCGCGATGGCGCGCGCCTGCCTGAGCCTGGGCAGCAACCTCGACCCGGAGGCGCACCTGCGCGCGGCGATTGCCGCGCTGCGCGCGCGCTTCGACGGGGTGCAGGTGTCGGCCGTGTACCGTACCCGCGCGGTCGGCTTCGACGGCGGCGACTTCCTCAACGCTGCCGCGGTGGTCGAGACCGACCTCGAACCGGAGGCGCTCGACGCCTGGCTGCATGCGCTGGAAGACGCGCACGGCCGCGACCGCAGCGGCCCGCGCTACGGCGACCGCACGCTCGACGTCGACCTGGTGCTGTACGACGAGCGCATCGTCGACGGCCCGGGCCATCTGCGCGTGCCGCGCGACGAACTGCGCCACGCCTTCGTGCTGAGGCCGCTGGCCGAGCTCGCGCCGGACATGGTCGAACCGCGCAGCGGGCGCACGCTGGCGCAGCTGTGGGCCGACTCGCCCGAGCGCGACGTGGCGATGGAAGCGGTGCCGGGTTTCGAAGCCGGTTAGCCGGCCGCGTGGCGGTCACATCCGTCACCTCGGCACGTCCTTGATCGGTGACTTCCGGCGCTTGCGCCGGCCACGCGCGCATCGCACGATCGCAGCGTCACCCGGGGAGGCTCTGGACATGTTCGAGAAGTTTTCGCGCAGCTGGGAACTGGTCAAGGCGAGCGCGGCGGTGCTGCGCTCGGACAAGGCGCTGATGCTGTTCCCGGTCCTGTCGGGCATCGCCACGCTGGCGGTGCTGGCGACGTTCCTGCTGCCGATGTTCGCGCTGCGGATCTTCGCCGACGGCTTCGGCATCGGCGGGGCGGTGTTCGGCTTCCTGTTCTATTTCTGCCAGTACACGGTGATCATCTTCTTCAACTGTGCCCTGGTCGGCGCGGCGATGATCCGCCTCGACGGCGGCGACCCGACCCTGCGCGACGGCTTCGCTGCGGCGAAATCGCGGCTGCCGTCGATCCTCGGCTACGCCGCGATTTCCGCCACCGTCGGCGTGCTGCTGCAGGCGCTGAAGAACAAGGACAATTTCCTCATCCGCCTGCTCGGCAGCGGGCTGGGCGCGGCGTGGACGCTGGCGACCTTCCTGGTGGTGCCGGTGCTGGTCAGCCGCGACATCGGCCCGATCGACGCGCTCAAGCAGAGCACGGCGCTGCTCAAGCGCACCTGGGGCGAAAACGTGATCGGCCAGGTCGGGATCGGCGCGGCGTTCGGCCTAGTCACGTTCGCCGCGGTGTTGCTGTCGGTGGGCCTGGTGGTGCTGGCGGCGCAGGCGTCGCTCGCGCTGGCGGTGGCGGTCGGCGTGGCCTGCGCGCTGGGCGTGCTGTTGCTGGGGATCTACCAGGCGGCGCTGTCGGGCATCTACTCGGCCACGCTGTACCGCTACGCGGTCTCGCACGAGACGCCGGCGGCGTTCCGGAATGTCGCGCTGGCGCGGGCGTTCGCGCCCAGGGACTGACGCCGCCGCGGCCGGCTCAGCCTTCCAGCAGCCGGCCGCCGTCCAGGCGCAGGATCTCGCCGGTGCAGTAGGTGGCGCCCTGCAGCAGCCAGCGCACGGCTTCGGCGATTTCGGCCGGGGTGCCGGTGCGGGCCAGCGGGGTGCGGGCGAGCAGGGCGGCGCGGCGCGCGTCGTCGGTGTCGCCGCCTGCCTGCGCGGAGGCAGGTGCTTCGGGCCACAGGATCGCGCCCGGCGCGATCGCGTTGACGCGCACCTCGGGCGCCAGTTCCAGCGCCAGTGCCTTGGTCGCCATGACCAGCGCGGCCTTGGCCATGCAGTAGACGGCGTGGTCGCGCAGTGGCCGCTGGGCGTGGATGTCGACCAGGTTGACGATCGCGCCGCGTGCCGCGGCCAGGTGCGGCGCGGCGGCCTGGGCGAGGAAGAACGGCGCGCGCGCGTTGCTGGCGAACAGCGCGTCCCACTGCGCCGGCGTCGCCGTGCCCAGCGGCGTGGGCGTGAAGCCCGAGGCGTTGTTGACCAGCGCGTCGAGGCGGCCGAAGCGGCCCACCGTGTGCGCGACCAGTTCCGGCAGGCGGTCGAACTGCGCCAGGTCGGCCTGCAGCAACAGCACGCTGCCCGGACGCGCGGCGTCCAGTTCGCCGGCCAGCGCCCGTGCCTCGCTGGCGGAGCTGCGGTAGTGCAGTGCCAGGTCGTAACCGGCTGCGTGCAGGCCGCGGGCGATGGCCGCGCCGAGGCGGCGGGCGGCGCCGGTGACCAGGGCGACGGGGCGGGGCGATGCGTCCATGGCGATACACGATAGCGCAGGCGTCCGGGCCGGGCCGCGTCCACGACACGCACGCCACACGTCGGCCACACACACCGCTGCCGGCGGTTCCGTATCCTGTCGCCCTGCCGAATCAGGAATCCCCATGCCCACTTCGCCCCCGGACGCCGATGCACTGGCGCACAGCGCGCGCCTGCAGGCGCTGATCCGCGAACAGATCGCCGCGGCCGGCGGCGCGATCCCGTTCTCGCGCTTCATGGAACTGGCGTTGTACGCGCCGGGGCTGGGCTACTACAGCGCGGGCGCGACCAAGTTCGGCCGCGCCGGCGATTTCGTCACCGCGCCGGAGCTGGGATCGCTGTTCGCCCAGTGCATCGCCGAGGCGGTGGCGCCGGTGCTGCGGCAGGTCGGCGAGGAGGCGGTGTTCGTCGAGATCGGCGGCGGCAGCGGCGCCTTCGCCGAGCACGCGATCAAGCAGCTGATGGCGATCGACGCGATGCCGGCGCGCTACGCCATCCTCGAACCCAGCGCCGACCTGCGCGAGCGCCAGCGCGAACGGCTGCAGCGCAAGCTCACGCCGCTGGTGTTCGAATGCGTCGAATGGCTCGACGGCCCGATGCAGGAGGACTGGAACGGCGTGCTGTTCGCCAACGAGGTGATCGACGCGCTGCCGACCGTGCGCTTCACCCTGCGCGACGGCGAAGTGTTCGAGGAGCACGTCGCGCTCACCGGCGACGGCGCCTTCACCCGCATCGACCGCCCCGCCGACCCGCTGCTGTCGGCCGCGGTGCGCCACGTCGAACGCGAGCTCGGCGCGCCGCTGCCCGACGGTTACCGCTCCGAGGTGCTGCCGCAGCTGCCGTACTGGCTGCAGGCGGTGGCCGGCGGCCTGCGCGACGGCGCGCTGCTGTTCGTCGACTACGGCCATCCGCGGCGCGAGTTCTACGCGCCCGATCGCGTCGACGGCACCTTGCGCGCGTTCCACCGGCACCGCGTCAGCGGCGACGTGTTCGCCCATCCCGGGCTGCAGGACATCACCGCCTCGGTCGACTTCACCGCACTGGCCGAGGCGGGCACCGGCGCCGGCTTCGATTTCGCCGGCTACTGCTCGCAGGCCAGCCTGCTGCTCGGCAACGGCCTGGCGCAACATCTGGAAGAACAGGAGGGTCGCGCCGCCGACGAGGCCGGCCGCTACGCGCTGCGCCAGCAGGCCAAGCAGCTGACCCTGCCGGCGGCGATGGGCGAGCGCTTCCAGGCGATGGGCTTCGCGCGCGGGGTCGAGTTCGGCGTTGCCTTCCTGGCCGGCGACCTGAGTTTCCGCCTGTGACGCAGGTGCGCTGGCTCAAGCCGCTGCGCCACCCGCGCGCGTGGCTGGCGCTGTGGTGGCTGGCGCTGGTGCTGGTGTTCGCCGTGTGCCTGGTGCCGGCGCCCGACCTGCCGTCGGTGCCGCGTGGGTTCGACAAGCTCGAACACTTCCTCGCCTTCTTCCTGCTCGCCGCCAGTGCGGTGCAGCTGTACGCGACGCGGCGCGCGCTGTGGTGCGCGGCGGCCGGGCTGCTGGCGCTCGGGGTCGCGATCGAGCTGGCGCAGTTCGCCTTCACCCGCAGCCGGTCGATGGATCCGTACGACGTGCTGGCCGATGCCATCGGCGTGGCGGCCGGCTTCGCGCTGGCGCGCACGCCGCTGGCCGGCCTGCTGCAGCGGATCGACGGCCGGCTCGCCTGATGCGCCACAATCCACGCATGCCCGACACCATGACGCCTGCTTCCACCACCGACGCCGACCCCGACACCGCCCGCGCCGCCGAGCGGCTGGCCTGGGCACGCCGCGTGTCGTCCGGTCCGGTCGACGCGCTGCAGCGCGCGTCCGCGGACGCCGGTTTCCGCAGCTACTGGCGCGGCGCGCCGGACGGCATCGTGATGGACTCGCCGCCGGCGCTGGAGGACGTGCGCCCGTGGCTGGCGATGCATGCCGTGCTCGACGCCGGCGGCGTGCGCGTGCCGCGGATCCTGGCGCGCGACGCGGCAGCCGGGTTCCTGCTGCTCGAAGACCTGGGGCCGTCCACCTGCCTGCAGGTTGCCGACGACGGCAACGTCGACGCGCTGATGGACGCGGCCATCGCGCAGCTGCTGCGGCTGCAGGCCATTGCCTGCCCGCCCGGCCTGCCCGCCTACGACGACGCACTGCTGCGGCGCGAGCTGGGGCTGTTCCGCGAGTGGTTCCTGCAGCGCCACCTCGGCGTGGCGCTCGATGCCGGCGAGGATGCGGCGCTGGCCGGCATCGAATCGCGACTGGTGGACGCGGCGCTGGCGCAGCCGCAGGTGCTGGTGCACCGCGACTTCATGCTGCGCAACCTGATGCCGGTCGAAGGCGGCCCGGCGGTGCTGGACTTCCAGGACGCGGTGCGCGGGCCGATTGCCTACGACGTACTCAGCCTGTGCCGCGACGCCTTCGCCAGCTGGCCGGAGGAGCGCGTCACGCGCTGGCGCCGGGACTACCGCGCGCGCGCCGCGGCCGCGGGCCTGCCGGTGCCGGACGCGGCGCGTTTCGAACGCGACTTCGACCTGATCGGCGTGCAGCGCCACCTCAAGGTGCTGGGCATCTTCGCCCGGCTGCACCATCGCGACGGCAAGCCGCGCTACCTGGCCGACGCGCCGCGCTTCCTCGGTTACCTCGACACCGTGCTGCCGCGCCATCCGGAGCTTGCGCCGCTGCGGGCGGTCATCGACCGCCACGTGCGTCCGGCGCTGGCCGGCTGAACCGGGCGTTGCGTGCACCCGCGCGCAGGCCCGGACACATGACTCTAACCGGCCGCGCGCGCCGCGCCGATCGCGGCGATGCGCGCCTTGCGCAGCGCCTCGCCCAGCGCGGGGCCGGACAGCCCCTCGCGCGCCACGTCCGCGCCGCGCACCGCCAGCGCCGCGGCGTGCAGGCGAACCAGTTCGGCGCGCTGCGGGTAGGGCGCGTCCTGCAAGCCGGCGCGGCCGCGCTTGTCGGCCTCGCACACCAGCGCCAGCTGCGCGACGCGTTCGGGCTTGCGGAAGGCGTCGCAGCGGGCGAGCAGGTCGTGCACGGTGGCGTCGCGCAGTTCCATCAGCCGGTGCACGTTGAGGTGTTCGCGGCAGGCCATGCGTGCCAGTTCGCGGTGCGCGGCCGGCACTTTCAGCCGTTCGCACAGCGCACGCACCGGTGCGACGCCGTGCTGCTCGTGCATCACGTGGCGCGGCAGCACGTCGGCGGGCGTGAGCGCCTTGCCCAGGTCGTGGACGAGCGCGGCGAAGCCGACCACCGTGTCACCGGGGGCAAGCTGCGCGGCCATGTCGCAGACCAGTTCGACGTGGACGCCGGTGTCGATCTCCGGGTGGTATTCGGCACGCTGCGGCACGCCGTACAGCGCCTCCACCTCGGGCAGCACCGCGCCCAGCGCGCCGCAGTCGTGCAGGGTGCGGAGGAAGGCGGACGGCTGCCGTGAACCCAGCGCGCGCGACAGCTCCTGCCACACGCGTTCGGGCACCAGCGCGTCGAGCTCGCCGGACGCGGCCATGTCGCGCATCAGCGCCATCGTCTCCGGCGCGACCGTGAAGCCGAGCGGCGCAAAGCGCGCCATGAAGCGCGCCGCGCGCAGCACCCGCAGCGGATCCTCGACGAAGGCCGGGCCGACGTGGCGCAGCACGCGGCGCTCGATGTCGCGCGCGCCGCCGAAGGGATCGACCAGCCTGCCTTCGGCGTCCTGCGCGATCGCGTTGAGGGTGAAGTCGCGCCGTTCCAGGTCCTGTGCCAGCGTCACCGAGGGATCGGCGTGCACGACGAAGCCGCGATGGCCCCGCCCGGACTTGCGCTCGGTGCGGGCCAGCGCGTGTTCCTCGTGCGTGTCCGGGTGCAGGAACACCGGGAAGTCGCGGCCGACCGGCTTGAAGCCGGCGGCGAGCATCGCCTCGGGCGTCTGGCCGACGACGACCCAGTCGCGGTCGCCGGGCTCCAGGCCCAGCAACCGGTCGCGCACCGCGCCGCCGACGAGGTAGGTGTCCATGCCGCGATGATGTGGTGCCCGCTGTCTACCCGCAAGGCAGACAGCGAGGTGGACAGGCGCGCGTCAGCCCTTCGGCGCCTCCGCCAGCGGGCACGCGAACTTCTTGCGCGCGCCGCCTTCCTGGCCGAGCAGGCGCCGGCTCACCGGCAGCGCGTCGCCGTTCATGCGCCAGTCGTAGATCACGCTGAAGGCGAGCACGCGGGCGACGTAGTCGCGGGTTTCCTTGTAGCTGATCGTCTCGATCCAGAAATCCGGGTCCATGCCCGGCCGCTGCGATTGCCAGCGCGCCACAGGCGACGGGCCGGCGTTGTAGGCGGCGATGGCGGCGTAGGTCTTCCCGTACTTGTCCTCCATCTGCCGCAGGTAGGCGGTGCCGATGGCGATGTTGGTGTCCGAGTCGTACAGGCTCTCGGCGCCGCCGTAGGCGATCCCGTTGCGCTTGGCCACGGCCGCGCCGGTGGACGGCAGCACCTGCATCAGGCCGCGTGCGTTGGCACTCGAGCGCGCGCGCGGGTTGAAGATGCTTTCGGCGCGGATCTCGGCCGCCACCCACGCCGGGTCGAGCCGGTGCCGCGCCGACTGGCTGCGGATGGTGGCGTCGTGGTGGATCGGGAAGCGGATCGTGTACCAGCGCTTCTCCTCCGGGTTGCCGGCGATGTCCAGCCCGAACACGCCGCGGTCGAACCAGCCGCCGTCCTGCGCCACTTCGATCGCCAGCCGGCGCTGTTTGTCGTCGAAGCGCGACAGTGCATCCTTCCATTCGCGCGCCGCCCAGCCGGCGCGGTCGATGCGCTGCAGGGCGATCGCGCGCACCAGCGCGGGATCGCGCGCGACTGCGGCCCTGGCCGCGGCGTCCACCGGCGGCATCCACGGGCACAGCGCGTAGGGCTGGTCGAGGCGGTCGGCGGCGAGGAAGCCGTGGAAGTCGGACTCGCGCGCGGCGTCGCGGTACAGCGCCTGCGCGCCGGCCTTGTCGCCGGCCATCTCCGTCAGGCGCGCGGCGAAGTAGGCCCAGCGCGACTGGCCGCGCTGCTCCTCGCCCATCGCCTTGATCGCGGCCAGCGCCGCCGCCCAGTCCGAACGCGCCATCGCCTCGCGCGCCTGCCACTCGTGCAGGCGCTCGTCCCAGGACACGGCCGGCACCGCGGCGAGGCGGCGCGCGGACTCGGGTTCGTAGGAGGCCACCGTCCACAGTGCGACCTGGTACAGCACGCGGCCGCGGTCTTCCTCGGTGAATTCGAGCGCCTTCGCAAAGCGCGGTAGCGCGTTTTCCGCCGCCACCGGCGTCGACTTGGCCAGCCGCGCCAGGCCCTGCGAGGCGACCAGGCGGCTGCGTGCGGTCTTCGGCCACTGCAGGGCGCGGTCGTGGACGGCGTCGAGGAACGCAGCGTAGTCATTGGCCAGCGCGAACTGGTCGGCCGGCAGCCCGCGCGCGGCGGCGCGCATGACGGCCGGCTGCCACTCGGCGGCGGCCTTCTCGAGCCGCTCCCAGCGCAGTTCCGGCGTCAGTCCGCCCCTTGCCGCGAGCGTTGCGAACACCGGGTCGCAGCTGTCGGGCAGCGACTTGCCGCTGCTGGTCCAGATCGCCTGCGCGTCCCGGGTCCACTGCGCGTCCGCGCGGCCGCTGGCGTCGCGCGCCTGCAGCTCCGCGCAGCGCAGCGCCACGTCGTCGACCGACGGCGACCACGCGGCGAGGAACGCAGGCCACTCCTTGCGCCGCGACAGCGCCGCCAGCCAGACCGAACGGAACGTTTCCGCCACCGCCTGGCCCTGGTACCGCTGCAGGAAGGACTGCGCCTGCTCCGGTGGCAGGCTGTCGATGTTGCGCCGCAGGCCGGCGTACTCGAGCCAGCCGTAGAGCGGGGCGTTGGCGAAGCGCGCGGCATCGACCGGCTGGCCGCGCTCGGCGGCACTGATCGCATTGGCGATGGCGGTGTCGGCGGGGGACTGTTGCGCATGTGCCGCGCCGACGGCGAGCACGCACGCGAACGCGCAGGACAGGAGGCGGAGGCTGTTTTTTGGCATCGCCGGACTATAGCGAAGGGTGGGTGAACGAGGATGCCGTGGCGGTCGGCACGCTGCGGGGGAGTCCGGATCGACGGGCTCGTCGCAGCGCAAGAGTCCCCGCGAAATCCTCCGTCGTCATTCCCGCGAAAGCGGGAACCCGGTGACTTTGGACCGGCACGGAAAAGAAGTCCCGGTGGCAATCCGATGCAGCGCGCCTGCCGCTGCGCGCCGCGATCCAGGCCGCCGGGTGACCAGACATCCATTGGGAACCCCGCTTTCGCGGGAATGACGATGTGGGACACGGAAGCGCACGGCACGTGTCCCGACCCGCCACCGGCGATAATCCCCGGCCGCGCAATCCGCACGCACCCACCCACTCCGGCCGCCACCCATGCTCGACCAGTTCTGGATCTTCCCCCTGCTCGGCGCCGTCGCCGGCGTGCTTGCCGGGCTGCTCGGCATCGGCGGCGGCCTGATCCTCGTCGCCGCGCTGGCCTGGCTGCTGCCGCTGCATGGCATCGACCGCGACGCGGCGATGCACGCGGCGCTGGCCAGTTCGATGGCGAGCATCGTGTTCACCGCGGCCTCGTCGGCGTACGCGCACCATCGCCGCGGCGGCGTGCTGTGGCCGACGGTGGCGTGGATGGCGCCGGGGCTGGTGCTCGGCGGCTGGCTGGGCAGCCTGCTGGCCGTGGCGCTCGATGGCGATGTGCTGAAGTGGGGCGTGATCGGGTACTGCCTGCTGGCCGCCGCGCGGATGGCCTTCGGTGGCGCGCGCGGCGACGGCGGCGACGTGGTGCCGACCGGTCCGGGCATGGGCGCGGCCGGCGTCGGCATCGGTGCGCTGTCGGCCGTGGTCGGCATCGGCGGCGGCAGCATGACCGTGCCGCTGCTCGTCTGGCGCGGGGTGGCCGCGGTGCGCGCGGTGGGCACGTCGTCGGCCTGCGGGGTGGTGATCGGCGTTGCCAGCGCCGCCGGCTACGCGATCAACGCACCGGCCGGCGCGCTGCCTGCGCATGCGGTCGGCTACGTCTACCTGCCGGCGGCGATCGGCGTCGCGGTGACTTCGGTGCTGGCAGCGCCGCTGGGCTCGCGCCTGGCCCACGCGATCGGCGGCCCGGCGCTGAAGCGGGTGTTCGCGGTGTTCCTGGTCGTGGTGGCCGGCAGCCTGCTGCTGCAATAGCCGGAAACGTGCGTCCCGCATTTGTGCGCCCGGATCGAATCCGTTACAACCGCTTTACCGTCGCGAACAGGGGGGCGGCGGATCCATCTTGCCTGGAGAGAGCTCGATGAAGCCGCTGTCCCCCGCGCGTCTGGTCCTGGCCATTCACGCTTCGCTGCTGCTGTCGCTTTCCGGCCTTGCCGCCGCACAGGACGCCCCTGCCCAAGCCCCCGAGGCAAGGACGCTCGACACCGTCACCGTCACCGGCACCCGCATCAAGAAGGCCGAGCTCGAAAGCCAGGTGCCGGTACAGGTCCTCACCCGTGAGGACATCGACCGCAGCGGCTTCACCTCGGTCGCCGACATCGTGCAGAACCTCACCGCCAGCGGCGCGGCGCTGAACACCAAGTTCAATTCCAGCGGCAACTTCGGCTTCCCGCCCGACGGCGGCGGCGTCGGTGCCGGCGCGGCGACGGTGGACCTGCGCCACCTCGGCGCCAAGCGCGTGCTGGTGCTGGTCGACGGCGTGCGCTGGGTCAACGAATCCTCCGCCTCGGGCGTGGGCTCGTCGGTCGACCTCAACACGATTCCGCTGTCGATCATCGATCGCATCGAAGTGCTGGAGGACGGCGCCTCGTCGATCTACGGCTCCGACGCGATTGCCGGCGTGGTCAACATCATCACCCGGCGCAGCATCGACGGCGCCAAACTCGACTTCAACTACGGCGAGTACGACGACCTCAAGGGCGGCGAGACCTACGGCGCCGACCTGGGCTGGGGCGGCAGCACCGACCGCGTGCAGTGGTTCCTCGGCGCGTCGTACTACAAGCAGAAGCAGATCGTGTCGTCCGAGTACGGGCCGGCGCGGGTGCCGGTGCCTGGTACCGGGCTGGCGAACGGCAGTTCGGCCACGCCGCAGGGGCGGCTGGTGTTCCAGGATCCCGATACCGGCACGGTGTACGACATCACCCCCAACACCGGCGCCGGCGATCCGCAGTTCGATCCCGGCCAGGCCGGCTGCGAGCGCACGGACGACTTCCACTGCTTCGCCACCGCTGACCGCTTCAACTTCGCGCCCTACAACCTGCTGCTGACCCCGTCCGAGCGCAAGAGCGTGTTCGGCCAGGTGCGCTTCGACTTCACCCCGACCTTCAGCGGCCACGCCAAGGTGCTGTACAACCAGCGCGAGTCGGCCAACCAGGCAGCGGCGGAGCCGATCTTCCTGGGCACCGACGCCGGCGTGTACAACGACTACGCCGAACGCACGCTGGTGATCTCCGCGCTCAATCCGTACAACCCGTTCGGCTTCGACCTGACCACCGAGGGCGACGACGCCAACCTGTTCCTGCTCGGCCGGCGTCCGGTCGAGGGCGGGCCGCGCCGCTACCGGCAGGAGGTCAAGACCTGGTACGCCTCGGTGGGCGTGGAGGGCGTGTTCGACGTGGCCACGCGGCCGTGGAGCTGGGACGCCAGCGTGGCGTTCAGCCGCAGCCGCGCCGAGCAGGTCAACACCGGCAGCTACAACATCCGCCGCATCAACGAGGCGCTGGGCGACCCGGCCGCGTGCGCGGCGATCGCCGGCTGCGTGCCGCTGAACCTGTTCGGCGGCGAGGGCACGATCACCCCGGAGATGCTGGCCTTCATCCAGCCGCTGGTGCGCGACCAAAGCGAGAACAAGCTGTCGCTGTTCACCGCCAACCTCACCGGCGACCTGTTCGAGATGTGGGCTGGTCCGTTGTCGTTCGCCGCCGGTTACGAATATCGCAAGTACGAGGGCAGCTACACGCCCGACCCAATCACCGTGGCCGGCGAGTACAACGGCGTGCCCTCGGGTGCGACATCCGGCGACTACGACGTCAGCGAGCTGTACCTCGAATTCAGCGTGCCGCTGATGCGGGACGGCTGGCTGGGCAAGAGCCTGGACCTGAGCCTGGCCGGGCGCTACTCGGACTACTCGACGTTCGGTGGCGAGAGCACCGGCAAGCTCGGCCTGCGCTGGCAGGTGGCCGACGAACTGCTGCTGCGCGGCTCGTTCGCGCAGGGGTTCCGCGCGCCTTCGATCGGCGAACTGTACGGGACGCTGGCACGGTTCGACGCCACGCTCACCGACCCCTGCAACAACGAGGCATCCACCACGCCGCAGTGCGTGGCCGAGGGCGTGCCCGCCGGCTACGAGCAGTCCAACCCGCAGATCTCGGTGGTGACCTCGGGCAATGCGGACCTGCAGCCGGAGACCAGCCGCAGCCTGATGCTCGGCGCGGTGTGGAGTCCGTCGTTCGCCTCGGATGTCTCGTGGTCGGACCGGCTCGACATCGGCGTGACGTTCTACAAGCACACCATCGAGGACGCGATCCAGGCGCGCGATGCGCAGACCATCCTCAACCGCTGCATCGGCACCCGCGATCCCGAATCGTGCAGCTTCTACGATCGCAACCCGGTCAGCGGCCAGATCATCCGCTTCGACGACATCCTCGACAACCTCGGCACGATCAAGACCGACGGCTGGGATTTCAACGTCGGCTGGACCCTGCCCGGCAGCGACTGGGGCCGCCTGCGCTTCGACTGGAAGAACACCTGGGTCGGGCACTACGAGCTGGTCAACGAGTCCGGACTGGCCGAACCGCGGCGCCCGGGCCGGGAACTCAACAACAGCGCGATCCCGGAGTGGACCTCGACCCTGGTCACCGACTGGGCGCTGGGGCCGTGGTCGGTGGCCTGGACGGTGCGCCACATCGACAGGCTGACCGAGTCGTGCGGGGGCGCCAACGGGTTCGATATCTGCGACGACAGCGCCAACGACCTCAACACGCTCCCGGCCACGACCTACCACGACCTGCAGGTGTCATGGCAGAGCACGGCATGGATGAAGGGCGTGCGGGTCAGCGCCGGCGTCAACAACCTGACCGGCAAGGATCCGCCGATCTGCCTGAGCTGCACGCTCAACGGCTACGATGCGTCGACCTACGACCTGCCGGGCCGCTTCTGGTACGCGCGGCTGGGTTTCGATTTCTGACCACGGTCGACCGGAAGCAGTGAAACGCCTCTCCCGCCTGCGGGAGAGGCGCGCGTGGACCCTCAGCGCTTGAGCGCCTGCTCGGGCACGTCCAGTTCCACCGAGATGGCCAGGTGGTCGGAGGCGGCGGCGGGCATGGCGCGCATCTCGCGGCAGCCCAGGTCGCCGCTGACCAGGATGTGGTCGATCGCGCGCTGCGGCTTCCAGCTGGGGAAGGTATGCACCGCGCACGCCGGGGGCTGCAGCCGGGTGCGCTTGTACAGCACCTCCATCTCGGGGCGGTCGGAGGTGCAGTTGAAGTCGCCCATCAGCACCGCGTGCGGGTGCTCGGACAGCAGCTCGGCGATGAACGACAGCTGCGCCAGCCGCGACTGGCTGCCCAGCGACAGGTGGGCGACGGCGATGGTCAGGCCTTCGTCGCCCTCGCCGAAGCGCGCCAGCAGCACGCCACGGCCGGAGATGCGGCCGGGCAGCGAGTGGTCGGTCACTTCCAGCGGTTCGAGCTTGCTGAGCAGGCCGTTGGCGCTGGAGGCCACGCTGCCGACGCGGCGGTTGGGCTGGTGGGTCCAGTAGTCGAAGCCGCCGCGCTCGGCCAGGTAGTGGGTCTGGTTGGTGAAGCCCGAGCGCCAGCTGCCCGGATCGCTCTCCTGCAGGCCGACGATGTCGTGGTGGCCGGCGAGCTTGGCGATCGCGTCCAGCGCGCCGCGCTTGTTGCCCGCCGGCAGCACGTGCGACCAGCTGCGCATCGCGTAGTCGCTGTAGCGGCGCGTGCTGGAGCCTGCCTGGATGTTGGCGCTGAGCAGCTTGAGCGGCTGGTTCGGCATCGTGCAGGGCTGCGGCATTACTGCCCGGCCGCGCGCTCCCTGGCGATGAGCTGGTCGGCGATCTCGAGCATGTTCTGGTAGCTGGTGCCCTTGACCAGGTACTTGCCGTCGATCACCAGCGACGGCGTGCCGCTGATCTGGCTGCGCATCGCGAACTGCTTGGCGCGGTTGGTCTTGGCGTTGATCGCGAAGCTGGACATGGTGCTGGCGAACTGCTTCGGGTCGGCGCCGTGCTTGCCGTAGAAGGCGGCGATGTCCTGCACCGAGTCGCGGCCGCGCTCGCCCTTCAGCGTGCGGTCGATGTGGATCGCCTGGTACATCGCGTCGTGGGTCTTGTCGACCAGGCCCATTGCCTCGGCGGTGTAGAAGGCGCGCGCGTAGTCGTCCCAGGTGCCGCCGAACATCGCCGGCACATAGGTGAAGCGCACGTCGGCCGGCAGCTTGGCCTTCCACGCGCGCACCAGCGGCTGGAACTGGGCGCAGGACGGGCATACGTAGCCGAAGATCTCCACCACCTCGACCTTGCCGTCGCGCGGCGCGAACGGCTGGCCGTTGCGGATCTCGATGTAGTCACTGCCTTCCACCAGCGCCGCGCCGGCGTTGGGATCGACCGCCGGCACCGGCACCGGCGCCGGGGCATCGGCCTCGGCCTCGACGTCGTCGGTGGCGGCCGGGGCTTCGGCGCTGTCGGCGGTGTCCGTCTCCGCAACGGCCTCGTCGGCAGCCGGGGCTTCGGCGGCCGGGGCGGCTTCCGCGGCCGGGCCGTCGCTGGCCGGCGCGGCCGGTTCGGCGGTGGGTTCCTGGCGCGAGCAGGCCATCAGGGGCAGCAGGAGCAGGGACAGGAGCGCGAGGCGGTGATTCATGGTGGTGTCTCGTCTTGGATGCGTCAGGCGGAAGGGTAACGGTAACCGGTCGCGGCGGCGTCAGCGCTGCCCGCGCGCGGCACGCTGCATTGCGACCAGCTGTCCGGCGATGCGCAGCATCTGTTCATGGGGGGCGGTCTGCACGCGGTACTTGCCGTCGACCACCAGCGTGGGGGTGCCACGCAGGCCGCTGGCGACGGCGAAGTCGTACGCGCGGCGCATCTGCGCGTCCACTTCGGGGCTGGCCATCGCGGTCTTGAAGCTGGCCGGATCGACGCCCTCGTCGTTGAAGAACACCGCCAGCTCGTCGACGCTGGCGTTGCTGAGCGGCACGGTCCGCGCGTCGTGGATGGCGCGGAACAGCGGCGCCTGGATGCGGTCGAGCACGCCCAGCTGCTGCGCCGCGAAACAGGTGCGGGCGTAGTTGTCGGTAGGGCGGAAGGCGGCCGGCACATAGCTCACGCGCACGTCGTCCGGCTGCCGGCGCTTCCAGGCTTCCAGCTTCGGCTGGAAGTCGGCGCAGTGGTGGCAGGTATAGGCGAAGATCTCGACGACCTCGATCCGGTCGTCGGCCGTCGACCAGCGCTGGCCGTCGGGGATCACGACGTAGTCCTGGCCCTCCACCGGCGCGGCGCCGGGTGGCTGCTGGGCCAGGCCGGTCATTGGCACCAGGAGCAGCAGGACGGGGAGCGCGAGCAGCAGGCGGCGGCGGTATCGGATCATGGCGGTCCCGGGATGGAGGCGGGGCGGGGCAAAAAAAAGCCGGCGCAGCATCTGCACCGGCCAGTCTGACTCAAAGGCTGAATACGTCCGACCGCGCGCCGGCGGGGAAGTTCATCAACCTTCGGTGGGGGTTGCCGCAGGTTCGGTTTCGGCGGCCGGGGCATCGGTGTCCTGGGCGTCGGCTTCCGGGGCTTCCGCCTCCGGGGCCTCCGCGTCGGCGGGGGCATCGGCGGCGCCGGCATCGTCGGCGGCCGGGGCTTCGGTCTCCGGCGCGGCGGCTTCTGCGGCCGGCGCGGGCACCGGGGCGTTGGCCATCGCCAGCTGGGTCGCGGCGTCCGGACGCTCGTGCAGGCCCTGCAGGTAGCTGCCCAGCGAGTTGATTTCCTCGTCGGTCAGCGAATGGGCGACCGTGGCCATCATGTCGAACAGGCGCGGATCGGCCTCGCTGGTGGTGCCGGCGCGGTATTCCTGCAGGCGCTGGACCACGTAGGCCGACGGCTGGCCGCTGACATGCGGGTACGGCGGGCCCGGGTTGCCGGCGCCGGTGGGGCCGTGGCAAGCCATGCAGGCCGGGATGCCGCGGTCGGCGTCGCCGCTGCGGAACAGCTTTTCGCCCACCTGGTAGAACTTCAGGCCCTGGTTCGGGCCGGAGGCGATGACGGTGTCGTCGGCGATGCCGGCGCCTGCCTTTTGGGTGGCGAAGTAGGCGCCGATGTCGCGCATGTCCTGGGCGCTGAGCGCGGACGCGAACGGCACCATGATCGCCGCCATGCCGGTATTGCGCTCGCCGCTCTTGAACAGCGCCAGCTGGTGGGCGATGTAGCGCTCGCTCTGGCCGGCCATGCGCGGGTACATCGGGTCGGCCGGGTTGCCGTCGACGCCGTGGCAGGCTGCGCAGACGACCGCCTTCTCGGCGCCGGCCTGCGGGTCGCCCCAGTTGGCCTTGGCCAGGTCTTCCACCGCCGAACCGCCCAGCGGCGCGGTTTCCACCGGCTCGGCCTCCGGCAACGGCGTCACAGTGGTCTGGGCGAAGGCGGCCGCGGCGACCGCAAGGGCGGCGAGGCCGGCAAAACCGTAGGCACGGGCGTGGCGCATGAGCTGGGCTCCGGGATTCCATGAAAACGCGCAGGCCCCCGGCCGGCGCGACATAGCGGGGCCGCACGGCGCCCGCTTGAACCGGGAATTATCGTCGCGGCGCGCAATCGCGGTCAAACCGTCGCCGCGGCAAGGGCCGGGCATGGGCGTGTGCGATCCTAGCGGCATGTCCAATCCCCTCGCCCGCGCCCGCTACCTGCTGGCCGCCCACACCCCGCGCCAGCTGCCGCCCGACGGCGGCTTCGAGGTCGCCTTCGCCGGCCGCTCCAACGCCGGCAAGTCCAGCGCGCTCAACGCGCTGTGCCGGCAGAACGCGCTGGCCCGCGTCTCCAAGACCCCCGGCCGCACCCAGCAGCTGGTGTTCTTCGACGTCACCGCCGGCAGCGGCGGCGCTGCCGACGCCGCGCCGGGGGACGCCCGCTACCTGGTCGACCTGCCCGGCTACGGCTACGCCAAGGTGCCGCAGGACCTGCAGGCGCACTGGCAGGCCTTCCTCGACGGCTATTTCGGCAGCCGCATGGCGCTGCGCGGGCTGGTGGTGGTGATGGACATCCGCCATCCGCTCAAGGACTACGACCGGCAGATGCTCGGCTACGCCGTGCAGCGCGGCCTGCCTGCGCACGTGCTGCTGACCAAGGCCGACAAGCTCGGCCGCGGCGCGGCGGGCAACACCCTGCAGGCGGTGCGGCGCGAACTGTCGGAGGCCTTCGGCGACACGGTCACCGTGCAGACGTTCTCGGGCGAGTCGAAGCAGGGGGTGGACGAGGCGCGCGAGGTGGTGGCGGGCTGGCTCGAACTGTAGCCGGCCGGCTGAAGCCGCTCCTGCAGATGTAGGCACGATTGCCGCGTGCGATCGTGCCGCTGCATTCCACGGATGGCGACGCCGGCCCGGGGGCGGGCCGCTATAGTGCCGCGACGGCGCGCGCGAACCGGGCGCCGGCTGCCTTCCCCCGCCCAGATGGTGCGCATGTCCAGCTCCAGCCACGCCAGCGATTCGCCGATCACCGACCGCAGGCAACTGGTCGAATACGTCGCCTCCGGCGAGAAGCCGCGCAGCGACTGGCGCATCGGCACCGAGCACGAGAAGTTCGGCTTCCGCCTCGACGACTTGCGCCCGCCGGAGTTCGACGGCGAGCGCGGCATCGAGTCGCTGCTGCGGGGCCTCACGCGCTTCGGCTGGGATCGGGTCGACGAGAAGGGCCGCACCATCGCCCTGCTGCGCGACGGCGCATCGGTGACGCTGGAGCCGGCCGGACAGCTCGAACTGTCCGGCGCGCCGCTGGAGACCATCCACCAGACCTGCAGCGAGGTCGACGGCCACCTGCGCGAGGTCAAGACGGTCGCCGACGAGCGCGGCCTGGGCTTCCTGGGCATGGGCTTCCAGCCCAAGTGGCGGCGGCAGGACATGCCGTGGATGCCCAAGGGCCGCTACCGGATCATGCGCGCCTACATGCCGAAGGTCGGCGACCTCGGCCTCGACATGATGACCCGCACCTGCACCGTGCAGGTCAACCTCGATTACGCCAGCGAAGCGGACATGGTGAAGAAGTTCCGCGTCTCGCTGGCACTGCAGCCGGTGGCCACGGCGCTGTTCGCCGATTCACCGTTCGCCGACGGCAAGCCCAACGGCTACCTCAGCTACCGCTCGCACATCTGGACCGACACCGACCCGGATCGCACCGGCATGCTCGACTTCGTGTTCGCCGACGGTTTCGGCTACGAGCGCTACGTCGACTACCTGCTCGACGTGCCGATGTACTTCAGCTACCGCGACGGCATCTACCACGACGCCAGCGGCCAGAGCTTCCGCGATTTCATGCAGGGCAGGCTGCCCGTGCTGCCGGGCGCGCTGCCGACGATGGCCGACTGGTCGGACCACATGACCACCGCGTTCCCGGAAGTGCGGATGAAGAAATACCTGGAAATGCGCGGCGCCGACGGCGGCCCGTGGGGCCGGCTGTGCGCGCTGCCGGCGTTCTGGGTCGGGTTGCTGTACGACGACGCGGCGCTGGACGCGGCCTGGGACCTGGTGAAGGACTTCACCATGGCCGAGCGCCACGCACTGCGCGACGGCGTGCCCAGGCATGCGTTGAAGCTGCCGTTCCGCGACCGCACCGTGCGCGAGCTGGCGCTGGAGGCGCTGAAGATCTCCGCCGCCGGCCTGCAGCGCCGCGCGCGCGCCAACGACAACGGCGCGGACGAGCGGATCTTCCTCGAAACCCTGATCGGCGTGGCCGAGGCCAACCAGACCCCGGCCGAACGCAAGCTGGCGCTGTTCCACGGCGAGTGGAACGGCAGCGTGGATCCGGTGTTCGGCGAGTTCGCGTACTGACCGGGCGTGGCACCGCGCCGCGCGCGCCTTACCGCGGCAGCAGGTGGTCGCTGGTGATCTTCTTGCCGTCCACCGAAACCGAGGCGTAGCCGCTGGTCTTGATGTCGTTGGAGGCAAGCCGCCCCGTGACGTCCAGGCGCAGCGTGTGCACGTCGCTGAATGCCCCGGGTGGCGACAGGCGCACGCCGGTCCACGCATAGGACGCGTACACGCCGCCCAGTGCTTTCTCCTGCGCGTCCATGATGCCGGTGAGGGCAGCGGCATCGACCTGCGACAAGGGGATCAGGTGGTCTTCAAGGTCGAAGTCGGCGGGATTGCCCATCACCATGATTTCCTGCCGCCGCGGCGCCCGGAACTGGCCGCTGCGCATGTCCATGCTCGTGCCCGCGAGCTTGCGCGGATCATCAGGATCCTGGTACTTCACCGTGCAGGTGGTCATCTGGCCCTGCGGCTTGGACGCATCCGGGTTGATCGCGCTCCCCGCGCTGTAGAAGGCGAGGATCTCCGACACCTTCGTCTCCGCGCCCAGGTGCGCGGCGATCGCCTTGAAGCAGGCATCCGGACCATCGGACAGGGTGGGTGGCGTGAAGGCGGCGCCGGTTTCCGTCGCGGGCGCCGGGGCGGCATCAGGGGCGGCCGGTGCGGCGTTGTTGGCGGCGTGGCTGACGCGCGCCGCGTCGTCCTGGCCGCCACACGCGGAGATGGCGAGGGTCAGGGCAAGGGCAAGGGCGGCCGCGGCCGGCGTGGACTTCGTTGTCACGGGGTTACTCCTCCATGGACACGGGAACGCGGCGACTATACGACAGGCATCCTGACCGAATGAACGACGATGCGCGGTGCGTCGTCGCGGATTCGCCACCGGCACTGCGATAGGCTCACGCGATGACTGCGAATCCCGAACACCCGCTGCGCGACGACCTGCCCTTCTCCGCGACCGACGACCTGTTGCGCGACGACGTGCGCCGGCTCGGCGCGATGGTCGGGCAGATGCTGGCCGAACAGCAGTCGCCGGAATTCCTCGAGCAGGTCGAATCCGTGCGCCGCATGTCGATCGCGCGGCGCGAGAACGACGAGCCGGTCGACGCGCTCGCCGCGCGCCTGGCCGACGTGCCGCTGGGCGACGCCGATGCGCTGGTGCGGGCGTTTGCCGCCTACTTCGGCGCCACCAACCTGGCCGAGCGCGTGCACCGCATCCGCCGCCGCCGCGACCACCAGCGCAACGGCGATGCGCCGCAGCCCGGCGGGCTGGAGGCGGTGCTGCTCGAGCTGCGCGACGCCGGGGTGACGTTCGACGAGCTCGCCGCGTTCCTGCCGCGGCTGTCGATCGAGCCGGTGTTCACCGCGCATCCGACTGAGGTGGTGCGCCGCGCGCTGCTCGAAAAGGAGCGCACCATCGTCGAACGCCTGGTCGCCGACATCGACCGCGGCCGCACGCCGCCCGAGCGCCGCTCCGACGAGGCCCGCATCCGGCTGGCGCTGACCTCGACCTGGCAGACGGCCGACGCGCCGACGCTCAAGCCGACCGTGCATGACGAGGTCGAGCACGTCGGCTTCTACCTCGCCCGCGTGCTGTACCGCACGCTGCCAGTGTTCTACGAAGCCTTCACCGACGCGATCGAGGCGGTCTACGGCCAGCGCATCGCGGTGCCGAAGGTGCTGCGTTTCGGTACCTGGGTCGGCGGCGACATGGACGGCAACCCCAACGTCAACGCCGACACCATGCGCGCCGCGCTCGACGCACAGCGCGCACTGGCGCTGGAGCAGTACCGCGCCGACCTGGGCGCGCTCGCCAGGGTGCTCACCCAGTCGCTCGGCCGCGTCGACGTCGACGACGCGATCACCCGGCGCATCGAGGCCTACGCCGCGCAGTTCCCCGACGTCATGGCGACGATCCGGCCGCGCCGTGCCGACATGCCGTACCGCGTCCTGATGCGGCTGGTCGACGCCAGGCTGGCGGCGACCGGCACGCAGGCCGCGCACGGCTACGCCGGTGTCGACGGCTTCATCGCCGATCTCGAGGCGATCGACGCCAGCCTCGCCCACCACCGCGGCGAGCACGCAGGCCGCTTCGCCCTGCAGCGCGTGCTGCGGCGCGCGCGCGGGTTCGGCTTCCATCTGGCCGCGCTCGACCTGCGCCAGGACTCGGCCGTGCACGAAGACGCGCTGGCCGCGCTGCTCGATGACGCAGGCTGGGCGTCGCAGCCGGCCCAGGCGCAGGTCGAACGCCTGCACGGCGTGCTCGACGGCAGCGCGCCCGCGCGCGCGGACGCTGGCGAAGCGGCCGCGTCAACGCTGGCGGTGTTCCGCGAAGCGCGCGAACTGCGCCGCACCCACGGTGCCGATGCGATCGGGCTGTACATCATCAGCATGGCGCGCACCGCCGCCGACGCGCTGGCGGTGCTGGCGCTGGCGCGGATCGCCGGCTGCGTCGAGGATGGCGTGGTGCCGCTGGACGTGGCGCCGCTGTTCGAAACCGTCGCCGACCTGGAGGCCGCGCCGTCGGTGATGCGCGCGCTGTTCGACGACCCCGCCTACCGCGCCCACCTGCGTACGCGCGGCGACCGCCAGACGGTGATGCTCGGCTACTCCGACAGCGCCAAGGACGGCGGCCTGATGGCCTCGCGCTGGGCGCTGCAGCGCACCCAGGTGGCGCTGACCGCGCTGGCGCAGGCGTCGGGCGTGCGCATCGTGTTCTTCCACGGCCGCGGCGGTTCGGTCAGCCGCGGCGGCGGCAAGACCTCGCGCGCGGTGATGGCCGCACCGCGCGGTTCGGTCGACGGCAGCCTGCGCATGACGGAGCAGGGCGAGGTGATCCACCGCAAGTACGGCATCCGCGCGCTGGCGCTGCGCAACCTCGAACAGGCCACCGCGGCGGTGATGCACGCCAGCCTGCGCCCGCGTCCCGCGGACGCGCGCGAGGACCGCTGGCGCGCGATCGCCGGCGAGCTGGCCCAGGTCGCGCGCGACCACTACCGCGCGCTGGTCTACGACGAGCCGCGCTTCGACGACTACTTCCGCGCCGCTACGCCGATCGACGTGATCGAGCGCCTGCACATCGGCTCGCGCCCCTCGCGCCGCCGCAACGCCGGCATCCGCGGCCTGCGCGCGATCCCGTGGGTGTTCGCCTGGGCGCAGAACCGCTCCGGCCTGACCGCCTGGTACGGCGTCGGCCACGCCCTGCGGCACGGCGTCGAGACCCATGGCCGCGAAGTGCTCGCGGAAATGGCGCGCGACTGGCCGTTCTTCGGCACCATGCTCGACGACCTGGAGATGACGCTGGCCAAGTCGGACCTGGCGATCTTCGAGCGCTACTCGCGCCTGGCCGGCGACGCGCACGACGCGCTGTTCCCGGGCATCGCCGCCGAGTTCGCGCGTACCCGCGACACGCTGCTGTCGATCCGCGACGAGGACGCGCTGCTCAGCCGCGACCCGCGCCTGCGGCTGTCGATCCGCCTGCGCAATCCCTACGTCGACCCGATCAGCCTGCTGCAGGTCGAACTGCTGCATCGCTGGCGCAGCGATGGCCGCGAGGACGACGACACCCTGCGCGCACTGCTGTCCACGGTGAACGGCATCGCCGCGGGGATCCAGAACACCGGGTGATGCCTTTGGCCGGTTTTCTCCGGCTCTCGCGGGATCGCTTTGAGCCGCGAGTTTTCCATGACCGTGTCCGGGAGCTCGCGGCTGAAGCCGCTCCCGCAAGGCGGCGGCAAGCGACGTAGACTCGCAGGCCAGTTATCCACCCGGGAATCGATGCATGGCCGGCGATCGCGACGAACTTGTCTTCCACACCAACCCGCAGTCGCGCGGGCGCATCGTGCGCTGGATGCTGGAGGAAATCGGCCAGCCGTACCGCACCGCGGTGCAGGCGTACGGCGCCGGCATGAAATCGCCCGAATACCTGGCGATCAATCCGATGGGAAAGGTGCCGGCGATCGTGCACCGCGGCGTGGTGGTGACCGAGGCCGCCGCGATCTGTGCGTACCTCGCCGACGCCTTCCCCGAGGCCGGGCTCGCGCCCGCGCAGGACGATCCGCTGCGCGGCAGCTACTTCCGCTGGCTGTTCTTCGCCGCCGGACCGGTTGAGGCGGCGGTATCGGCCAAGGCGCTGGGCCTGCTGGCGCCGCCCGAGCGCGCCGGGATGGTCGGCTACGGCAGCTTCGAGCAGACCGTCGACACGCTGGAGATCGCGGCGCAATCGGCGTCGCCGTGGCTGCTCGGCGACCGCTTCAGCGCCGCGGACGTGTATGTCGGCAGCCAGGTGGACTTCGGCCTGACCTTCGGCTCGATCCCGGAGCGCCCGGCGTTCACCGCCTGGGCCGGACGCCTGCGCGAGCGCGAGGCCTACCGGCGTGCGCAGGCGCTGGACAACGCGCTGGTGGCGCAAGAATCCTGATCCCGCGCGCCGCCGGGTGACGGTGGCGGCTCGGGTTTCACAGGCGGGGTATACTGCCCCCCACTATCTGGCCCGACCGCGCCATGCCCCACACCCCCGAGGAAAAGAAGAAGGTCCTCGCCCGTATCCGCCGCATCCGCGGCCAGTGCGAAGGACTTGAGCGCGCGCTCGAGGCCGGGGCCGACTGCGCGCCGGTGCTGCAGCAGATCGCCGCGATCCGCGGCGCCGTCAACGGGCTGATGAGCGGGGTGCTCGAAGCGCACCTGCGCGAACAGTTCGGGCAGGCGGCCGCCGATGCGGGCGATCGCCGCGCGCGCGTCGACGAGATGACCGCGTTGGTCCGTTCCTACCTCAAGTGATCACCCCGCCGGCACGCCATGCGGCCGGCGCCAACAGGAGTTCCGCCATGAAATCCCGCGCCGCCGTCGCCTTCGCCCCCGACCAGCCGCTGCAGATCGTCGAGATCGACGTCGAGCCGCCGCGCAAGGGCGAAGTGCTGGTGAAGATCACCCATACCGCGCTGTGCCACACCGATGCGTTCACCCTGTCGGGTGCAGATCCGGAGGGCCTGTTCCCGGTGGTGCTCGGCCACGAGGGTGCGGGCGTGGTGGTCGAGGTGGGCGAGGGCGTGACCAGCGTGGCGCCCGGCGACCACGTGATCCCGCTGTACACCGCCGAGTGCCGCGAGTGCGAGTTCTGCAAGTCCGGCAAGACCAACCTGTGCGTGGCCGTGCGCGCCACCCAGGGCAAGGGCGTGATGCCCGACGGCACAACGCGGTTCTCCTACGAGGGCAAGCCGCTGTACCACTACATGGGCTGCTCGACCTTCAGCGAATACACCGTGGTCGCCGAAGTCTCGCTGGCCAGGATCAACCCCGAGGCGCCGGCCGACAAGGTCTGCCTGCTCGGCTGCGGCGTCACCACCGGCATCGGCGCGGTGCACAACACGGCCAAGGTGCAGGCGGGCGACAGCGTGGCAGTGTTCGGGCTCGGCGCGCTGGGACTGGCGGTGATCCAGGGCGCGGTGCAGGCCAGGGCCGGGCGCATCATCGCCATCGACACCAACCCGGCCAAGTTCGACAAGGCGCGCGCGATGGGCGCCACCGAGTGCGTCAACCCGAAGGACCATGACAAGCCGATCCAGGACGTGATCGTCGGGATGACCGGCTGGGGCGTGGACCATTCCTTCGAATGCATCGGCAACGTCAACGTGATGCGCGCCGCGCTCGAATGCGCGCACCGCGGTTGGGGCCAGTCGGTGATCATCGGCGTCGCCGGCGCGGGGCAGGAGATTTCCACGCGCCCGTTCCAGCTGGTCACCGGCCGCCGGTGGCTGGGCACCGCCTTCGGCGGCGTCAAGGGCCGCACCCAGCTGCCGGGCATGGTCGAACAGGCGATGTCGGGCGAACTGGACCTGGACCCGTACATCACCCACACCCTGCCGCTGGAACGCATCAACGAGGCCTTCGACCTGATGCATGACGGCGAGTCGATCCGTACCGTCATCCACTACTGAACCGGACCCGCGATGCCGCCGCCGATCCGCGTCGAACTGCTGCCGCACGACCCGGCCTGGGCGCAGCTTGCCGGGGCCGAACGGGAGGCGCTCCTTGGCGCGCTGGGCGATGTCCTGCTGGTCGTCCACCACATCGGTTCCACCGCCGTGCCCGGCATCCATGCCAAGCCCGTGGTGGACCTGATGCCCGTCGTGCGCGACCTCGACGCGCTGGATGCGCGTCGCGGATCGCTCGAGGGACTGGGCTACCAGTGGTGGGGCGAGCTGGGATTGCAGGGCCGGCGTTACTGCACGAAGGACGATCCGGGCACTGGCAAGCGCCTCGTGCAGCTGCACGCGTATGCCGATGGCGCGAGCGACATCGCGCGGCATCTTGCATTCCGGGATTTCCTGCTGCGGCACCCGGAGGTCGCCGCGGACTACGATCGCGAGAAGCTACGCTGCCAGCGCCTGCATCCGGAAGATTCGCACGCCTACGGCGACTGCAAGAGCGACTGGATCCGCACCGTTGAAGCGCGGGCGCTGGCGGCCATCCGCCAGGCAATCCCATCAGTGGAGTAAGCAACATGGAACGCATCGAACACCGCGCCAGTTCCGGCGGCTGGCAGGACGTCTACCGGCACCGCTCCGGCGTGCTTGGCTGCGACATGACCGTGGGCGTGTACCTGCCGCCGCAGGCCGGACGCGGGCCGTGCCCGGTGCTGTACTGGCTGTCGGGCCTCACCTGCAACGAGCAGAACTTCATCACCAAGGCCGGCGCGCAGCGCTACGCGGCCGAGCACGGGATCATCCTGGTCGCACCGGACACCAGCCCGCGCGGCGACGACGTCGCCGACGACGCGGCCTACGACCTCGGCAAGGGCGCGGGTTTCTACGTCAACGCCACGCGCGAGCCGTGGGCGAAGCACTACCGCATGTACGACTACGTCGTCGACGAGCTGCCGGCATGGGTGGAGGCGAATTTGCCGGCCACGGACGCGCGTGCGGTCAGCGGGCACTCGATGGGCGGCCACGGCGCGCTGGTCATCGCGCTGCGCAACCCGGGCCGCTACCGCAGCGTGTCGGCGTTCTCGCCGATCGTGGCGCCGTCGCAGGTGCCGTGGGGGGCGAAGGCATTCGACGCCTATCTCGGCGACGATCGCGAGGCGTGGAAGCAGTACGACGCCGTCGAGCTGGTGAAGGGTGCGCGCGAAACGCTGCCGCTGCTGGTCGACCAGGGCGATGCCGACGAATTCCTCGCCGAACAGCTGCGGCCGGACCTGCTGCGCGCGGCGTGCGAAGCCACCGGACATCCGCTGCAGCTGCGCATGCAGCCCGGCTACGACCACAGCTACTACTTCATCGCCAGCTTCATCGGCGAGCATGTCGCCCATCACGCTAGGGCGCTGAAGCAAACCTCTTGACTGTAGGAGCGGCTTCAGCCGCGAGCTTTTCCTGTCCGGAGAGCAAAAGCTCACGGCTGAAGCCGCTCCTACAGGGCTACGGGTGGTCGGACTCGCGCAGCCGGAAATCGGTATAGGCAAACCGCCCGTCGCGCAGCACGGTGCCGCCGCGTTCCAGCGCCAGCGGCCGCGCGAACATCGGCCCGGCTTCCACGCAGGTGTGGAACTCGCCGTTCTCGCCGCAGGGGTCGACGCCCGGAGGCAGCGCCCCAAGCAGCGCTGGATCGAAGTCGCGGCCGGCGAATCCCGCGTCCAGCTGCGTCGTGTCCACGCAGCACAGCCGCGCGCGCAGGCCGCCCGCAATCATCTCGCGCGCGAGTCCTGCGGTGTCGGCGCCGAACAGCGGCGTCATCACGTCCCAGCCGATGCGCGCGCACTGCGCCTGCCGCCAGGCGCGGATGTCTTCCAGCAGCAGGTCGCCGAACGCCGCCGTGCGCAGTCCCGGCCAGCGCCGGCTGGCTTCCTCCAGCGCCTGCGTCATCGCCGCTTCGTAGGTGGCGTTGTCGCACCGGGCCGGAATCGCGGCCTCCAGCAGCGGCAGGCCGGCAGCCGTGGCCTGCGCCTGCAGCACCTCGCGCCGCACGCCCTGCATCGACGAGCGCGCGTACTCGGTGGTGATCGTCGACAGCAGCGCGACGACCGTCACGTCGTCACGCCGGCGCAGTGCGTGCAGCGCCCAGGCCGCGTCCTTGCCGCCGCTCCAGCACAGCAGCACCGGGGTGCGCGCGGTGCCCATCAGCGCCCTGCGTCAGGCCGACGAGACGTCGCGCAGCTCCCACGCGCTGCCGGCCAGCAGGCGCAGGCGGTGCTTGAACACGGCGCCGGAGATCGAGGTAATGGCGATCAGGTCGATGTGCAGGTCGTCCTGCCGCCCTTCGACCGTCGCGCCCGGATCGGTGGCGCCGAGCGCGGGATCGACCTCGTCCGGATCGTCCTGCGCCGCGCGCCAGCGCTCGAACAGCCCGGTGCCGCGCAGCGCGTCCTGCAACTCCTGCGCCATGCCGTCCGCGCCCCGCGAGCCGAATGCGAATTCGCCGGCGCCGCGGGCCTTGCCGGGATCGGGGATTGCGATGTAGTAGCGGGTGGCCATGGGTGTCGTTTGCCTGTGTTGGAACTGGGCTTGGCAGGGGCGGCGGAAGCCGCTCCTGCAGGGACTCGCACAGGCTAGCAGGCGGAGGTGAGCCGAATGTCGTCGGGGTTCGCCGAAGAGTTCGCGGCCGAAGCCGCGCCCGCAAGAACGGGGGGCGTGCGGATCACGATTTCCCGAATTCGTGCGGCTCCGCCGCGAATCCGACCACCACCGCGCCCTTGCCGACGTTGACCATGCCGGTCAGGCTCATCACGCTTTCGAATACTTCGATGTTGTGGGTGGCGCAGGCGTCGCGCAGCGCGGCGTAGCCGGGCAGGGCGCGCATCTCGTCGAGCTCGCCGCCGTAGCACAGCGCCACGGTCGGGGTGAGCAGGCCGTCGGCGACGCGGCGCGCGGCGAATTCGAACAACTGCTGCGCGGCGGCCTCGAAGCCCTTGATCTTGGCCACCGGCCCGGTGTCGCCGCGATAGCCGCGCAGCACCGGCTTGATGTCCAGCGCGGTACCCAGCGCGGCACTGAACAGGCTGACGCTGCGATCTCCCTTGGTGCGCGCGCGGTTGCGGATGTAGTACAGGTCGCGCGGGATCAGGTAGCCGTAGGTATTCGACGCCAGCTCCTCGAGCCGGGTGCGGATCCGCCCGGGCTCCTCGCCGGCGTCACGCAGGCGGGCGGCCTCGACCGGCAGGATCGCCTGGCCGCTGAACAGGTTCTGGCTGTCGATCACGCGCAGCGCGAACGGCGTGTTGTTGCCCGCCGCGGCGCGGATCGCCCGGTACCCGTTGAGGATCGCGAAGCTTGCCTTCTGCGCGTTGTCGAAGATCGGGCTGCGGGTGCGCGTGATCGTCATGCAGAACACGTAGTCGTAGTCGATCACCAGCTTCTGCAGGAACAGGTCGCGGATCTGTTCGACGGTGAACGGAACGGTCTCGGCGTTGGCGCCGCGCTCGGCGATATGCGCGTCGAGGTAGGCCAGGGTGGCGGCCTGGTCGCGGTAATCGACCTGCGCCGCGTCATCGATCCGCACGGTGATCGGCAGGATCTCGATGTTGTGGCGTTCGATGAAGTCCTTCGGCAGGTCGCAGGCCGAGTCGACAACGAGTCCGATGCGCATGGTCCGTGCCTTGTCCCGGATATTGCCGCAACGATACAACAGCGGCGGTGCGGCACGGCCCGGCGTCGTCGGCCGGCGGCGTGGAGGCGATGCCGCTGCCGTGACAAAATGGCGCGAACCGGAGAAGTGCCATGAAGGAAAAAGAACAGATCGTCGAGAACTGGCTGCCGCGCTACACCGGGGTGTCGCTGGACGGATTCGGCGAGCACATCCTGCTGACCAACTTCGGCGGCTACCTCGGCCATTTCGCGCGCCTGACCGGTGCGAAGATCGTCGGCGCCGACAAGCCGATGCCCAGCGCCACCGCCGACGGCATCACCATGATCAACTTCGGCATGGGCAGCCCCAACGCCGCGACGATGATGGACCTGCTGTCTGCGATCGCGCCCAAGGCGGTGCTGTTCCTGGGCAAGTGCGGCGGACTGAAGAAGAAGAACCGGCTCGGTGACCTGATCCTGCCGATCGCCGCGATCCGCGGCGAGGGCACCAGCAACGACTACCTGCTGCCGGAAGTACCGGCGCTGCCGGCGTTCGCGCTGCAGCGCGCGGTATCGACCATGATCCGCGACATGGGCCTGGACTACTGGACCGGCACCGTGTTCACCACCAACCGCCGGGTCTGGGAGCACGACGACGCGTTCAAGGAGCGCCTGCGCCTGATGCGCTGCATGGCCATCGACATGGAAACCGCGACGATCTTCGCCGCCGGCTTCGCCAACCGCATTCCCTGCGGCGCGCTGCTGCTGGTGTCCGACCAGCCGATGATCCCGGAAGGGGTCAAGACCGAGGCGTCGGACGCAAAGGTCAGCGCCGAGTACGTCGAAAGCCACATCCAGGTCGGGATCGAGGCGCTGCGGCTGATCCGCCGCAACGGCAAGTCGGTCAAGCACCTGCGGTTCTGAGCGCCGCGCCCTGACCTTCGCCCTTGTAGGAGCGGCTTCAGCCGCGAGCTTTTAGCCTCCCCCTGCCGTCGCAGGGGGAGGGGCCAGAGAAGAGCTCGCGGCTGAAGCCGCTCCTACAATGGCGGTCGACCGTCGACTCCCGTCGAAGCGACGCACGCCGTTGTGATCCCTCACCCAGGGCCCCATCCATGAAGCCGACCTTCCTCCTGCTGCCTCTCCTCCTGATGACCCAGAACACCCAAGCCGCACAGACGCCGACGCCTCCCGACGTCGCCCGCAAGCCGCACGTGGTCGAAGCGCCGTTCGGCGCGACCCGCGACGACGATTACTACTGGCTGCGCGACGACACCCGCAAGGACAAGGCGATGCTGGCCTACCTCGAGGCCGAGAACGCCTACGCCGACGCGGTGATGGCGCCGCTCAAGCCCGTGCAGGACAAGCTGTACGACGAAATCGTCGCCCGCATCAAGCAGGACGACAGTTCGGTGCCGGTGCGCGAGCGCGGCTGGTGGTACTACGCGCGCTTCGAGACCGGGCAGGACTACCCGGTGCACGCGCGCCGCCGCGATGCCGACGGCACCGATGCGCTCGCCGTGCAGCGGGCCAACGACGCGGGCGAGGCTGGCGAACAGGTCCTGCTCGACGTCAACGCGATGGCCGCGGGCAAGGACTACTTCAGCGTCGGCGACTACGAGGTCAGCCAGGACAACCGCCTGCTGGCCTGGGCCGAGGACGACGTCGGCCGCCGCCAGTACACGATCCGCTTCCGCAACCTCGACAGCGGCGAAACCTATCCGGACGTGATCACCGGCGTCTCGCCCAACCTGGTCTGGGCCGACGACAACCGCACCGTGTTCTACGTCGAGAACGACCCCGAGACCCTGCTCACCGTGCGGGTGAAAAAGCACGTGCTCGGCACGCCGGTGTCCGAGGACGCGCTGGTGTACGAGGAGCACGACGACAGCTTCTACATGGGCATCGACCGCTCGCGCGACGACCAGTACATCTGCATCGGCGTGGAAAGCACCGTGTCCAGCGAGCTGCGCTGCGCGCCGGCCGCCGACCCGCGCGAGTTCACCGTGCTGGCGCCGCGCGAGCGCGACGTGGAGTACGACGCCGACCATCTCGGCGGGCGCTGGGTGATCCGTACCAATGCCGATGGCGCGACCAATTTCAAGCTCGTCACCGCGCCCGACGGCAGCACCTCGCGCGCGGACTGGACCGACCTCGTCCCGCACCGCGACGACGTGTTCATCGAGGACTTCGACCTGTTCGACGGCTTCACCGCCGTCGCCGAGCGTTCGGGCGGGCTGGAGCGTATCCGGCTGCTCAAGGCCGACGGCAGCGAGGAGCACGTCAAGGCCGACGAGGAGGCGTACTCGATGGGCCTGGGCACCAACTCCGAGCACGACACCCCGTGGCTGCGCTACGGCTACACCTCGATGACCACCCCGGAGACGACCTACGAGCTCAACGTCGAAACCGGCGAGCGCCGCCAGCTCAAGCAGCAGCCCGTGCTCGGCTACGACGCCTCGAAGTACGCCACCGAGCGCACCTGGGCGACCGCGCGCGACGGCACGAAAGTCCCGGTGTCGCTGGTCTACCGCAAGGGCTTCGAGAAGAACGGCAAGGCCGCGCTGCTGCAGTACGCCTACGGCAGTTACGGCCACTCGATCGACCCGGCCTTCAGTTCCACCACCGTCAGCCTGCTCGACCGCGGCATGGTCTACGCCATTGCCCACATCCGCGGCGGCCAGGAAATGGGGCGCAAGTGGTACGACGACGGCAAGCTGCTGCACAAGAAGAACACCTTCACCGACTTCATCGACGTCACCGACCACCTGGTGGAGCAGGGCTACGCCGCGCCCGACCGCGTCGCCGCCTACGGCGGCAGTGCCGGCGGCCTGCTGATGGGCGCGATCGCCAACATGGCGCCGGAGAAGTACCACGTAATCCTGTCGCAGGTGCCTTTCGTGGACGTGGTGACCACGATGCTCGACGCGAGCATCCCGCTGACCACCAACGAATACGACGAGTGGGGCAATCCGGAGCAGAAGCAGTACTACGACTACATGCTCTCGTACTCGCCCTACGACAACCTGAGCGCGCAGGCGTACCCGGCGATGTTCGTCGGCACCGGCCTGTGGGACTCGCAGGTGCAGTACTGGGAGCCGGCCAAGTACGTGGCCAGGCTGCGCGACCTCGACACCGGAGACGGCACCATCGTGCTGCGCACCAACATGGACGCCGGCCACGGCGGCAAGTCCGGCCGTTTCCGCAAGTACCGCGAGCTGGCGGAGATGTATGCGTTCCTGCTGGATCGGCTGGGCGTGCAGGCCCCCTGATGCGTGGCCAGTCCCTGCAGTAGGAGCGGCGGAAGCCGCGATCTTTTGACTCCCTCCCCTGCGACGGCAGGGGCTGAGGAAGCGCGTTTACGAGCCACCGGCTCGTGCGCTGACGAACGCACGCCAGCTGTGCTGGCGGGCCGGACGGGTTGGGGAGGGGTGCCGTTGGGGTCACCGCGAACCGTGGGCACCCCTCCCAGCCTCCCCCTGCCGTCGCAGGGGGAGGGGCCGAAGCAAAGCTCGCGGCTTCCGCCACTCCTACAATGAGAACGATGACCTCGAATCGCTTCCGCTGGGCCTGGTGGCTGCTGGCCTACGCCAGCCTCGGCCTGGGGCTGGTCGGTGTCGTGCTGCCGGGGCTGCCGACGGTGCCGTTCGTGCTGCTGTCGGCCTATGCGGCCGCGCGCGGCTCCGAACGCCTGCACCGCTGGCTGCTCGCGCACCGCGTGTTCGGGCCAATGATCGTCGACTGGCAGGCGCACGGTGCAGTGAGCCGGCGCGCCAAGCGCATGGCCGTCCTGTCCATGGCCGTCTGCGGCGTGATCATGTGGCTGACCGCGCCGCGGGCGTGGATGGCCGCGACCGGGATCGGCTGCATGGCCGTGGTGGCGGTGTGGCTGTGGCGGCGCCCGGAGCCGCCGCTGCAGCGGGAATCCTAGGAGGCCAACCCTCCTGCGGGAGCGGCCATGGCAGCGATGAGGCCGCCACAGGGTCATCGTGGCCATGGCCACTCCCACAGGGCCGGGAACCGGCATATCGTTCAGCCGCCACCTTCGCGCAGCGTCGCGGCGCGGCTACACTGCGTCCATGAATACCATCCGCCTGAGCCTGCTTTCGATCGTCGCCGCCCTGGCCCTGGCCGGCTGCGGCAACAAGGGACCGCTGGTCCTGCCGGACGCGCCCGAGGATGCCGAGGCACCGGCGACCGCGGACGGAGCCGATGCCGCCATCGATGATGAAACCGGCACCGACGCCATCCCTGCGGATGATGCCGAATCCACCGCCGAACCGGTGGACGACGCCGACACGCCGGTCGAGCCGGAACCGCTGCCGCAGGACGACGGCGACAGCGACTGATCGATGGCCGTCCGTTCGCCTGCCCGGGTGCCTGCGCTGCGTTTCAGCAAGATGCACGGCGCCGGCAATGATTTCGTCGTCCTGGACCTGCGCGCGGGGACCGCGCCGCCGTCGCCCGACCTGTGCCGCGCGCTGGCCGACCGCCACACCGGTGTCGGCTGCGACCAGATCCTGACCGTCGAAGCGCCGGCCAGCGCCGGATCGGTCGCCGCGTACCGCATCTGGAACGCCGACGGTTCGCCCTCGCAGCAATGCGGCAACGGCGCGCGCTGCGTCGCCGCCTGGCTGGTGCGCGACGGCGCGACCGACAGCACGGCATTCGAGCTCGACAGCCCGACCGGCACCCACGCGGTGGAAGTGCTGGGCGACGGCCGCTACCGCGTCGCCATGGGCGTGCCGGAGTTCACGCCGTCGAAGATTCCGCTCGCCGGCTTCGCCGCTGAACGCGACGAGTATGACCTCCCACTCGACGAGGACCTCAGGCTGCGCTTCGGCGCCGTGTCGACCGGCAACCCGCACGCCGTGGTCGAAGTCGCCGACGTCGACGGCATCCCGGTCTCGCGCTACGGCAGCGCGCTGCAGCAGTCGCCCGCGTTCCCGGAGTCGGCCAACGTCGGCTTCGCCCAGGTCGTGACGCGCGAACGCATCCGCCTGCGCGTGTTCGAGCGCGGCGTCGGCGAGACCCTGGCCTGTGGCAGCGGGGCCTGCGCCGCGGTGGCAGTGCTGGCGCGGCGCGGCCGCGTCGACCGCGACGTCACCGTGTCGCTGCCCGGCGGCGACCTGCGCATCGCCTGGCCCGGCGACGACGCACAGATCCTGATGGCAGGGCCGACCGCATTCGTATTCGAAGGGGAGTGGTTGCAATGAGCGAAACCGCCGACAAACTCGGTGCCCACGAAGTCGCCGCCTGGCTGCGGCTGCATCCGAAATTCCTGCAGCAGTTCCCGGACCTGGCGATCAGCATGGTGGTGCCGCGCGAGGAAGGCCCGGCCGCGTCGCTGGCCAGCTACCAGCTCGAAGTGCTGCGCGACAAGAATCGCGAGCTGACCCGCCGCCTGCACGACCTGTACGCGATCGCGCAGGAAAACGAGCGCCTCGCGGTGCAGACCCAGCAGCTCACCCTCAACCTGCTGCGCCAGGACAGCGCCGCGGCGACCGTGCGCGCGATGGCCGCGCGGCTGAGCGAGGATTTCAACGGCGACCTGGTGCGGGTGGTGCTGTTCGAGCCCGTGGACGGACTGGACGATGCCGACTGGCTGCAGGTGATCGCGCGCGACGACGGCGTGCTGGCGCCGTTCCGCGACTGCCTGGCCGAGGGCGAACCGCTGTGCGGCCGCCTGCACCCGGACAAGCAGGCCCTGCTCTACGGCCCGCGCGAGGACGAAGTGCAGTCGACCGCCCTGCTGCCGCTGGAAGGCACGTGTCTGGTGGCCGTGGGCAGCCGCGACCCCAACCGCTTCTACCCCGGCATGGGCACGCTGTTCCTGCGGATGATGGGCGAAGCATTCGCGACCGCGCTGCGCAGGTTTGATGCGTAGCCGATCGCAGTGACGCCACAAAGCCGCTTGGCATGACGGCGTAAAGTGTCCGTGCCATGGCCTCAACCAGCATCACCGACTACCTCGCCCACCTCGAAGTCGAGCGCCGCATGTCCGCGCATACGCTCGACGCCTACCGCCGCGACCTCGCCGCGCTGACGGAATGGGCGCAGAGGCAGGGCATCGCCGACCTCGAAACCCTGCAGCCCGAACAGTTGCGTGCCTTCGTCGCCGCCGAACACCGCCGCGGCCTCTCGCCCAAGAGCCTGCAGCGCCGTCTCTCCGCCTGCCGCAGCTACTACCAGTGGCTGCTGAAGAACAGCCGCATCGCGCTCAATCCCGCCGCCGCGATCAAGGCACCTAAGGCACCGCGCAAGCTGCCGCAGGTGCTTGATGCCGACGAGGCGTCGCGGCTGGTCGAAGTGCCGACCGGCGTGAAGCTCGGCCTGCGCGACCGCGCGCTGCTGGAGCTGTTCTATTCCTCGGGCCTGCGCCTGTCCGAACTGTGCGCGCTGCGGTGGCGCGACCTGGACCTGGGCAACGGGCTGGTGACCGTGCTCGGCAAGGGCAACAAGCAGCGCAGCGTCCCGGTCGGCTCGCATGCGCGCAACGCGCTCGATGCCTGGCGCGAAGACACCAAAGCGCCGGACGACGCGCCGGTGTTCCCCGGCCGCGGCGGGGCGCCGATCTCGCAGCGCGCGGTGCAGATCCGCATCCGACAGCTGGCCCAGCGCCAGGGCATGTTCAAGCACGTCCACCCGCACATGCTGCGCCACAGCTTCGCCAGCCACCTGCTCGAATCCTCCGGCGACCTGCGCGGCGTGCAGGAACTGCTCGGCCACGCCGACATCGCCACCACCCAGATCTACACCCATCTGGACTTTCAGCACCTGGCCAAGGTCTACGACGCCGCGCATCCGCGGGCGAAACGTAAGAAGAGCGACTGACTTCAGCCTTCCCGTAGGAGCGGCGGAAGCCGCGAGCTCTTGCTCCCTCTCCTGCGAAGGCAGGGAAGGGCTGGGGAGGGGTGTCTTTGGGATCAGCGCGACCCGGAGCACCCCCTCCCAACCTCCCCCTGCCGCCGCGGAGGGATAGGCAGGAGCAAAGCTCGCGGCTTCCGCCGCTCCTGCGCATACGCGGCAGGGGTTGCGTCCGCCACCACCGGCCCCCATCCACTGGATTCGACCCCGGAGGCCGCATGGATCCCAGCCAGAATCCCAACGTTTTCCACGCCACCACCATCGTGTCGGTGCGCCGCGGCGACCGCGTCGTGGTCGCCGGCGACGGACAGGTCACGCTCGGCAACACGGTGATGAAGGCCAACGCGCGCAAGGTGCGCCGGCTCGGCAAGGACGGCCAGGTATTGGCCGGCTTCGCCGGCGCCGCGGCCGACGCGTTCACCCTGTTCGAGCTGTTCGAATCCAAGCTCGAAAAGCACGGCCAGCTGACCCGCGCCGCGGTGGAGCTGGCCAAGGATTGGCGCACCGAACGCCGCTTCGGCAAGCTCGAGGCGCTGCTGGCGGTGGCCGACAAGGACACCTCGCTGATCGTCAGCGGCACCGGCGACGTGATCGAGCCGGAGGACGGCCTGGTCGCGATCGGCTCCGGCGGCCCGTTCGCCCTGTCCGCCGCGCGTGCGCTGCTGGCGCATACCGAACTCGACGCGAAGGCAGTGGCCACCGAGGCGCTCAAGATCGCCGGCGACATCTGCATCTACACCAACGGCAACATCGTCGTCGAAGAACTCTGATCCCGAATTCATGCCCCCTGCAGGAACGGCTTCAGCCGCGAGCTTTCGCCCCGCGGCGGCTGACGAACCAAACGCTCGCGGCTGAACCGCTCCTGCAAAAACCCGAAGACAGACATGCCCAACAAACCCGACACCAGTCACGCCACCATGACCCCGCGCGAGATCGTGCAGGAGCTCGACCGCCACATCGTCGGCCAGCAGCAGGCCAAGCGCGCGGTCGCGATCGCGCTGCGCAACCGCTGGCGCCGCGCCCAGCTCGACGACGAGCTGCGCAACGAGGTGATGCCCAAGAACATCCTGATGATCGGCCCCACCGGCGTCGGCAAGACCGAAATCGCGCGCCGCCTGGCCACGCTGGCCAACGCGCCGTTCGTGAAGGTCGAGGCCACGCGTTTTACCGAGGTCGGCTACGTCGGCAAGGACGTCGAACAGATCATCCGCGACCTCGCCGACACCGCGGTCAAGCTCTACCGCGAGCAGGCCAAGCAGCGCGTGCGCACCCAGGCCGAGGAGCGCGCCGAAGACCGCATCCTCGACGCCCTGCTGCCGCGCCGCGAGGTGCCGTCGACCGGCTTCGGCTTCGGCGCCAACACCACCGTGGACATCGGCGCCGAGCCGTCCGCGCAGGGCAACGACAGCGATACCCGCACCAAGCTGCGCCGCCAGCTGCGCGCCGGCGAGCTCGACGAGCGCGAGATCGAGCTCGAGCTGTCGGCCAACGTGGGCGTCGACATCATGACCCCGCCCGGCATGGAGGAGATGGGCCAGCAGCTTCGGCAGATGTTCTCCAACCTCGGCGGCGGCAAGACCCACAAGCGCAGCCTGTCGATCCGCGCCGCGCGCCCGCTGCTGATCGAGGAAGAGGCCGGCAAGCTGGTCAACGAGGACGAAGTGCGCGAGGCCGCGATCGAGGCCTGCGAGCAGCACGGCATCGTCTTCATCGACGAGATCGACAAGGTCGCCAAGCGCAGCGAGGGCATGGGCGCCGACGTCAGCCGCGAAGGCGTGCAGCGCGACCTGCTGCCGCTGGTCGAAGGCTCCACCGTCAGTACCAAGTACGGCTCGGTGAAGACCGACCACATCCTGTTCATCGCCTCGGGCGCGTTCCACCTGGCCAAGCCCAGCGACCTGATCCCGGAAATGCAGGGCCGCTTCCCGATCCGCGTGGAGCTTTCCGCGCTGAGCAAGGACGATTTCGTCCGCATCCTCACCGAGCCCAAGGCGTCGCTGACCCGCCAGTACGTCGAGCTGCTGAAGACCGAGGGCGTCGCGCTGACGTTCGCGCCCGACGCGGTCGAGCGCCTCGCCGAGATCGCCGCGCAGGTCAACGAGCGCCAGGAGAACATCGGCGCGCGCCGCCTGCATACGGTGCTCGAACGCCTGCTCGACACGCTGAGCTTCGAGGCCCCGGATCGCAGCGAGGGCGTGGTGATCGATCGCGCCTACGTCGACAAGCACTTGGGCGAACTGGTGGAAGACCAGGACCTGAGCCGCTACATCCTGTAGTTGCCATCCGGGCCCGCGCGGCCGGGGAGCCAGGTTGCTGTCAGGTTTCCCGGCAGCCGGTGACTGTTGCTCCAGGTCCCTGGCCTGGAGTTGCAAATGAATGTCGCCACCCAATCATTCGACGCCGCTGCACGTCCCGCTGTTCGCGTCCTGGGGCGCTGGCTGGGCGAGGGCTGGCAGGTGTTCCGGCGGGCGCCGGTGCGACTGCTGCTTCTGTCGCTGCTGCCGATCCTGATCGAGGGCCTGCTCCAGCTGGTGCCGCTGGTCGGCGTTGCCGTGTCGAAGCTGCTGACCCCGCTGGCCGGGGCCTGGATCTGGTGCCTGGTGGACGCGAGGGTCCGCAGCGGGCGCTTTGCGCCGAAGGCATCGACCGTGCGCTGGCTGCACCGGCTGCCGGCGGCATTGCAATGGGCCGTGATTGCGCTGGTGGTTTTCGGCTTCCAGTTGCTGGTGGCCGGGTTGATGGGTGGTACGGACGCAGTCAAGGCGATGGCGACGGCCGACGCCGCCGGCCTGAACCTGGACAGGGTGCAGCTGGCGTGGGTGCTGGCCAGCGGCGTACTGGTCGCCACGCCACTGATGTTCGTGCTGCCGCTGGTGCTGCTTGACGAGATCGCCATCGACGCCGCCGTGGTCCGCAGCTTGCGTGCAGTGCTGGCGTACTGGAAGCCGGTGGCGCTGGTGACTGCATTGACAACCGCGATCCTGATGGGGTTGGTGTGGATGCCGTTGTTGCTGCTGGTGCTGTTGCCGTTCGGGGTGACAGTGGGCTACGCGGCCTACCGCGATGTCTTTCATGATGCTCTCCGTGGCTGACCAGGCGGACGTGGCACCAGGCATCGAAGCCGTACTCGGCGAGCACGGCTCGATGCTGTCGCGCATCGCGGCCAGCTACGAGTCCAACCCGTCCCGGCGCGAAGACCTGCTGCAGGAGATCAGCGTGGCGTTGTGGCGCGCGCTGCCGCGCTGGCGCGGCGAAGCTTCGCTGCGGACCTTCGTGGCCAGGGTCGCGCACAACCGCGCGGTGAGCCATGTCGTCAGGCAGGCACGCATTGGCGAGGTCGCGATCGACGAGCAGCATCCCGACGATGGGCGGGGCCCGGAGCGTCATGCCGAACGCGGGCAGCACCGGGAGCGGCTGGTTGCCGCCGTGCGCCGGCTGCCGCTGGGTCAGCGGCAGGTGGTGGTGCTGGCCCTGGAAGGCTTCGCGCAGCGCGAGATCGGCGAGGCGCTCGGGTTGCAGGAGAACACCGTGGCGCAGCGCCTGAGCCGGGCCCGACAGCAACTGCGTGAGTGGCTGGGAGTGGACGCATGAACAACGATGACTGGGACATCCTTGCTGCCGACTGGCGCGACCAGCCGGCCGCGCAGGTCGACATCGCCGCGCTGTCGCGCCAATCCCTGCGCCATGGGCGCCGGCTGCGGTGGGCGCTTGCCGTCGAGTTGCTGCTGAGCGCGACCGCAATCGCGGCATGCGCATGGGCGGCGGCGCTGCCAGGCGCGGTCGCCTTTCCGCCACTGGCGATGGCGGCATTGGCGCTGATGGTGATCGGATTCCAGGGCTGGTCGCTGTGGATCCGTCGGCGTCAGGTGCGCGACAGCGCGCTCGATGCGAACGCAATGCTGCGGCTGGAACGCGACCGGCTTGTCACCTCGCGGCGCTATTGGCGGATCAACACCTGGGGCGCGCTGCTGCTGTGGGTCGGACTCTGGGGGCTGTTGATGGCCGGCGTGAGTCCCGCGCAGTCGATGGCGTCGCTACTGGCCAACGCGCCGGTCCTGCTGGCATTCGCCGTGTTCTCCTGGTGGCGGTGTCGCCTCAACCAGTCCCGCCTGGCCGAGGTGCAGGCGCTCCTTGCCTCGATTCGCGACCCGCCCTTGTAGAGCCGCGGACCCCGACCTTGCAGGAGCGGCTTCAGCCGCTAGCTTTTCTCTCTCCCTGCGAAGGCGCGGGAGGGCGGGCGAGGGAGGCTTTCGGCAACGCTGCCAATCGTGGGCCTGCGTTTCACCGCTTCCCCGCCGTCGCGCGGGGAGGAGCCTGCCCAAGCGAAAGCTTGCGGCTGGAGCCGCCCATGCAGGGATTCCTGCCGTTCAAGGCGACCGGCAACGCCGCCTTAGCGATTCTTTCAGCCACCCCGGCCTATCTTCGCCCAATGCCCCTGCAAGCCTTCCATCCCGCCGTCGCCGGCTGGTTCGCCCAGGCGTTTCCGGGCGGGCCGACGCCGGCCCAGCGTGCCGCGTGGCCGGCGATCCGCGCCGGGCGCGACGTGCTGGTGGCCGCGCCCACGGGCTCGGGTAAGACGCTGACCGCCTTTCTCGCCGCGCTCGACGCGCTGGTGCAGCGTGGCCTGTCGGAGGGGTTGCCCGATGAGACCGCCGTGGTCTACGTCTCGCCGCTCAAGGCGCTGTCCAACGACATCCACCTCAACCTCGAAGCCCCGCTGGCAGGCATCCGCGCGCAGCTCGAATCGCTTGGCCTGCCGGACGTGGAGATCCGCACCGCCGTGCGCACCGGCGATACGCCAGCCAAGGCACGCCAGCAGGCGCTGCGCAAGCCGCCGCACGTCATCGTCACCACGCCCGAGTCGCTGTACGTGCTGCTGGGCTCGGCATCGGGCCGCGCGATGCTGTCCAAGGTGCGCACGGTGATCGTCGACGAGATCCATGCCGTGGCCGCGAGCAAGCGCGGCAGCCACCTGGCGCTGTCGCTGGAGCGGTTGCAGGCGTTGGTGCCGCGCAAGCTCACGCGGATCGGGCTGTCGGCGACGCAGAAGCCGATCGATGAGGTGGCGCGGTTCCTGGTGGGAGCTGGAGGCGGGGATCCCCACGATTCGGCGCGTCCCCTCCCGGATCCCGCTCCGCGCGAGTCCATCGGCCATGCCGGAGAGGCCGCGATCGATGCCGGCTGCGTCGTCGTCGACATCGGGTACTCGAAACAGCGCGACCTCGCGCTGGAAATCCCGCCCACGCCGCTGTCGGCGGTGATGTCCAACGACCAGTGGGCGCAGGTCTACGATCGCGTCGCGCAGCTGGTGCGCGAACACCGCACCACCCTGGTGTTCGCCAACACCCGGCGCGTCGCCGAGCGTGCCGCGCGCCACCTGGGTGAGCGGCTGGGCAAGGACGTGGTCGCCGCGCACCACGGCAGCCTGGCGCGCGAACTGCGGCTGGACGCCGAGCAGCGCCTCAAGCGCGGCGAACTCAAGGTGTTGGTCGCCACCGCGTCGCTGGAACTGGGCCTGGACATCGGCGATGTCGATCTGGTCGTGCAGCTCGGTTCGCCGCGCTCGATCGCCACCTTCCTGCAGCGCGCGGGGCGCTCAGGCCATGCGGTCGGGGGCGTGCCCAGGGCGCGCCTGTTTCCGCAGACCCGCAACGAGCTGGTCGAATGCGCGGCGCTGCTCGACTGCGTGCGCCGCGGCGAACTCGACGCGCTGCGCATCCCGCAGGCGCCGCTGGACGTGCTGGCGCAGCAGATCGTCGCCGAGACCGCCTGCCAGGAATGGGACGAGGATGCGCTGTTCGAACTGGTGCGCCGCGCCGGCCCGTACATGCAGCTGACGCGCGACAGGTTCGACGAGGTGGTGAAGATGCTCGCCGAAGGCTTCACCACCCGCCGCGGCCCGCGCGCCGGCTATGTGCATCGCGACGCGGTGCATGGCCGCTTGCGCGAACGCCGCGGCGCGCGCATGACCGCGCTCACCTCCGGCGGCACCATCCCCGACACCGGCGACTACGCGGTGGTGCTCGAACCCGAGGCGCACAACATCGGCACGGTGAACGAGGACTTTGCCGTCGAGAGCCTGGCCGGCGACGTGTTCCAGCTGGGCAACACCAGTTACCGCATCCTGCGCGTCGAACCCGGCCGCGTGCGCGTCGAGGACGCGAAGGGCCAGCCGCCCAACATCCCGTTCTGGCTCGGCGAAGCGCCGGGCCGCACCGACGAGCTGTCGCAGGGCGTGGCGCGGCTGCGCGAGGAAGTGGCCGTGCGCCTGGGCCCGCCCGGTTCTTGTAGGAGCAACTGTCTTTCTTCAAACGGCCTTGGTTTGCCACGCCGTGCCATCGCGAACCATGGCGTT
>NZ_BAAAZU010000010.1:81145-131143 GCF_039537065.1 Luteimonas lutimaris | reverse complement strand
CGCTGATCAGGCACCAGACCCAGTACCAACCCCGGCTGGCGGGTTGCGGGGATACATAGAATCTCCTACGGGATTCGGGAGCAATCAGGCATCGCCGCCCAGCAGGCGCTGCCAGCCTTCGTGGCCGAGCTCCTCCAGCGTCGCGACGTTGCGCTCGACGATGGCATCCGGATCCGGGAACGCGGCCACCGCGCGGCTCACGCTGTCCTCGCGCAGCAGGTGCAGCGTCGGCCAGGGCGAACGGTTGGTGAAGTTGGCGATGTCGTCCTCGCTGCTGCCGGCAAACCGGTAATGCGGGTGGAAGCTGGCGACCTGCAGTTCGCCGTCCAATTCCAGCTGCACGACCAGCGCGTCGGCGTCGTCAAGGAAGTCGTTGTAGTCGAGGAAGTCGGCCAGCACATTCGGGTGCACGATCAGCGTGGTGTCGATGTCTTCCGCGGGCGTGTCGCGCAGGCGCAGCAGCTCTTCGCCCAGGATTTCGAGCAGGGCCCCCGGCGTGGTGGCGTCGCTGAGCACGTAGCGCACCTGGCCCTTGGCGACCACGGCCTTGGCGAACGGGCACAGGTTGAGGCCGATGACGGCGCGCTCGATCCAGCGGCGGGTGTCGGCGATGGGGTCGGTCATGGCTTGCCCTGTCACGTGCAGGAGCGGCTTCAGCCGCGAGCTTTTGATTTTTCTTCGCGCCGACCGAAAAGTTCGCGGCTGAAGCCGCTTCTACAGGAGCTGGGGACGGCGGTCAGTCGCGGAAGTTGTCGAACTGCAGCGGCAGCTCGAATTCCTTGCCGCGCAGCAGCGCCATCACCGCCTGCAGGTCGTCGCGCTTCTTGCCGGTCACGCGCAGCTTGTCACCGTTGATCTGGCTGTCGACCTTGAGCTTGGCGGCCTTGATCTCGCCCTGGATCTTCTTCGCCAGTTCGCGCTCGATGCCCTGCTTGACGGTGAGCTTCTGCCGCGCGCCGGCGACGTTGGTCTCGATGTCGCCCGCTTCCAGGCAGCGGGCGTCGATCTTCCGTGCCGCCAGCCGGGCGCGCAGGATGTCGGCCATCTGCTGCAGCTGGAACTCGCTCGGCGCGGACTGCGTGATCACCGCCTCGTCGCGCTCGAAGCTGGCATCCACGCCCTTGAAGTCGAAGCGGGTGGACAGTTCGCGGTTGGCCTGGTCGACGGCGTTGGTCAGCTCGTGGGTGTCGACTTCGGAAACGATATCGAAGGAGGGCATGGCGGTGGTCGTGGCGTGTCAGTGGGGCAGGGCAGGTTAGCGCAACGCGCCGCGGTCCGTTGCGGCGGCGTTGTCCACGGGGGCGCATCCGGGAGCTGGTCGCCGCCGCCTGCGGGCGCAGGCCGCCGCGGCGGCCTGCGCGATCGCCTGGTGATCGGCATCGCGGGCCCGCCCGCAGCTGACCGAACGCACTTGCGCCGCATCCGTGGCGCGGGCAACGTCGCCCGATGCCCCAGCCTTCGATATCGCCACCGCCGGCTGCCGCCCGGCCGCCGACCACGCGTCGCACGGGGCCGGCGCTGTACATGCTCGCGGCGGTGGCGCTGTTCGCGCTGATGGACACCGGGCTCAAGATCCTCTCGCCGCACTATCCGGCGCTGCAGGTCGCGACCCTGCGCGGGCTGGCCGCGTTGCCGCTGGTGCTGGCGTGGTCGCTGGCCTCGATTGGCGTGCGCGGGCTGCTGCGCGTGCACTGGCCGCTGCACCTGCTGCGCGGCGCGCTGGGCGTGGCGCTGATGGCGGGTTTCGTCTTCGGGCTGCGCACGCTGCCGCTGTCGACGGCCTATGCGATCAGCTTCGTCGCGCCGCTGCTGGTCACGGCGATGGCGGTGCCGATCCTGGGCGAGAAGGTCGGGCCGCGGCGCTGGGCGGCGATCGTCGTCGGCCTGGTCGGCGTGCTGGTGGTACTGCGGCCGACGGGGCAGGGGATGATGACCCTGGGCGGGCTGGCGATCCTGGGCGCGGCGGTGTGTTACGCCGCCTCGGCGATCACCGTGCGCGTGCTGGCCCAGCGCGACAGCACCCAGGCGATGGTGTTCTGGCTGATGCTGATGCTCGCGGTCGGCGCCGGCGCGCTGTCGTGGCACGACTGGCTGCCGGTGCAGCCCGGACACTGGTGGGTGATCGCCGGCATCGGCGTGGTCGGGACGCTGGCCCAGGTGCTGCTGACCGAGGCCTTCCGCCGCGGCGAGGCGTCGATGATCGCGCCGCTGGAGTACACCGCGCTGGTCTGGGGCGTGCTGCTCGACGTGGCGCTGTGGCAGGTCCTGCCCGACGGCATGACCTGGCTGGGCGCGGCGATCATCGTCGCCAGCGGGCTGTACCTGATCAAGCGCGAGCGCGTGCGTGCCGTGACGCCGGTGATCGATTCCTGACGCGGGTATCGCGTTCCGGGGAACACGATGCAGGCTGACTGCCCGGTTGCACGCCGCACCGCAGTTTGACGGACTACAGCGGGGCATCGAATCGCAGGCTGACGTGGAAGGTGCGCTTCGCCTTTTGCGGCGGCCACCGCGTATCCGCGCCGGGGGCAGTCTTTTCTCCGTTGGCGAAGACAAAAAAGCGGGCCCTCGCGGGCCCGCCTGTCGTTGCGCCATGGATCGACCGGGGAGAGAGGTCCGGCCGGCCAGGGCCGTGGTCAGAAGCGCGCGCCGATGCCGACGCCGACCATCACCGGGTTGAACTCGGTGGTGCCGGCCTTGGCACCGTTGAGCTTGATGTCGCCGTCGCCGTCGAAGTAGCGCGCGTCGGCGCGGGCGAACCAGGTCGGGTTGATGTTCACGTCCACGCCGACCGTGGCGACCGCGCCCTTGGCGGTTTCGACGCCAATGCGGTCACCGGCGAGCGCGCCGCTGCCGGCGGCCTTTTCGTTGCTGTAGTTGGTCTCGTGGTAGCCCAGGCCCACGAACGGACGCACCGTGTTGTCGGCGGCGCCGAAGTGGTACTGGCCGCTGAGCGAATACGCCTGGCCATCGATGCTGGCGGTCTTGTTGCCGCCGGTGGCGATGCGATAGCCGGCCTTGTCGGCGCCCCAGGCTTCGACCGAGATGTTGTCGGTGATGTTCCAGGCGGCGCTGAGCGTCGGCGTGCCTTCGCCCTCGGCCTTGGTCAGGTTGCCGTCGATGACGGGATTGCGGGTCGGCTCGGTGAGCGAATAGCCGCCGACCACGCTGAAGCGTTTGCCGGCTGCGGTGTCGCCCGAGGCGTCCTGCGCGAACGCGGCAGGGGCGAACGCTGCGGTGGCGGCAAGGGCAAGGGTCAGGGTGCGGATGGACAACATGGGGGAGTCTCCTCTTGGTCTTCTTATGCCCCGGGGAGAGGGCGCGGCTATCCTGCAAAGACCCGCATGAACCTGCGTTGTTCGCGATGGAAGCGTTCAGGGAACTTTGACGCGCGATTAAGGCGAGCGCCGCGCGCGGCCCGCCTGCGCATGCGGGCGTGACGAAGGTCATTCCCCCCACAGGCACGGGACGGGCACGCGCGGCGGCGGGACACTGGACGCCACCGCTTCCCGGGAAAACGCGATGCGTATCCTCGTCCTGGCTTCCTTGCTGCTGCTGGCCTGCGGCGGCGCGCAGGCCGCGGTCAGCGTCGACTGCGACGTGCACAGCGACTACGACTTCACGCTCACGCCCAAGAGCGTGGTGCTCACGCGCAGGCACGGCGCACCGCGGACGGTGCTGATGCGGCAGGGACGGCTGTTCATCGACGATCGCTGGGTCGCGGTCAGTCCCGCCGACGGCAAACGCCTGGCCAGCTACGAGCGCGAGGCGCGCGCGGCGATGCCGCTGGCGGCGAAGATCGGCCGCGACGCGGCGACGATCGCCTTCACCGCGCTGGGCGAGGTCGCCCGCGGCTTCGGCAACGACCCGGCGCAGACCGCGAAGAAACTTGAGCAGGCCAGGGGTGAACTCGATCGCACCCTCGCGCGCACGATCAGCCCCACGCGATTCAGCAGCGCCGAGCTGGGCAAGGGCATCGGCGAAGCGGTGTCGGGCGTGGTCCCGAGCCTGGTCGGCGACATCGTCGGCGGCGCGCTGCGCGCCGCACTGACCGGCGACACCGGGCAGCTGGCACGGCTGGACGACCTCGACGCCCGCATCGACGCGATCGTCGAACCGCGCGCCAGGGCGCTGGAGCGCAACGCCGAAACGCTGTGTCTCAAGCTGCAGGACCTCGACCGGATCGACGACGCGCTCGAATACCGCCACCAGGGCAGGCCGCTGGAGTTGCTGCGGGTGCGCGCCGGCAATCACGCCACGACTGCCGACTGAGCCGCCGCCCGTCCCCCCGTTCGCGCCGGTTTCTCCCCAGCGGCGCGGACCCCGCGCCCTCCGCGCCCCCGCGGAGGGCGCTTCTTTCCGGGCGCCTCCGCGGCCGGCGGAGTTGGCGCTGGCGGCGCGGCGGGCGACAATGCCCGTTCCCCTGGCACCCCGGAGCGTCGCATGGCCGATCTGAAGGAAGCACGAGTCCCCGATATCGGCGGTTACGACGACGTGCCGGTGATCGAGGTGCTGGTCGCGGTCGGCGACACGGTCGACAAGGACCAGGGCCTGGTGACGCTGGAATCGGACAAGGCGACGATGGAAGTGCCGTCGCCGTTCGCCGGCGTGGTCAAGGAACTGAAGGTCAAGGTCGGCGACACGCTCTCGGAAGGCGGCGTGGTGGCGGTGATCGAGGCCGCCGGCGACGCCGCGCAGGAGGCGCCGGCCGAAGCGCCCGCGCCCGCGCAGCCGGCGGCAGGGGCCGAAAAGCCGGCCGCGCCTGAAAACCGCACCGCCGAAACCACCGCCAAGGTCGAGCCGGTGGCCGTGCCCGGGCAGCGCGACAACATCGCGCGCGGCGACGTCATCCGCTCCGACGACAGGGTGCCCACGCCGGCGCGGCGCCTGGACGCAGACGGCCTGATGCCCGACAAGGTGCCCTACGCCAGCCCCGCGGTGCGCCTGTTCGCGCGCGAGCTGGGCGTCGACCTGTCGCGCGTGCAGGGCAGTGCCCGCGGCGGCCGGATCACGAAGGACGACGTGCAGCAGTTCGTCAAGTCGGCCATGGCCGGGGGCGGCGCGGCCGTCGCCGGTGGCGGCGGGCTGAGCCTGCTGCCGTGGCCGAAGGTCGACTTCTCCAAGTTCGGCGAGGTCGAGGTCAAGCCGCTGTCGAAGATCAAGAAGATCTCCGGCGCCAACCTCGCCCGCAACTGGGCGATGATCCCGCACGTCACCCAGCACGACGACGCCGACGTCACCGGGCTCGAGGCGCTACGCAAGGCGCTCAACAAGGAAAACGAAAAGTCCGGCGCCAAGCTCACCATGCTCGCCTTCCTGATGAAGGCCAGCGTCGCCGCGCTGCAGAAGTATCCCGAGTTCAACGCCTCGCTCGACGAGAGCGGCGAGAACCTGACGCTGAAGAAGTACTTCCACATCGGCTTCGCCGCCGACACGCCCAACGGGCTGGTGGTGCCGGTGGTGCGCGACTGCGACCGCAAGGGCGTGCTGGAAATCGCCGCCGAGACCGGCGAACTGGCCGCCAAGGCCCGCGAGGGCAAGCTCGGCCCGGCGCAGATGAGCGGCGGCTGCTTCTCGATCAGTTCGCTGGGTGGCATCGGCGGCACGTCGTTCACGCCGATCGTCAACGCGCCGGAAGTGGCCATCCTCGGCGTGTCGCGCGCGTCGATGAAGCCGGTCTGGAACGGGAAGGAGTTCGAGCCGCGCCTGATGCTGCCGCTGTCGCTGTCCTACGACCACCGCGTCATCGACGGCGCGGCCGCGGCGCGCTTCACCGCGTATCTGGCGCAGCTGCTCGGCGACCTGCGGCGCGCGCTGCTGTAGGCGGGCCGATGCTGCGCGCGATGGCCGCCGCCCTCGCCCCCGGCGACGCCGGCGACCGCCTGCGCGCGGCGGCCGGACGCGGCTGGGAAGACGTCGGCACGCTGCTGGACGTGCCGCTGCTGCGCAGTTCCGGGCTGGACGTGACCGTGGGCGGCCTGATCGCCGCAGTGCTGGCGATCGGCCTGACCTGGCTGGCGTCGGTGCTGCTGCGGCGCGCGCTGCACCGCTTCGGCCGCCGCCACCAGGGCGTGAACCAGGCCGCGCTGTACGCGCTGTCGCGCGTGATCCACTACATCCTGCTGCTGGTCGGCATCCTGATGGCGCTGGACTTCGCCGGTGTCTCGCTGGGCAAGTTCGCACTGTTCGCCAGCGCCGTGGGCGTGGGCCTGGGCTTCGGCCTGCAGGCGATCTTCGGCAACTTCATCGCCGGCCTGGTGCTGCTGTTCGACCGCTCGCTCAAGGTCGGCGACTTCGTCGAACTCGACGCCGACACCCGCGGCACGGTGCATGCGATCAACATCCGCGCGACCCGCATCATCACTAACGACAACATCGGCGTGCTGGTGCCCAACGCCGAGTTCGTCAACGGCCGCGTCGTCAACTGGACCCACCGCAGCGTCAACCGCCGCATCCGGGTGCCGTTCCGGGTGCCGTTCGGCGTCGACAAGGAACTGGTGAAGGAAGCCGCGCTGGCCGCCGCCGCGCGGGTGCCGTTCACGCTGGCCATCGAGGGCGAGAAGCGTCCGCAGGTGTGGCTGGTCAACTACGGCGAGAACGGCGTCGACTTCCTGCTGGTGGTGTGGCTGACCGGCGCCGCGGCGCGGCGCAACGTCGCCATCCAGGCCGCCTACCTGTGGGAGCTCGACAGCGCGCTCAAGGAACATGGCATCGAGGTGCCGTGCCCGCAGCGCGACCTGCGCCTGCGCTCGGCCTTCGGCATGGAAGGCGAGCAGGCCGTGCAGCGCCTGCTGCACGAACGTACCGGGCCGGCGCCCGCGGCTGCGCCGCCCGCGTCCGCGTCGCCGCCGGGGCACCGCGTGCCGTCCGGCAACGACGCCAGCGAAGACACCCAGCGCCGCATCGCCGAGGACGAGGCGATCCGGCGACAGGCCGAGGAAGAGGCGGCCCGTTCCCCATCCACCAGGGCCGGCCGCGGACGCGGCGACCCGTCCCCCGAGGAGTGAAGACATGGCGACTTTGGAAGTAAAGGTTCCCGACATCGGCGGCTTCGACGACGTGCCGGTGATCGAGGTACTGGTCGCGGTCGGCGACACGATCACGAAGGACCAGGGGCTGGTGACGCTGGAGTCGGACAAGGCGACGATGGAAGTGCCGTCGTCGGCGGCCGGCGTGGTCAGGGAACTGAAGGTCCAGGTCGGCGACACGCTGTCGGAAGGCGGCGTGGTGGCGGTGGTGGAAACGCAGGACGCCGAGGACGACGAAGCGGCGTCGTCCGATGCCGCCGCGAAACAGGCTCCTCTCCCGCCTGCGGGAGAGGGCGGCGCGCAAGGCGCGCCGGGTGAGGGTACGGCTCCAAAGGCGGAGTCCCCGCCCCAGCCCTCTCCCGCAGGGGGGAGAGGGGGCCGGGAGCAGGGCGACGATGCACCGCAGGCGGCATCCGCCACCGGCCGCAAGCCCGACATCGAATGCGCCGTCGTCGTCCTCGGCGCCGGCCCCGGCGGCTACACCGCCGCCTTCCGCGCCGCCGACCTCGGCCTCGACACCGTGCTGGTCGAGCGCTACGCACAGCTCGGCGGCGTCTGCCTCAACGTCGGCTGCATTCCGTCCAAGGCGCTGCTGCACGCCGCGGCGGTGATCGACGAGGCGCAGCACGCGTCCGACTACGGCGTCGACTTCGGCAAGCCGGAGATCGCGCTCGACAAGCTGCGCAGCTACAAGGAAAAGGTCGTCGGCCAGCTGACCAAGGGGCTGGCCGGGATGGCCAAGCAGCGCAAGGTGCGCGTGGCCACGGGCGATGCGAAGTTCGTGTCCGCCAACGAGCTGGAAATCGCCAGCGACGGCGGCAAGACGCAGCTGCTGAAGTTCGACCAGTGCATCGTCGCCGCCGGCTCGCAGGCGGTAAAGCTGCCGTTCTTCCCGTGGGACGACCCGCGGGTGATGGATTCCACCGACGCGCTGGAACTGGCCGACGTGCCGAAGCAGCTGCTCGTGGTCGGCGGCGGCATCATCGGCCTGGAAATGGCCACGGTGTATCGCGCGCTGGGCAGCGCGGTGACGGTGGTCGAGTTCATGGAGCAGCTGATGCCCGGCGCCGACAAGGACCTGGTCAAGCCGCTCGCCGACCGGCTGAAGAAGCAGGGCGTCGCCGTGCACCTGAAGACGAAGGTGGTCGAGGCCAAGGCCGGCAAGAAGGGCATCACCTGCGTCTTCGAGGGCGACAGCCAGCCGGAAACGAAAACCTTCGACCGCGTACTGGTCGCCGTCGGCCGCGCGCCGAACGGGAAGAAGATCGACGCCGGGAAGGCCGGCGTGCGCGTGACCGAGCGCGGCTTCATCGACGTCGACGCGCAGATGCGCACCAACGTGCCGCACATCTTCGCCATCGGCGACATCGTCGGCCAGCCGATGCTCGCGCACAAGGCCACGCACGAGGGCAAGCTGGCGGCCGAAGTCGCCGCCGGCGAGAAGAAGGAGTGGGTGGCGCGCGTCATCCCGTCGGTGGCGTTCACCGATCCCGAGATCGCCTGGGTCGGTGTCACCGAGGCCGAGGCGAAGGAAAAGGGGCTGAAGGTCGGCGTCGGCAAGTTCCCGTGGGCCGCCTCGGGCCGCGCGATCGGCCTGGGCCGCACCGAGGGCTTCACCAAGCTGGTGTTCGACGAGGCCACCCAGCGCATCGTCGGCGCCGGCATCGTCGGCGTGCACGCCGGCGACCTGATCGCCGAGGCGGCGCTGGCGATCGAGATGGGCTGCGAGGTCGCCGACATCGGCCACACCATCCACCCGCATCCCACGCTCAGCGAGTCGGTGGGCATGGCGGCCGAGGTCTACGACGGCACCATCACCGACCTGTACATCCCGAAGAAGACGTAACCCCCGGGCCGGGCGCGTGCGATTGCCGCGCGCCGCCGGCAGGAGACTGCGATGGAAAGCCCCGCATTGCGGGGCTTTCTTCCCGTGCGCCCCCTGTCGGGGTTCGCCGCAATCAGAACGCGAACGTCACGCCCGCCGTCGGGCCCTTGAAGGTCAGGTCCATGCCGGCGCTGCCGTCATCGTAGTCGCGGTTGACGTCGAGCTTGAACCAGTCGTAGCCCGCATACAGGCCGAAGTTGCGGGTGAACCGGTATTCGACCAGCGCGTTGGCGCGACTGATGTCGCCGCTGTAGTCGTCGAAATTGCCCCAGTCGGCATCCAGGTACTGCGCCTGCAGCGTGAAGCCCCACTTGTGGTCGGCGGTGTTGGTCGAGAACCGCGCGCCGACGACCGGCGCCACGCCCGACTCGCTGTCGCGGCTCTCGAAGCTGTCGGTGCCGTCGGAGGCGTAGACGTTGCCTTTCAGCCGCGCCCATTCGGCGCCGACCTGCAGGCCGAAACTCGTGGTCGGCGTTTCGACCAGCGCGTAGTCGTACACCAGGCTGCCGAGGTCGAATCCGGCCCTGGCCTTGGCCATGCTGCCGGCAGGAATGGTGGTGTCGCCGAGGACGACGTCCTCGCCGAGTTCGTAGCGCTTGTCGCGGTCGTACTGGAAGTAGTTGAACAGCAGGCGGTTGCGCTCGCTGAAATGGAAGATGCCCTCGACCCGCGGCGCGGTGTCGTCGCCGAAGTCGAGGTGGTCGCTGGTGTAGCGATAGGTGTCGCCGGCGAAATCGACGGTGCCCTTGAGTCGGGCGTCTCCGCTGGCCTGCATGGCGCCCAGGCGCAGGGTGAAGCGGTCGTCGTCGGCGTGTGCCGCCAGCGATGCCGTTGCGCCGACGATGGCGAGGGAAAGAGGGAGGATTCTGCAAAGATCGCGCACCAAATTGCTCCGGCTGAAGGGGGGAGGAATCGCCGCCCGGCTGCCGGACGGCAGCGCCTATTAGTCCGTCGTCGCGGTGCATCGCACGTGAAGCGCGGCGGGATCCCCCGCTGGGGAGCCTGCGACATCGCGGTGCGTGACGCAGTGCAAGGTTCCGGCCCCCGGTTGCGCGGACCCGGGACAGGCAACGCGGGGGCGGCCAGTGCGATTGCCGAACTGTGACGCTGCCCGCGCCCTGCACGGGTTTACCCCACTGCCGCCGCGCGGCCCGTTGCCGTATCCAGATCGGTGCAGGGGATCGATCCAGGGAGAGAGAACGATGAAGCACCTGAAGTGGACGGTGTTGGCGCTTGCCTGCGCCATGGGGACCGGCGTGGTCATGGCGGGCCAGGCGCCCGCGCCGAACGTCGACGGGGCCGGGGCGCTGGCCGCGGCCGGCGAGGCCGACGGGTTCGTGCAGCGCCTGCAGGCGCAGGAACGGCTGCTGGCCGCGGAACGCGCGCACTACCCGGCGATGTTCAGCGCCGCCTACGCGCGCTACCCGAGCATCCCGAAGGGCACGCTGGAGGCGCTGGCCTACAGCCAGAGCCGCTGGCACCAGCTGCGGCCGGACCGCAACGGCGAGCCGCGCCACGGCATGCCGCAGGCCTGGGGCGTGATGGGGCTGTATGCCGGCGACGGCTTCGCCGACCAGGTCGGCGAAGCCGCGGCGCTGCTGGGCACCACGCCCGAGCGGGTCATGCAGAACCCGTCGACCAACATCCTCGCCGCCGCCGTGCTGCTCGATCGCGAACTGCGCGGCACCGCGCGCGACGACGAGGCGCTGGCGCAGGCGCTGCAGCGCTATGCCGGCTTCGGCACGAAGGAGGGCGCCAGCGCGGTCGACGACTACGCCCGCGCCAGCTTTGCCTTCGACGTGCTGCTGGGTATCGACCGCGGCGTCGATGACAACGGCATCCGCGTGCCCGAGCGCCCGGTGCAGTGGGAGCGCGCGTTCCCGGTCGACACGCTGGCCACGCTCAGCGCGCCGATGGTGCGGCTGGACGTTGTGCACGACACGGTGGAAACCGACGCGTTCGAGGTCGACCCGCGCACGGAACAGCTGGTCGAGCGCGCATCCGAGGGCGCGCAGGCGGACCTGCTGGCGAAGGACGACAACGCCAGCCTGGCCACCGTGGACTTCCCGGGCGCGCGCTGGGTGAATTCGCCCAACCAGTCCTCGCGCAGCGGCACCGCGGTACGGGAGGTCGCCATCCACACCATGCAGGGCAGCTACGCCGGTTCGATTTCATGGTTCCAGAACTCGAGTTCACAGGTCAGTGCGCACTACCTGATCCGCAGTTCGGACGGCCAGGTCACGCAGATGGTGCGCGAGAGCCAGAAGGCCTGGCACGTGCGCTCGCACAACCCGCATTCGATCGGCATCGAGCACGAGGGCTACATCAGCAATCCGGACTGGTACACCAGTGCGATGTACAACACCTCCGCGGCGATTACCCGGCAGTCGTGCGCGCGCTACGCGGGCATCGTCTGCACGCGGGCGATGAAAACGTACACCAGTGCCACCCTGAGCGATGCCGACTATGACGTCATCGGTCACCAGAACCTGACCGACAACTCGCACACGGACCCTGGCAAGTACTGGAACTGGTCGAAGTACTACGGCCTGATCAACCCCGGCTCCGGCGGCACGACCAAGGTCCTCGACAGCTTCGAGAGCAGCGTCGGCCACTTCGTGACCAGCCCGACGTATTCGGGCAGCACCACCGGCATCGCCACCTCGTCCACGGCCAAGCGCAACTGCAGCATGAGCCACAACGGGTCGTGCTCGCTGCAGGTGCGGCTTGTTGACAACACGTCCTCGTCGGCAGCCTGGTCGGTGCGCCTGCTCTCGGGCAGCGGCAATCCCGGCAGCAACACCGCGCTGTCGCGCAACGGCAAGATCGGGTTCTGGGTCTACGTCGCCGGCAGCGGGATGAAGGTGGCGGTCGGCATCGACGACAGCGACGGCACCGAGCGCTCCACCTCGAAGGCGATCGCCGCCAACAAGTGGACCTACGTGGAATGGAAGCTGTCCGACGCTGCGCAGTGGAACGCCTGGGCCGGCAACAGTAACGGCACGATCAACGCATCGACCGTGAAGCTCGACGCGATCTGGTTCATGCATGCCAACACCAGCTACACCGTCAACGCCTACGTCGACAACGTGCAGCTCAAGCAGTGACCTCCGGGCGGGCGGGGCACCGGCCTCGTCCGCTTTCTGGAAGGCTGAAAGAGTGAAGCCCCGGCCATGGAGAGAGCCGGGGCTTCAGCGGCCTGCTGCGGATCCGACGAGGAATGGGTCACAGGCCTGCAGGGACTGACCGCGCCGGCCGCGGAAGGTTCCCGCGGCCGGCCTCCGCCGACCGTCCCGGACCCACACCAAGCCCCCGGAAAACAAGGGCTTCCGGCGGTTGCCGCCCAATTCCGGCGCCTGCTATACTTCTGCGGCTTCGCAGGAGGGATTTGCATCAGGCAGGTCGTGCGGCCCTCCTCGGCAGATCCCGCAAAGCTGAACAGGTGATTCGCGTGCACGATCCCATCGCCGCCGGTCGCCGGGCAGCGCTGCGCGCGGTGGCCGTCCAGGGACTGGTCGTCGCGCTGCTGGCAGCGGCTTTCCTCGCGCGCAGCGCGCAGGAGGCGCTGGCAGTGGGGGTGGGGGGGCTCGCACTGGTGCTGGGTAATGCGCTTTCCGCCGTCGTGGCGTTGGGCGGCATCGTCCCGGCACCGGTCGCATTCGGCAGGCTGCTGCTGGGTGCGATGGGCAAGTGGCTGGTCGCGATCGCGGTACTCGCGGCCGGGTTCGCGGTGTGGCGGTTGCCGCCGTTGCCGCTGCTGGGTGGGCTGGTGGCGGGATTGCTGGCCTACCTGGTGGCACTGAATTTCCTGAAGCAGGACGTACACAGCAAGGGTTGAACGCGTGATCGCCGAAAATGCCAGCGGGGCCCCGGAATCCGGCGGCTCGACCGAATACATCAACCACCACCTGCACCACCTGCAGGTGAGCGTGGGCGACAGCCAGTTCATGACGTTGAACGTGGACACGCTGTTCTTCACCGCGGTGCTGTCGCTGCTGTTCCTGTTCTTCTTCATCGCCGCCGCGCGCAAGGCCACCGCCGGCGTGCCGGGCAAGTTCCAGACCCTGGTCGAGATCATCGTCGGTTTCGTCGACGGGCTGGTGCGCGAGACCTTCCATGGCCGCAGCAAGATGATCGCGCCGCTGTCGCTGACGATCTTCGTGCTCGTGTTCCTGATGAATTTTATCGACCTGATCCCGGTCGACTTCCTGCCGTGGGCCTGGGCCAACGGCTACGTCGCCGCCGGCCACGACCCCGCGCATGCCTACCTGCGCGCCGTGCCCACCGCCGACCTCAACACGACCTTCGGCCTGTCGATCGCGGTATTCCTGCTGATCCAGGTGTTCGGCATCGGTCACAAGGGCGTCGGCGGCTTCACCAAGGAAATCTTCACCGCGCCGTTCCATGCCGAAAGCACGCCGATGAAGATCCTGCTGGCGCCGGCCAACGTGCTGTTGCGCCTGATCGAGGAGGGCGTGCGCCCGCTCAGCCTGAGCCTGCGACTGTTCGGCAACCTGTACGCCGGCGAGCTGATCTTCGTGCTGATCGCGCTGATGACCCTCGACGCGTCGCTGGCCCACTTCAGCACCTACCTGATGGGCACGATGCAGTTCATCGCGGGCTTCGCCTGGACCGCGTTCCACATCCTGATCATCACCCTGCAGGCCTTCATCTTCATGATGCTGACGATCGTCTACCTCAGCATGGCGGCCGAGAGCCACTAGGCCGCGCGCACCCCTTTCGTTCCTCCCATCCACCTACGCAACAGCAAACGATCCAACCGGAGCACACCATGGAAAACGCAGTCCTCATCGCCGAAGTCCTGAAGTTCACCGTCATCGCGGCGGGCCTGCTGATCGGCCTCGGCGCCCTCGGCACCGCGATCGGCTTCGCCATCCTCGGCGGCAAGTTCATCGAAGGCGCGGCGCGCCAGCCGGAGCTGACCCCGATGCTGCAGACCAAGATGTTCATCGTCGCCGGCCTGCTCGACGCCGTGCCGATGATCGGCGTCGCCATCGCCCTGCTGCTGCTGTTCGCCAACCCGCTGCTCGCCTCGCTCGGCGGCTGAGCCGGCACCGGATACAGCACGCGATTCAGGCATCGCCGGCGGCCCGCCGCCGGCACCAGGAGCACAGCACCATGCTACCCAACCTCACTCTGGTCGTTCAGGGCATCGCATTCTTCGCGGTCGTCTGGCTGGTGATGAAATTCGGCTGGCCGCACATCATCGCGGCCATCGAGGAGCGCCAGCAGAAGATCGCCGAAGGCCTCGCCGCGGCCGACAACAGCCAGAAGGCGCTGGCCCAGGCGCAGGACAGGATCAACGACGAGTTGAAACAGGCCCGCGCCAAGGCCAACGAGATCATCGAGCAGGCCCACCAGCGCGCCAACCAGATCGTTGATGCGGCCAAGACCGAGGCGATTGCCGAGGGACAGCGCCAGAAGGCGCTCGCCCAGAGCGAGATCGACGCGGCCTCGAACCGTGCGCGCGAGGACCTGCGCAAGCAGGTGTCCGTGCTGGCGGTGACCGGCGCCGAAAAGCTGCTGCACCGCGAGATCGACGCCAACGCCCACAAGGCGCTGCTCGACGAACTCGCCGCCCAGCTGTCATCCGAAGCGGCCTGACCGATGAGCCAGGCACTGACCCTCGCCCGTCCCTACGCCCGCGCCGCGTTCTCCATCGCGCGCGACGGCGGCAGGTCCGCCGAATGGTCCGCCGCGCTCGGCTTCGCCGCGCGCCTGGCGGCCGACCCGCAGGTCGCCGGCCTGCTCGGCAACCCGGCGCTGACCGATGCCGACGCGGTCGTGCTGCTGGCGCCGGAAGACGCGGACCAGCTGTTCCGCGATTTCCTGGCGCTGCTGGCCGACAACCGCCGCCTCGTGCTGCTGCCGGAGATCGCCGGTCTGTACGAAGAGCTGCGCGCCGACGCCGAGCGCGTGGTCAAGGCACGGGTGACTTCGGCCGCGGAACTGCCCGCAGGCGAGCTCGAAGGCATCCGTGCCGCGCTGAAGAAACGCTTCGGCCGTGAGGTCGACGTGGAATCGGCGGTCGATGCCTCGCTGATCGGCGGCGCCGTGATCGACGCCGGCGACGTGGTCATCGACGGCTCGCTCAAGGGCAAGCTCGAACGCCTGCAGGCCGCGTTGGCCAGCTGATTGATCCGTGGGCGGGCCCGTCCCGCCGCAAAAGCAAACCGTGATGGCGGGCCTGGGCCCGCCCTACAGGAAAACCGCAATGGCAACCACCACGCTCAACCCGTCCGAAATCAGCGAACTGATCAAGACCCGCATCGAGAAGGTCAAGCTCGGCGCCGAGTCGCGCAACGAAGGCACCGTGACCAGCGTGTCCGACGGCATCGTGCGCATCTACGGCCTGGCCGACGTGATGCAGGGCGAAATGATCGAGCTGCCCAACGAGACCTACGCGCTGGCACTGAACCTGGAGCGCGATTCGGTCGGCGCCGTGGTGCTGGGCGACTACGAGCACCTGCGCGAGGGCGACGTGGCCAAGACCACCGGCCGCATCCTCGAAGTGCCGACCGGCCCGGAGATGCTGGGCCGCGTGGTCAACGCGCTGGGCGAGCCGATCGACGGCAAGGGCCCGATCAACGCCGCGCAGACCGCGCCGGTGGAAACCATCGCCCCGGGCGTGATCGCGCGCAAGAGCGTGTCGCAGCCGGTGCAGACCGGCTACAAGGCGATCGACTCGATGATCCCGATCGGCCGCGGCCAGCGCGAGCTGATCATCGGCGACCGCCAGACCGGCAAGACCGCGGTGGCGATCGACGCGATCATCAACCAGAAGGGCACCGGCGTGAAGTGCATCTACGTCGCGATCGGGCAGAAGAACAGCTCGATCGCCAACGTCGTGCGCAAGCTGGAAGAGCATGGCGCGATGGCCCACACCATCGTCGTGGCCGCCAGCGCCTCCGAGTCGGCCGCGATGCAGTACATCGCGCCGTATTCGGGCTGCACCATGGGCGAGTTCTACCGTGACCGCGGCGAAGACGCGCTGATCATCTACGACGACCTGTCCAAGCAGGCCGTGGCCTACCGCCAGATCTCGCTGCTGCTGCGCCGCCCGCCGGGCCGCGAGGCGTTCCCGGGCGACGTGTTCTACCTGCACAGCCGCCTGCTCGAACGCGCCGCGCGCGTCAACGAGGACTACGTCGAGAAGTTCACCAACGGCGAAGTGAAGGGCAAGACCGGCTCGCTGACCGCGCTGCCGATCATCGAGACCCAGGCCGGTGACGTGTCCGCGTTCGTGCCGACCAACGTGATCTCGATCACTGACGGCCAGATCTTCCTCGAGACCGACCTGTTCAACGCCGGCATCCGCCCGGCCGTGAACGCCGGCATCTCGGTGTCGCGCGTGGGCGGTTCGGCGCAGACCAAGATCATGAAGAAGCTCTCGGGCGGCATCCGCATCGCGCTCGCGCAGTACCGCGAGCTGGCGGCGTTCGCGCAGTTCGCCTCCGACCTGGACGAAGCCACCCGCAAGCAGCTCGAGCGCGGCCAGCGCGTGACCGAGCTGATGAAGCAGAAGCAGTACGCCCCGATGTCGGTGGCCGAGCAGGCGCTGTCGATCTACGCGGTCGACAAGGGCTACATGGACGACGTGCCGGTGAGCAAGATCGGCGCGTTCGAAGAGGCTCTGCACGCCCACTTCGCCAACACCGCCGGCGACCTGATCAAGCAGGTCAACGACAGTGGCGACTGGAACGACGCCATCGAGGGCGCGTACCGGAAGGGCATCGAGGATTTCAAGACAACGGGTAGCTGGTAAAGGGCCGGGACTCGGGCCGGGTACCGGGGACTCGCGGAGCGCGAGCCCCGTGGACCGGGCCAGGGTGCCGGATGATTCAAAACGATTCGCGCGCGGGCTCTTCCGAGTCCCGGGCCCCGAGTCCCGAGTTCCGGATTAAAGAGTATGGCCGGCGGCAGAGAAATCAAAACCAAGATCAAGAGCGTGCAGAACACCCGCAAGGTGACGCGTGCGCTGGAGATGGTCTCGGCTTCCAAGATCCGCAAGGCGCAGGACCGGATGAAGGCGTCGCGCCCGTACGCGCGCGCGATGAAGCAGGTGATCGGGCACATCGCGCAGGCGAATTCCGAGTTCCAGCATCCGTACCTGGTCGAGCGCAAGCAGATCAAGCGCGTCGGCTACGTCATCGTCTCGTCCGACCGTGGCCTGGCCGGCGGCCTCAACAACAACCTGTTCCGCAAGCTGCTCGGCGAGATCCGCAACTGGCAGCAGCAGGGCGTCGAGGTCGACGTGGTCACCATCGGCCAGAAGGCCTCGGTGTTCTTCCGCCGGATCAAGGTCGAGATGCTGGCGACCGTGACCCACCTGGGCGACCAGCCGCGCGTCGACCAGCTGATCGGCGTGATCAAGGTGATGCTCGACGCCTACAACGGCGGCAAGGTCGACAAGGTGTTCCTGGCCTACAACGACTTCGTCAACACGATGACCCAGCGCGCGGCGTTCGACCAGCTGCTGCCGCTGCCGCCGTCGGACGAAGTGGTCGCGCGCCACGACTGGGACTACATCTACGAACCCGATGCCCAGGCCGTGCTCGAACACGTGTTGACCCGCTACGTCGAGTCGCTGGTGTACCAGGCGGTGATGGAGAACGTCGCCTCCGAACACGCCGCGCGCATGGTGGCGATGAAGGCGGCCAGCGACAACGCCAACAAGCTGATCGACACTCTCAACCTGGTCTACAACAAGGCCCGGCAGGCGGCGATCACGCAAGAGATTTCCGAGATCGTCGGCGGCGCCGCGGCGGTCTGACAGCCGGGAATTCCGGTTCCCCATTCCCGACACACGAATCAAACAGAGTCAGCGGAGTTTCCAAATGAGCAACCAGGGCAAGATCGTCCAGATCATCGGCGCCGTCGTCGACGTCGAGTTCCCGCGCGACAACGTGCCGAAGGTGTACGACGCGCTGAAAGTGCAGGGCACCGAGGTCACCCTCGAGGTGCAGCAGCAGCTCGGCGACGGCGTGGTGCGCACCATCGCGCTGGGTTCCACCGACGGCCTGAAGCGCAACCTGGTGGCCGAGAACACCGGGCGCGCGGTCTCGGTGCCGGTCGGTGCGGCCACGCTCGGCCGGATCATGAACGTGCTTGGCGAGCCGATCGACGAGGTCGGCCCGATCGAGGCGGACGACCAGTGGGAAATCCACCGCGACGCGCCGTCCTACGAGGAGCAGGCCGCGGCCAACGAGCTGCTGGAAACCGGCATCAAGGTCATCGACCTGATGTGCCCGTTCGCCAAGGGCGGCAAGGTCGGCCTGTTCGGCGGCGCCGGCGTGGGCAAGACGGTCAACATGCTGGAGCTGATCAACAACATCGCGACCCAGCACTCGGGCCTGTCGGTGTTCGCCGGCGTCGGCGAGCGCACCCGCGAGGGCAACGATTTCTACCACGAGATGATCGAGGCCAAGGTCGTGCGCCCGGACAACTTCCCCGAGTCCAAGGTGGCGATGGTCTACGGCCAGATGAACGAGCCGCCGGGCAACCGCCTGCGCGTCGCGCTGACCGGCCTGACCATGGCCGAGTACTTCCGCGACGAGAAGGACGAGACCGGCAAGGGCCGCGACGTGCTGTTCTTCGTCGACAACATCTACCGCTACACGCTCGCCGGCACCGAGGTTTCGGCGCTGCTGGGCCGCATGCCGTCGGCGGTGGGCTACCAGCCCACGCTGGCCGAGGAAATGGGCGTGCTGCAGGAGCGCATCACCTCGACCAAGACCGGTTCGATCACCTCGATCCAGGCCGTGTACGTGCCCGCGGACGACTACACCGACCCGTCGCCGGCCACGACCTTCGCCCACCTGGACTCCACGGTGGCGCTGTCGCGCAGCATCGCCTCGCTGGGCATCTACCCGGCGGTGGACCCGCTGGATTCGACCTCGCGGATGATGGACCCGAACGTGATCGGCAACGAGCACTACGACACCGCCCGCCGCGTCCAGCAGACCCTGCAGAAGTACAAGGAGCTCAAGGACATCATCGCGATCCTGGGCATGGACGAGCTGTCCGAGGAAGACAAGCAGGCCGTGTCGCGCGCGCGCAAGATCGAGCGCTTCTTCAGCCAGCCGTTCCACGTGGCCGAGGTGTTCACCGGCTCGCCGGGCAAGTACGTGCCGCTGAAGGACACCATCCGCGGCTTCAAGATGATCGTCGACGGCGAGTGCGACCACATCCCCGAGCAGGCGTTCTACATGATCGGCGGCATCGACGAGGCGATCGAGAAGGCGAAGAAGGTCGCGGCCTGACGGCCCTTGGCCGGCTGAGGCCGGCCACCGGTCACGAATCACCTTCGAAGCGAGAGACCCATGGCATCCACAATCCGTTGCGACATCGTCAGCGCCGAGCAGGAAATCTTCCACGGCGAGGCGGAAATGATCGTCGCCACCGGCGAGATGGGCGAGCTCGGCATCGCGCCGCGCCACGCCCCGCTGATCACCCGGCTCAAGCCGGGCAAGGTGGTGGTGACCCAGCCCGGCGGCGAGACGCTCGACTTCGCCATTTCCGGCGGCATCCTCGAGGTGCAGCCGCAGCTGGTGACGATCCTGGCCGACACCGCGGTGCGCGCGCAGGACATCGACGAGGCCGCCGTGCGCACGGCGATGGAAGAAGCCGAACGCGCGCTGGCCAACAAGGACCCGAAGATGTCCGCCGAGGAAGCACAGACCCAGCTGGCGATGAGCATCGCCCAGCTCAGCGCGCTGGAGCGGCTGCGCAAAAACCTCAAGCACTGAGGCAGGGACTCGGGACTCGGGACTCGGGAAGCACCTTCCGATCCGCATCCTTCCAGCCAAAAAACGAAGGGCCCCGCGCAAGCGGGGCTTTTTTTGTCCAGTCCCCCCCGAGTCCCGAGACCCGAGACCCGAGTCCCTCACCGCTTGTAAACCCAGTGCCGCGACAGCACGAAGCCCAGCATCCCCAGCGCCAGCTCGATACCCGGCTTCGCCAGCCACGCCCAGCGCAGGCCGAACAGCCCGTCGATGTGGGTCATCGACCAGGTGCTGACCGCCGTCGTGCCCAGCCACATCGCCAGGAACCTCAGCAGCTGGGTGCGACCGACCGCGGTGTCATCGCCGGCGAAGGTCAGCTTGCCGTTGGCCCAGTAGCCCAGCAGCGCGCCGCTGATGCGGCCGGCGACATTGGCGGGGCCGACGGCCATGCCGAAATGGCTCAGCGCCATCATCACGCCCCAGTCCACCAGCCACTGGATGCCGCCGATGAACAGGTAGTGGCGGCCCTGCCGGGTCAGGCTCATCGCGCATGCTCCCGGCCGGCCACGCGCCACAGCTCGACTTCACCGAGTCCGTCGACGCGCGTCGCGCCCCGCTGCAGCGCGGCGCCGAGCGCGGGACCGGCCTGCGCGGGACTGACCAGCAGCCAGCGCACGTCGTTCGCCGCGAACAGCCGCAGCCATTCCGTGCCGGTCGCGTCCGCTTCCGCGACCGCGCGTGCCGCCTGCAGGCCGGGATCGTGTTCGAACACGACCCGCCCGCGTCCGCCCAGCCCGGCGACGTAGCCGCGTTCGGGATCGGTCGCCAGCACCACGCCGTCATCGCCGGCGGGAATTTCCCGCAGCAGCACAAGTTCGGGGACGTAGCGGGCTTCGACGGGAACCGGATCGCCCGCGGCGCGGAGCGTCCGCTTCAGCGCCGCCGAGTGGTGCAGCCAGCTGGCGTTGGCCTGGAAGGCGAGGTTGAGCAGGCACAGGCCGAGCACCATCCAGCGGAAATGACGCACGCCGAACCGCCGCCGCGCATGCGGCAGCAGTGCCAGCGGCAGCAGCGCGAGGGCCGGATACGCGTAGCGCGCGTACTGCAGCGGCGCCAGCGACAGCAGCAGCGCCGCGGTCAGCGCGAGCGTCAGTGCGCGCGAAGGCGCGGACAGCAGCGCCACCAGCCAGGCGCCGGCCAGGCCGACCAGCACGAACCCGAATCCGCCGTCCAGCGCCTCGACGTAGCGGTCGGTGTCGAAGGTGATCCGCCACGGCAGGCCCGGGCCGAAGCCGGCGTGCCAGCGCGGATCGCGATAGTCCACGGCCGGAAAATAAGACGACTCGAAGACGCCGTTGAACAGCGGCAACACCGGGTTGCCCGTCTGCCACCAGGACTGCAGGTAGCTGGCACCACCGATGGCGGCGACCAGCAGCAGCGCGACCGGCACCCGCCGCCAGGGCAGTGCATGGCGATGGTGCCAGGCCGCGTAGCCCAACAGCGGCAGCGCGGTCAGGACGTGCATGCCCTTGAGCGCCATCAGCGCGCCGAACAGGATCGCCCCCGGATACAGCCGCGACGGGCCGGCTGCGGATTCCGGCAGCACCACCAGCGCCGCAAGGGCGAGCAGGACCGCGGTGGCCGGCAGCTCGGTCTGCATGCCGGCCGCCATCCACACCAGCGGCGGCAGGCTTGCAAACAGGGCCACGCAGGCCCAGCGTTCGCTCGTATGTGCCCCCACGCCCGCGCCGGCGGTCCACAGCGATGCCGCCGCCAGCGCCAGCCACCCCGCATTGAGGCCGCCGCGCGCGTGCCCGCCCGCCAGTACCGCGGCAAATCCCTGCAGCGCGTCGCCCGCCCACGGTGCAAACGCCCACACCTGGTGGGCCGGGTCGGGCCGGTACGCGCCGGACATCAGCAGCTGGCTCGGCAGGCCGAGGTGGTAGCGCAGGTCGTCGGCCTGCATCGTTGGCAGCCAGCAGGCGGTCGAGGCCAGCCCCAGCAGCATCACCGCCAGCGCCGCCCATCCCGGGGTCTTCGCCACGGCCGCGCGCCAGCCGGCTGCCGCCACGCCCGCTTCCGCGCGCAGGGCGCGCCAGCGCCAGGCCACGAGTGCCAACACCAGCGGCCACCACGCCCACGCATGGTGGACCGGCCAGGTGATGATCCAGCCGCCGAGGCCCGCCAGCGTGGCCAGTCCGATGACGGTGGCTAGCGGCAGCCGGCCGGGCGTCCCCACCGCAAGCCAGCCAAGCCCGATCGCCGCCGCCGCGGCCAGCAGCGCGAGCGTCGCGATCACGGCCGGCGGACCGGCGAACCACAGCAGCGCCAGCGACCACGCCAGCGCCAGCGACGAGGCCCACGACCAGCGTGCGAAGCGCCGCAGCGGCCACGCGGCACCGGCGGCGACCAGGGCCAGCAGCAGCGACAGCGCCAACCGTTCCCACGGCAGCACCCGCCACATCGCATGCAGTGCGAAGCCGGCGGCCAGCGCGCACGCGCCGCCGTACAGCGCCATGCGCCGTGCCGGCTGGTGGCGGTCCACTGCTTCGATCATCGATGCGCCCGGCTGCAAACGCGGGATCATAGCAACGCCACCCGCTAGAATTGCCGCCTCACCACTGCCGTCGCCCCGGGAAACTCCATGTCCGCACCCCTGCACGTCGTGATCCTCGCCGCCGGCGAGGGCAAGCGCATGAAGTCCTCGCTGCCCAAGGTGCTGCAGAAGATCGCCGGGCGGCCGATGCTGGCGCACGTCATCGCCGCTGCGCGCGCGCTGGAGCCTGCCGGCATCCACGTGGTGTACGGCCACGGCGGCGAACAGGTGCGCGATGCGTTCGACGACCAGCCGGAACTGCAGTGGGCCGAACAGGCGCGCCAGCTCGGCACCGGCCACGCCGTTGCCCAGGCCATGCCCGGCGTGCCGGACGACGCGCAGGTGCTGGTGCTGTACGGCGACGTGCCCCTGATCACCACCGCCACGCTGCGCCGGCTGCTGGGTGCCGATGGCCGCATCGCCGTGCTGGTCGCCGATCTCGACGACCCCACCGGCTACGGCCGCATCGTGCGCGACCCGGAAGGCCGCGTCGGCGCGATCGTCGAGCACAAGGACGCGGACAAGGACCAGCGCCGCATCCACACCGTCAACACCGGCATCCTCGCCGCCGACGCAGTCGCGCTGAAGGGCTGGCTGCAGCGCCTGTCCAACGACAACGCGCAGGGCGAGTACTACCTCACCGACGTCTTCGCGATGGCTGCCGCCGAGTACAACGCCGCGGAGATCGTGGTCGTCGAGGATGCCGTCGAGACCGAAGGCGCCAACGACCCGTGGCAGCTGGCGCAGCTCGAGCGCGCGTTCCAGCTTCGCCAGGTGCGCGCGCTGTGCGTGCAGGGCGCGCGCTTCGCCGATCCGGCGCGCGTCGACATCCGCGGCGAGGTCACCGTCGGGCACGACGTGGAGATCGACGTCGACGTCGTGTTCGAGGGCAGCGTCGCGCTCGGCGACGGCGTGCGCATCGGTCCGTTCTGCCGCATCCGCAACGCCGAACTGACCGCCGGCACCGAAGTGCGCGCCCACTGCGACATCGACGGCGCGCGCACCGAAGGCGCGGTGCAGGTCGGCCCGTTCGCGCGGCTGCGCCCGGGCACCGTGCTGGCCGACGGCGTGCACATCGGCAACTTCGTCGAGGCCAAGAACACGCACATGGGCGTGGGCAGCAAGGCCAACCACCTCACCTACCTCGGCGACGCCCGCATCGGCGCCGGCGTCAACATCGGCGCCGGCACCATCACCTGCAACTACGACGGCGCCAACAAGTCGACCACGACCATCGAGGACAACGCATTCATCGGCTCCAATGCCTCGCTGGTGGCCCCGGTGACGATCGGCAAGGGCGCGACGATCGGCGCGGGTTCGGTGATCGGCAATGACGCGCCGGCGGGCGAGCTCACCGTCGCGCGCGCGCGGCAGGTGACGGTCGAAGGCTGGCAGAGGCCACGCAAGCCCATCAGGTGAGCTTGATCAACATCAAGCCAGCCTGGCCAGTTCGGCACGAATAAAATCAAGGTAGGACGTCTCGTCCTTTTTTTTGCCAAACACGAAGAAATCCTTGTAGCGCAATGCGTTGTCGAGGCCAATGATCCGGCGCACACTCGCCGGATTTCCGGCGACTACACTGAAGGGCGGAGTGTTGTGCAGTACCACGGAATTGCTTGCGATGATCGTGTAATCGCCGATGCTGATGCCTCCCAGTACTCGTGCGCCAGCCGCGATGTATACGTGGTTGCCGACCCGAGGAATGGCGAACGATCGCCCGGACGCGTCCGGTTTGCCTTTACCTCCGTTGCCACCGATCGTCACGTTCTGACCGATCATCACGCCATTCCCGAATCGGGCAGCGGCGTGTAGCACCACGCCGATTCCGCCGTAGGCAAAGCGGGTGTCCAAGGGAAGTTTGCATTGTGCCGGCACATGGCTGTTGTGCAGCAGGTAAATGAGCCGCTCGCAGCGGCGCGCGGTGACCTCGTCGCCGGCTTGAAGGTGCCGCTGGGCATGCTTGTGGATTTCGATAATCGACGGGATCCCGGCATCAAGAAGTCCTCCGAAAGCCTCCATCCACCGTGTGGTTGGTTGGTCGGTTGTCTGTACCATGAAAGATCCTCGGGAAGAGCAGGTTTTCCACCGCACGGTCCAAGCGCGGGGGGAAGCTCTCCGCATGATAGTCGGCGCAGTGGCAAAGTCGATCGCATTTGGGCTTGGTTAGGCAGGAAACGTGATGGCGACGGACAGCCCGCCGCCGTCGCGGTTGAGCAATGCGATCCGTCCGCCGTGCGCCTCGGCGATCTCGCGCGCCAGCGCCAGGCCCAGGCCGGTGCCGTGGCGCTTGGTGGAGTAGAACGGCAGCAGCGCGTTGGCCAGCACCGCCTCGTTCATGCCGCTGCCGCGGTCGAGCACGTCGATGCGCCAGGCATCGGGAAGCCGTCGCAGCGACAGGCGCACCTCGTTCGCAGGGCCGCCGGCCTCGTGCGCGTTGCGCAGCAGGTTGAGCAGGGCCTGTTCGACCTGCGCTGCGTCGATGCGCACGGTGCCGTCGGCGGGATGCAGGTCGATGTCGAACTCCACCTGGCTGCGCAACTGCGCGATGAAGCGCCGCCATTCCACCGCTTCCAGCCGCGGCGCGGGCAGCTTGGCGAAGCGCGCGTAGTCGCGGATGAAGCCCTCCAGGTGGCGCGCGCGCTCCTCGATGGTCGCCAGCGCGGCCGGCAGGCGTTCGTACTGGCCGCGCCGCAGCAGTTCCGCACCGGAGTGGGCGAGCGAGGCGATCGGTGCCAGCGAGTTGTTGAGCTCGTGGCTGATCACGCGGATCACCTTCTTCCAGGTCTGTACTTCCTGCCGGCGCAGTTCGGCGGTGAGCTGGCGCAGCAACACCAGCTCGTGCTGGCGGCCGTTGAGGCGGAAGCCGCGCCGGCTCAGGTGGTAGATGTCCTCCTGATCGTCGTCGCCGACGGTGAACATGCCGTCGCCACCGCGCGAGAAGGCCTCGCGCACCGCGTCGCTGCTGGCCGAGAGCAGGCTGTCGAACGACTGGCCTTCGAGCTTGTGCCCGTCGCCGAACATCCTGCGTGCAGCCAGGTTGGCCAGCGCCACGCGCCGCGTCGAATCCAGCAGCACCATGGCTACTGGCGTGTTCTGCACCACCGTGTCGAGCAGCAGTTCGCGCTGGACCAGCGCCTGGCGCTGTTCCCGCAGCACCTTGCCGAGCTGGTTATGGCTTTCGACCAGTTCGCGCAGCTCGCCACGGCCCTGCCAGGACACGCCGGTACTGAAGTCGCCGTCGCGATAGCTGGCCACGCTGCCGGCCAGCGCCCGGAACAGCGAGCGCGCCGGCGCGAACATCCATCGCAGGTGGGACAGCAGCAGCGGCAGCGGCAGTGCGGCCGCCAGCAGCACCGCTGCCCACGGCTGCAGCCAGCGCTGCAACAGCAGTGCGAGCGCGGCGGCGGCGAGCATGTAGCCGACCGTCAGCACGGCGTAGACGACGTTCAACGGCAGGCGGCGCCACCAGTGCATCAGTCGCGCCTGATCCCGAGCCGGTCCAGGCGCCGGTACAGCGCCTGCCGTGACAGGCCCAGTTCCGCCGCGGCCTGCGCCAGCACGCCGTCGTGGCGTTCGAGCGCGGCCTCGATCGCCGCGCGGTCCGGTTCGTCGGCCGTTGCGGTGACGGGGGGCGCGCCGGGTGCCGGCTGCAGCGCGAGGTCCGCGGCCGAGATCCCGTCGCCGCGCGCCAGCAGCGCCGCACGCTGCATCGTGTTGCGCAGTTCGCGCACGTTGCCCGGCCAGGCGTGGCACAGCAGCGCGCGTTCGGCGTCCTCGCCCAGACGCTTGCCCTGCGGCAGGAAGTGCCGCGCCAGAGGCAGGATGTCGCGCGGCCGCCGCGCCAGCGGCGGCAGGCGCAGCTCGATGCCGGCCAGCCGGTAGAACAGGTCCTCGCGGAAGCGGCCGTCGGCGATCAGCGCCGGCAGGTCGGCGTTGGTCGCGCTGATGATGCGTACCTTGACGCTGCGCTCGCGGTTGCCGCCCAGGCGCTCGAAGCGGCCGGTCTCCAGCACGCGCAGCAGCTTGACCTGCCCGGCCAGCGGCAGCGTGCCGATCTCGTCGAGGAACAGGGTGCCGCCGTCGGCGGCCTCGAACTTGCCCTCGCGCGCCTTGTTGGCGCCGGTGTAGGCGCCGGGCTCGGCGCCGAACAGTTCGGCCTCGATCAGGTCGGCGGGCAGCGCGCCGCAGTTGAGCGCGACGAACGGGCCGTTGCGGACGCCGGAATTGGCATGGACGATCTCGGCGTACTTTTCCTTGCCGGTGCCATTGGGCCCGGTGACCAGCACCGGGATCTCCGAACGCGCCACCTGGCAGGCCAGCGAAACGGTGCTCTCGCTCGCCGGATCGTCGAACACCAGCCCGCGCAGGTCGTGGTCCTGCAGCAGCGCCGCGCGCCGCTGGCGTTCGCCGCCGCGCTGGCGCGACAGTTCGCGGCGCGACTCGCCCAGCTCCAGCAGGTTGTTCACCGTCGCCATCAGCTTGTGGTCGTCCCAGGGCTTGGCGAGGTAGTCGGCGGCACCGGCCTTGACCAGGTCCACCGCCGACTCCAGGTGCGTCCACGCCGTGAGCAGGATCACCGGCAGGTCCGGGAAGCGCGCACGGATCTCGTGGAACAGCGCCACGCCTTCCTCGCCCGAGGTGGTGTCGGCGTGGAAGTTCATGTCCTGGATCACCAGGTCGACATCGTGCGCCTGCAGCTGTTCAAGTCCCGCCTGCTGCGATTCGGCGCGCAGCGTGTGGATGTCGTGCAGGGAAAACAGCAGGTCGAGCGCGGTGGCGACGGAGGGGTTGTCGTCGATGACGAGGATGGTGGGCATGAGGTGAATTATGGTCCATGTGGCCAATTCCCCTCTCCCGCTTGCGGGAGAAGGTGCCCGCAGGGCGGATGAGGGCGCTCTTCGTCACGCGCCCTCACCCCCAACCCCTCTCCCGCTTCGCAGGAGAAGGGCTGCAAGCTAAACGCTACGCGTCGCCACCGCCGGCGGCACCGCCGCCGCGCGCCGCGCCGGCCAGAACACCGCGAACTGGCCGAGCAGCCACAGCGCCACCGCGCCGATCGGCAGGTACACCAGCGGCAGGCGCGGCAATTCGTACTTGCCCATCAGCATCTGGTTGATGGCGAACGCCAGCAGCATGCCCAGCACGATGCCGACGCTGGCGAGCAGGAAGTTCTCGGTCTGGAAGTAGCGCAGGATCTGGCCCCTGGTCGCGCCCAGTGCGCGGCGCACGCCGATCTGCTTGGTACGCTGCTGCACCCAGAAGCTGGCCAGGCCGACGATGCCCAGTGCGGTCACCACCAGCAGCGCCACGATCACGGCGACCAGCAGCCAGATCATGGCGCGGTCCTGGCGGTAGAACTCGTCGCGCAGGGCTTCCAGCGTCTTGCTGTTGTCGGTCAGGATGATGCGGTTCGGGCCGTTGCGCTCCAGCGCGGCGATTGCGGCCTTGAGCACCTCGTCGCGGCGTCCGGGCTCGGTGCGCAGCAGGTAGTTGCCGCCCAGCGAGTAGGGCACGTTGATCGGGAAGATCATCGAGTACTCGCGCGCGGCGGGGCCGCCGTTGTTGCCCGGGCGCACCAGGTGTTCGACCACGCCCACGATCCGGATCGGTTCGTCGTCTCCGCCGTAGAACGCTTTTCCGACTGCTTCCTGCCCGGGGAACAGCCGGTCGGCCATGTTGCGGGTGATGATGGCCGAGGGAATCGACGCGTTGGTCCCGGGGGTGGTCAGCTCCGACCACTGCTGGAATTCGTCCGGCGTGAAGTTGCGGCCGGCCACGAGCCTGAGTCCCAGCGTGTCGAGGAACTGCGATTCGGCCATGTACTGGGTGGCATTGAGGGTCGGCCGCTTCTGGTCGCGGCTCAACTTCACGCCCGAGTTCCAGGAGGAGTTCACGAACGGAACCTGGTTCGTGGCGGTCGCGGCCTTGACGCCCGGCAACCCGCGCAGGATGGCCAGGTCGCTGCTGGTCAGCGCATCGTCGTCGTCGCCGGTGCCGATGCCGGTCAGCTGCACGCGCACGATCTCGTTCTCGGCCACGCCGCTGGGCAGGCTGGTCCGCTCGATGCGGTTGCCGATCAGGAACAGGGCGTTGCAGACGATCGCGCAGCTCAGCGCGATCTCCAGCACGATCAACGCCGCGGCGGTCTTGTGCCGGAGCAGGGTGGAGAGGATGGGGCGCAGTTCCATGGGGATTCTCCGGGATTCGTGTCGTTCTTCTGGCGCTTGGCGCCTGATGGTGGGTGTTGGTGTGGATGACACGGCAGTGATGCCGGCTGCCGCGAATCACCAGTCACCGCACCTCATTGCGACTTCAGCTGCATGGCGGGGGTGACCTGCATCGCCTGCCAGGCCGGGATCAGGCCGGCCAGCAGGCTGGCGCCGATGGCCAGCGCGAAGGTCACCAGCAGCATCATCGGGTCGAGATGCGCGAGTTCGGCGTAGCTGGCCGGCTGCTGGCGCACCGCCCACAGGCCGAGCCAGGCCAGTGCCAGGCCGACGATGCCGCCGGCCATGCCGACGGCGCCGGCCTCGACCAGGCACTGCACGAAGATCTCGCGGCGCGACGCGCCCAGCGCGCGCCGCACGCCGACTTCGCCACTGCGGCGCAGGAACTTGGCCAGCAGCAGGCCCACCGTGTTGAGCAGGCACACCAGCAGGAAGCCGAACGCCAGCCACACCTGCAGGCGTACGTCGCCGGGCACCACCTTGTTGTAGTCCAGCCACTGCATCACGTTGCGCAGGCGTACGTTGGTGGGGCGCTCGTAGCGGCCGCTGGCGCGCTGCTGGTCGGAATAGTTGACCAGGTAGCGGCGGTAGGCGTCGGCCTTTTCCGGCGTGTCGAGCTGCGCCCAGTACTGGATCCACACGCAGGGCGCGTTCAGGCTGGCCTCGCCCTCGGGATCGGTACTGGTGTCGCCCCAGCAGTCCATGCTGCCGCTGCGGCTCAGCTTCAGGTCGCGCGAGGTCGAGAACGGCAGGAACACCTGTTCCAGTTCGCCGAAGCGGTCGCTGTTCATGTCGTAGAAGCGCGGGGTTGGGCGCCAGTCGTCGATCACGCCGACGATGCGGAAATCGGCGTTTTCCAGCCTGACGGTCTTGCCGACGCTGTCGGCGCCGCCGAACAGCTTGTCGTTGAGCGCCTTGGCGATCACCGCCACCCGCGCATGGTGCTCGTCCTCGGCCGCGCTCCAGCCGCTGCCGTGGAGGAAGGGCACGTCGAACATGGGGAAGATGTCCGCGCTCGAGTAGCGCGCATCGGCATAGAACGGCTTCAGGTCCGCGCGCTGCGGCGTGATCGCGACGCTGCCGCCGGTCATCATCGCCTGCCGGTCGCCGCGTTTCTCGCGCAACAGGGCTTCTGCGTCGAAGCGGGTGACCTGCTGCGCGGGGTCTTCGCCGGGCGTGTAGCCGTTCATGCCTGCCGGGTCGAGTTGCACGTAGTACAGCTGGTCGCTGCGGGTCGGCACCGGGTCTCCGGACAGGATGTGGAACACCGTCAGCGTGGTCATGCTGGCGCCGATGCCCAGCGCGATCGCCAGCACCATCAGTACGGTCAGCGCCCGGTTGCGGCGGAAGCTGCGCAGGGCAAGGTTGAGGTAGTAGGCGAACATGTCGACTCCTGTGTGTCAGGCGCTGCGGGTGGCGACGACGGGCGGGACGGCGGCGGCGCGCAGCGCCGGGCCGATGACGGCCGCCTGGCCCAGCAGCAACAGCGCCAGCGCGCCGAACGGCAGGTAGGGCAGCGGTAGCCGCGCGATCTCGAAGTAGTGCATCAATACCTGGTTGCCGCCGTAGGCCAGCAGCATGCCGAGCGCGATGCCGGCGCCGGTCAAGAGCAGGTTCTCGGTCTGGAAATAGACGGTGATCTGGCGCCGGGTGGCGCCGAGCGCGCGGCGGATGCCGATCTGCTTGGTGCGCTGCTGCACCCAGAAGCTGGCCAGGCCGACGATGCCCAGCGCGGTGACCAGCAGCATCGCCGCGATCACCGCGACCAGCAGCCAGGCCATCGCGCGGTCGCTGCGGAAATAGCGTTCGCGCAGTTCGGACAGCGTGCGGCTTTGCTGCTGGTCGAGTACCGCCTCGGGCACGGCGCGGGCCACTGCCTGGCGCGCGGCCTCCATCACCCGCGGCAGGTCGAGCGGATCGGCGCGCAGCACGTAGCTGCCCGATTGCGCGTCGTCGCGCACCGGCACGATCACCGACCACTGCGCGCCGGCCACGCCTTCCTCGCTGCGGCCCGGGTCGGTGACGGCGAAGCTGTCCACCACGCCGGTCACGCGGAAATGCGCGCCGCTCCACAACTCCTTGCCCAGCGGGCTTTCGCCGGGCCACAGGTGTTCGGCCAGCGCGCGTGTCACCCACACCGGGGCATCGCTCGGTATGAAGTTCTCGATGGGCTGGAAATCGGCGGCGCCGAACGGGCTGCCCTGTACCGGGTGCAGGCCGAGTGCCTCGATCGCGGCGGCGTCGAACATATAGAAATGCAGCACGCCGCCCCAGTGCTTCTCCTCGCGGTCGAGGCTGGCGCCCATGTAGCCGGCACGTGGCCCGAACGGGGTGGTGTTGGCGGTGCCGGCGGCGCGCACGCCGGGGATCGCGCGCAACGCGCCGAGCACGCGCGCGTTGAGGTCGGCATTGGCGCAGCCGTCGCAGCCGCTCAGTGCGATCGCGCCCACCGCGCTTTCGTCCGTGCCGCTGTCGATGCGCATCAGTTCCAGGCGACTGGTAATCAGGAAGAAGGCGTTGCACAGCACCGCGCAGGCGAGCGCGATCTCCAGCGTGATCAGCGCGGCGGCGACGCGATGGCGGCCCAGCGCGGAGAGGATTGGCTTGATGTCCATGGCGTGCCTTACAGGGTCTTCAACTGCATCGCCGGCGCGATACGGCTGGCGCGCGCGGCGGGGAACAGGCCGGCGAGGATGCTGGCCGACAGCGCCAGGGCGAAGGTGGCCACGAACATCTTCAGGTCCAGGTGCACCAGGTCGGCGTATTCCACCGGCTGGTTGCGGATCGCCCACAGGCCGAGCAGGGTCAGCAGCAGTCCGAGCGTGCCGCCGACCAGGCCGATCAATCCCGCCTCGGTCAGGCACTGCGCGAAGATCGAACGCTTCGACGCGCCCAGCGCGCGGCGCACGCCGATCTCGCTGCCGCGGCGCAGGAACTTCGCCAGCAGCAGGCCGACCGTGTTGAACAGGCAGATCAGCAGGAAGGCCAGCGCAAGCCAGCTTTGCAGGCGCACGTCGCGCGGTACGACGCGGTTGTAGTCCAGCCATTCCATCAGCGACAGCAGGCGGGCGTTCTCGGGGAAGGGGATGCGGCCCAGCGCCTTCTGCTGCGCGGCGTAGTCGGTGACGAAGCGGCGGTAGTCGGCGACTTTGGCGGGGCTGCCCAGTTCCACCCACAGTTGCAGCCAGACGCAGTCGGTGTTCTGCAGGTGGCCGGGCACGGCCGGCAGCGAATTGCAGGTGAACTGGGCGAAGTGGCCGTCGTTGATCTCCAGCCCGGTCTGGAACGGCACCATCACGTCCTCGGCCTTGCCATAGAAGCTGGCAGTGTCGCCTTGCGAGAAATTGCCGCCGGCAAGCGTGTGGAACTGCGGCGACGGCCGCCACGGCTTGAGCACGCCGACGATGCGCACGGCGGCATCGCGGACGACCAGGGTGCGGCCAACGCTGTCCTTGCCGCCGAACAGTTTTTCGTTGAGGTCCGAAGAGATGACGGCGACCCGCGCGCGCTTCTCGTCGTCCTCGGCCGTCCAGGGGCCGCCGAAGGCGAACGGCACGGCGAACATGGGGAAGAAGTCGGCGTGCGTGGAAAGCATCGTCGTCATCAGCGGTGGGTGCCCGGTGTCCGGCGATTGCAGCTTGATCTCGCTGTCGTTCACCAGCGCCTGGCGATCGCCGCGCCCGGCGCGCCACAGGTCCATCGCCGAGGTGTAGTCGAGCATGTCCGGCGGATACCTGCGGGCCTTGCTGGTCGAAAGCGCGTCCACCTGCGGGTAGAAGATGTGCTGGCTCCTGCCGGGCAGCGGATCGCCCGACAGCAGGTGCATCAAGGTCAGCGTGGTCATCGACGCACCGATGCCGACCGCGATCGACAGCACCATCAGCACGGTCAGCACCTTGTTGCGGCGCAGGCTGCGGACGGCGAGTTGCAGGTAGTAGCCGAACATGCGGGGCGGCCTCAGGCGGAATGGGCCGTTGCCGCTTCCGCGCCCGGATCCTCTGATGCCAGGCTGCGTTCGCGCGCCAGGTCGGTGGCCATGCCGTCGACGATGTGCACGTTGCGATGCGCGCGGGCGGCCAGCTCGGGGTCATGGGTGACCATGATGATGGTCGCGCCCTGCGAGTTGATGTCCTCCAGCAGCTCCATCACGCTGCGCGCCATCTGCGAGTCGAGGTTGCCGGTGGGCTCGTCGGCCAGCAGCAGGCGTGGGCTGCCGGCGAGTGCGCGCGCGATCGCCGCACGCTGCTGCTGTCCGCCCGAGAGTTCGGCCGGGTAATGCTTGATGCGCGAGCCCAGGCCGACCATGCCCAGTGCGTCCTCGATCCGCAGCCGGCGCTCGCCGGCCGGCATGCCGCGGTAGCGCAGTGGCACGTCGCAGTTGTCGAACAGGTTCAGGTCCGGGATCAGGTTGAAGCTCTGGAAGATGAAGCCGATCTTCTGGTTGCGCAGCTTGCTGCGCTGGTTGTCCGACAGGCCCTTGACGTTCTCGCCGTCGAGCATGAACTCGCCGTCGGTGAACGTTTCGAGCAAGCCTGCGATGTTGAGGAACGTGGTCTTGCCCGACCCGGACGGACCGGTGACGGCGACGAATTCGCCTTCCTTCACGTGCAGGTCGAGTGAACGCAGCGCGTGCGTCTCGACCAGTTCGGTGCGGTAGACCTTGGAGACCTGGCGCATGTCGAGCATCGGGATGTTCCTGTTCGAAGAATGGGGTATTGCAATCTGTCCGCAGCAGCGGCGGGGCGTGCGCTCAGCGCACGCGGAACAGCGGCTGCAGCGTGGGGTTGCGTGCATAGCCGCGCTGCGCGACGCGCGACCTGCGCGCCGGGCTGTTGGCGCAGGCGTCGGCGCCGGCGCGCACGGCATCGAAATCGATCATCTGCGACAGGCGCAGGTGCCGCGGCATGGCGTCGACGAGGTCCTGCGCATTCCAGTGCCGCGGGAACGAGAAGTAGGCGGGGGACTTACTGCTCAGGGCGTACATGACTCACTCTCCATTGATGCGGACACGGTCCGCGTTGCCAAACTGGTCCGTGCCGGAGACGACGATGCGGTCGCCTTCCTTGAGGCCGGACATGATTTCCACCTGGCCCAGGCTGCTGGCGCCGGCCTGGATCGGGCGGCGCGTGGCGCTGCCGCCCTCGACCACCCAGGCGACGCTGCCGCCGTCCTGTTCCAGGAACGGGCCGCGCTCGACCATCAGCACGTTCTTGCGCGTGTCGAGCACGATGCGCGACGACAGCCGCTGGTTCTGGCGCAGGCCGGGTGGCTGCTGGCCGTCGGCGAAGCGCAGGCGGGCATTGACCTCGCCGTTGACGACCTCGGGCGACACCGCCGAAACCTCGGCCTTGTAGACCTTGCCGTTGCTGGTGACCTGCGCCGGGATGCCGATGCCCAGGTCGCGGGCGAAGCTTTCGGGCACCTTGATCTCGACCTCGAACCGGGCCAGGTCGACGACGCTCAGCACCGGCCCGTTGGCGACCACGCTGGTGCCCTGCGGGACCTGCACCTGGCCGACCTGGCCGTCGAACGGCGCGCGGATCGTCAGCGCCTCGACCTGGCGCCGTGCCTCGGCCACCACTGCCTTCTGGCGGTCGGCGAGCAGGCGCTTGTTGCGCGCGTCCAGGCCGGCGCCTTCGCCCTGCAGCGTGTTGTCCTTGCGGGCGCTCTCCAGTTCGATCTCGGCCTTCTTCAGGTCGTCCTGCGCCTTGGCCAGTTCGTTCTGGGAGACCGCGCCGCCCTCGAAAGCGCGCTGGTAGCGCTCCAGGTCGCGCTGTGCGGCGGTGCGGCTGATCTCGGCCTGCTGCACGACCTTGCGTGCGGCGGCGCGGGCGATCTGCGCGTCGAGCACCGCGCGGCTGGCCTCGGCTTCCATGCTGGCGAGCGTCGACTCCTCCTGCACCAGCTTGCTGCGCAGTTCGGGGCTGTCGATCACCGCCAGCGGCTGGTCCTTCTTCACCACGTCGCCGGCGACCACCTTGAGCGCGACCGTGCCGGCCGCGATGGCATACAGGGTCGGGCTGTTGGCGGCGATCACGCGGCCGTCGGCCGACAGGTCGCGCACCAGGTCGCCGCGGGTCACGGTAGCAACGCGCACGCGGCTGGCATCGAACGAGCGTCCGCCCGAGTTCCAGCCGATCACGACCCACGCCGCCAGCGCCAGCAACAGGGCGCCGGCCACGCCGCCGACGATCAGGCCCTTGCGGTGGCGTTTGCCCAGGCGGGCGGACGACACCACCTGGTCCTGGCCGGAGGTGTCGCGGATGCGGGTGCGGTTGTCCATGTGCAGGTCTTGGATGTTCGAGGGCTTCATATGGTTGCAAGATGCAAGTTGCGTGCCAATTGTAACATGTTGATTTTATTAAAGTTTATCGAGGCGTACGGGTGTCCGGTCGGACACCGGGAGCGTCCGCGCGGACACCCTTCCTGCGTTCTTCCATACAGGCTGCACCGCTCGTGGGGCATTCCCTTGAGAGCAGCCATGTGGGAGCGGCCCTGTGGGAGCGGCCATGGCCGCGATGCCTTCGCGGGGAGCCATCGCGGCCATGGCCGCTCCCACAGGGAATGGGCAATGGCCGGTCCCTGGGCGCATGCGCCGTCCGCGGGCGCGCGCTGGCGTGCGACTACAATCGCCCTTCACCAGAAAGGAGTTCCCCCCTACATGTGCGGCATCGTCGGCGCGATCGCGGATCGCGATGTGGTTCCCGTCCTCATCGAAGGCCTCAAGCGCCTCGAATACCGCGGCTACGACTCGGCCGGTATCGCCGTGGTCGACGGCGACCAGCAGCGCGACATCCGTCGCGTGCGCCGCACTGGCCGTGTTTCGGAGATGGAGGCGGCCGCCTGCGGTGAAGGATTGCGTGCCGACCTCGGCATCGGCCACACCCGCTGGGCCACGCACGGCGGTGTCACCGAACTCAACGCGCACCCGCACGTCAGCCACGGCGTGGCGCTGGTGCACAACGGCATCATCGAGAACCACGAAGAGCAGCGCGCGCGCCTGCAGGCGCTGGGCTACGCATTCGAATCGCAGACCGATACCGAGGTCATCGCCCACCTGATCCATCACTACCTGCAGGATGGCAACGACCTGCTTGCTGCCCTGCAGCGTGCGGTCAAGGACCTGCATGGCGCGTACGCGCTGGCCGTGGTCAGCCGTGCGGAACCGAATCGCATGGTCTGCGCCCGTATGGGCTGCCCGCTGCTGGTCGGCCTGGGCGAGGGCGAGAATTTCATCGCTTCCGATGTCTCGGCCATCATCCAGGCCACGCGCCGGGTGATCTTCCTCGAGGAAGGCGACACCGCCGAAGTCATGCGCGATGGCGTGCGGGTGTTCGACGACGCCTGTGCCGTGGTCGAGCGCGAGGTGCACGTTTCCGACGTGTCGCTGGCCTCGCTGGAGCTTGGTCCCTACCGCCACTTCATGCAGAAGGAAATCCACGAGCAGCCGCGCGCGATCGGGGATACGGTCGAGGCGTTGATGGATGCCAACGCCTTCGGTCCGGAGCTGTTCGGAGAAAACGCGCAAGCTGTCCTGGGTGATGTCGAGGGCGTGCAAATCCTTGCCTGCGGCACCAGCTATTACGCCGGCTCCACCGCCCGCTATTGGATCGAGGCCATCACCGGCCTGCCGTGCAGCGTCGAAATTGCCAGCGAATACCGCTACCGCACCGCGGTGGCCAACCCGAAGCACCTGGTGGTGACGATCTCGCAGTCGGGCGAAACGCTCGACACGATGGAGGCGCTCAAGTACGCCAAGTCGCTAGGACACGACAGGACCCTGTCGATCTGCAACGTACCCGAGAGCGCGATCCCGCGCGCCAGCAAGCTGGTGCTGTACACCCGCGCCGGCGCCGAGATCGGCGTGGCCTCCACCAAGGCGTTCACTACCCAGCTGGTCGCCCTGTTCACGCTGGCCGCGACGCTCGCCAAGCTGCAGGGCCGGCTGCCGGAAGACAAGGAAGCCGAATACATCGAAGCCCTGCGCCATCTGCCCGGCAGCGTGCAGCACGCGCTCAACCTGGAGCCGCAGATCGCCGCGTGGGCCGAGCGTTTCGCGCCGAAGCAGCATGCATTGTTCCTCGGCCGCGGCGTGCACTACCCGATCGCGCTCGAGGGCGCGCTCAAGCTCAAGGAAATCTCCTACATCCACGCCGAGGCCTACCCGGCGGGCGAACTCAAGCACGGCCCGTTGGCGCTGGTCGACGCCGACATGCCGGTGGTGGTGATCGCCCCCAACGACAACCTGCTGGAGAAGGTGAAGTCCAACATGCAGGAAGTCCGCGCGCGCGGCGGCGAACTGTTCGTGTTCACCGACGCCGACAGCAACTTCAGCGAATCCGAAGGCGTCCACGTCATCCGCACCCCGCGCCACGTCGGCGTGCTCAGCCCGATCGTGCACACCATCCCGGTGCAGCTGCTCGCCTACCACGCCGCCCTGGCGCGCGGCACGGACGTGGACAAGCCGCGGAACCTGGCCAAGTCGGTGACGGTGGAGTAGGGGCAGGATCCAGCCCTTCTCCTGCGCAGTGGGAGAAGGTGGCGCGCAGCGCCGGATGAGGGCGCGAGCGTAGCGAGCCTGCTGTTGCTCCCAGCACATACGCGCTGCCTTCACGACCCTTTGCGCGCAGCGCCGGCACCCTCGGTGCCTATTCGCCATCCGGTTGCGGGCTCGACCCGGCCTGCTCGATGCCTCGTCTCGATCGCGCGCATCGGTCCACGGCAGGAAGGGAGATGGACCGCAACCGCTGCAGCGCATGCGCGATCGTCGTGGCGATGCCGATGCTGGCCGGTTGCGCCGGCTCCGGCATGTCGACGTTGGCGCCGGCGGGAGCGGAAGCCGAGGCGGTCGCGCACCTGTTCTGGATCATGGTGGCTGGCGCGGGCGTGGTGTGGGTGGCCGTGTTCGGCATCGCGCTGTACGCAGCCCTGCGCCCCGGACCGCGAGACCGTCGCACCGGGCGCTGGCTGATTCTCGGCGGCGGCGTGATCGTGCCGACGGTCGTGCTCGGCGCGCTGCTGGTGTACGGATTGCTGCTGATGCCACAGCTGCGCGAGCCGGCCGAGCCGGAAGGGCCGTACATCGCGGTGTCCGGCGAGCAGTGGTGGTGGCGCGTGCGCTACGTCGGTTTCGGGGCGGAGGGCGGCGACGACGCGGTCACGCTCGCCAACGAGATCAGGCTGCCGGTGGGGGCACGGGTGCGGCTGCTGCTCGACAGCCCCGACGTCATCCACTCGTTCTGGATACCGTCGCTGGCCGGCAAGGTCGACATGATCCCCGGCCGGACCACGACCCTGGTGCTGGAACCCACGCGCACCGGCGTGTTCCGCGGCGCCTGCGCCGAGTACTGCGGCACCGCACACGCGCACACGCGCACATGCGCTTCGTGGCGGTGGTGAGCGAGCGCGCGGAGTTCGACCGCTGGCTGCGCGCCCAGGCCGCGCCCGCGCACGCGCCGCGCACGCCGCAACAGCAAGCCGGCCAACAGGCCTTCCTGCGCAACGGCTGCGGCGCCTGCCACGCGGTCCGCGGCACGCGTGCGCGCGGCACGGTCGGGCCGGACCTCACCCACGTCGGCAGCCGGCTCGAGCTGGCCGCAGGCACGCTGCCCAACGACGCGGCCGCGTTCGAGCGCTGGATCTCCGCCGCGCGGAACGCAATCCGATGTATCCGGAACTCGTCGGCCGGTACGCGGAATACCTCGCGCTGCAGCTGAGGCTGTTCAAGGCCGACCGCCGCGGCGGCACGGGCTACACGCCGGTGATGCGGGAGATCGCGGGCCGGCTGGAGGAAGACGACATTCGCGACTTGTCGGCGTATTACGGGTCGCTGCGGGGGCAGTGAGGGGGGCCCGGCTGCGAAGGCTTGCCAAGCCCCCGACAACTGTGCATACTGTGCATACTCTACAAGCACAGTAGTCTGTGAACCCTGAATTGTTTCTTTCGGCCAGCGATCCAAGGCCGATGTACCAGCAGATCGTCGACCAGATCACTGCCAAGGTGATGGCGGGGGACTGGACGGCCGGCCAGCCGCTGCCTTCCATCCGCGAGCTGGCGGCGGCCAGTCGGGTCAGCGTGATCACCGTGCGCCGCGCGTACGAGGAGCTCGAGCGGGCCGGCCTCATTGCCACCCGCCAGGGCAAGGGCTCGATGGTGGCCGAACGCAGTGACCTGCCCACCGTGCTGATGCACGAGGAACTGCAGCGCCAGTTGGAGGGCTTGCTGGCCTGCGCCGCCCGGCTCGGCCTGCCGCGCAGCGAACTGCACCGCCTGATCGACCAGGCCGCCGATCCCGACACGGGCAGCGCGGCCGACCCCACGAACCGGAAAGGATCCACGCCATGACGCTCGCCTTCTCCCTGTCCGGCATCGCCAAGCGCTACCCGCACTTCGCGTTGCAGGATGTCTCGCTGGATCTCCCCGAAGGCCAGGTGATGGGCCTGGTCGGCGTGAACGGCGCCGGCAAGACCACGCTGCTGCGCCTGCTGACCGGGCTGGCCGCGCCCGATTCCGGCGAGGTGCAGGTGCTGGGGCATCGCCTGCCCGAAGGCCAGGTGGACGCCAAGCGCGACATCGGCTTCGCCTCCGAGGACATGCGCCTGTATCGGGGCCAGACACTGCGCTGGCACATGGACCTGGTGAGCCGCATCTACCCCGGCTGGGACGAGCCCTATGCGGACGACCTGGTGAAGCGCTTCGAACTGCGCCCCGAGCAGGTGCTTGGCGGCTTCTCCCATGGCCAGCGGGTCAAGGCCCTGCTGTTGCTGTGCCTGGCGCGGCGCCCGCGCCTGCTGCTGCTCGACGAGCCGACCACCGGTCTGGATCCGGTGGCGCGCCTGGAGGTACTGGAAGCCCTGGCCGACGTGCTGCGCGACGAGAGCCGCAGTGTGCTGTTCTCTTCGCACAACACCCACGACGTCGAGCAGCTCGCCGACAGCATCACCTTCCTGCACAAGGGCCGCCTGGTGGCCTCGGCCGACAAGCACGCGTTCGTGGACAGCTGGCGCCGCGTCGTCTGCCAGGGCGCATTGCCCGCCGGACTGGACGCGTGGCCCGAGATCGCCAGCGCCCGCGCCAACGGCAGCGTGGTCGAGATCAAGGCCCGAGCCTGGAACGACCAACTGCCCGCTCGCCTGGCCGCGCAGGGCCTTCAGGTCCAGCGCGCCGACCCGATGGCGCTGGAAGACATCTTCGTGACCGCAGTTCGTTCTGGAGGCGTGGCATGACCCTCAATACCCCCGTGATCCGCCTGCTGGTCGCCAAGGACTGGCAGTTGTTCCAGAAGCAGCTCGCCTTCTACGTGCTGGCCGGCATCGTCGCCCTGTGCTTCCTCGGCCTGGCCAAACCGTGGGCCTTCTACGTGGGCTCGTTGATGCTGCTGATCGTGATGGTCTCCGCAGCGTGCTTTTCCATTTCCACCTCGCTGATGGTCGAACGCAAGGAGCAGACACTGGCCTTCGTGATGAGCCTGCCGGTGTCGCCGCTGGACTTCACGGTATCGAAGCTCGCGGGCAACGCGCTCACGTTCGCGGTGCCGTTCGTGGTGTTGCTGGGCGGCACGCTGGCGGTGGTGCTGTTCACGCCGCTGCCCGACGGCCTGTTCGTGTACGCGCTGCTGATCTTCGCGTACCTGCTGTTCGCCTATGCCGTCTCGCTGGCGGTGGCGATGTCGGTGGAGTCCGAAGGCTGGGCCACCTTCGCGATGATCGGCTCCATGGTGCTGATCAATCCCTACATCATGGCGCTGACGCAAGTTCCGGATATCAGCGAGCGGGTGAGCGTGGATGCACTGGTGTGGACGACCCCGGCGGTGGCGATCCTGGCCACCCTGGTGGTGCTGTCGCTGGCAGTGCTCGGGCTGACCGGCTGGTTCCACGCCCGCAAGCCGGCGTTCTACTGACGCCATGCCTGTCCCCGTCCCGCAGGAAAGATTGCACTACATGGATCACCTGCGGGCGCTGGCCATGCTGGCCGGCGTGCTCTTCCACGCGGCGCTGGCCTACAGCCCGGTGATGAGCGGGTTCTTCCCGACCGCGGACCGCCAGAGCAGCGTGTGGGTGGATGCCGTCGTCTGGGGCCTGCACCTGGTAAGGATGCCGCTGTTCTTTTTGGTGGCGGGGTTCTTCGCCGCCTGGGTGATCGACCGGCGCGGCGGCACCGCCCTGGCGCGACAGCGCCTGCGCCGCATCGCGCTGCCGTTCCTGTTGGCGTGGCCGCTGGTGTGGCTGGCGCTGTCGTCCAGTACCGGCTGGGCGGCCATGAACGTGGAGCATCCCTCCGCGTTCCTGGCCATGGTGCGCGAGTGGATGCAACTGCCTGACCGGCCGCGCGCACCGCCGAACACGGCGCACCTGTGGTTCCTCTACTACCTGCTGCTGTTCGGCGTGCTGCACTGGGTGGCGCGCACGCTGGGGCTCGGTCGCCTTGGCCAGTGGCTGGTTCGCCGCCCGCCGGCATGGTTGCTGGCCGGCTTGCCGCTGTTGCTGCTGCCCGCGCTGGCCTCGGTGAGCGCACCGCACCCGGCGCCGGAAGGGCTGTTGCCGCAGTTCTGGGCGATTGCGTTCTACGGGACTTTCTTCGCCTTGGGCACGTTGGTGCACGGGCAGCCGGATTGGCTGGCGCGCGCGCAGCGCGCAGCACCTTGGCTCGCCGTTGGCTGCGTCGTGCTCTACGCCACCTTCCTCTGGCGTCTCGCCGTCGAGTTGCCGGGCCAGGCGCATCCCACTGCGTCATGGCTGGTCGCCGCGCTGGAAGCCATCCTCAGCGTCTGGCTGACCGTGCTGTGCCTGCTGGCCGGCCAGCGCCTGCTCCATCGCCCCAGCGCGACGATGCAATACCTGGCACAAAGCGCCTACTGGACTTATCTGCTGCACCTGCCGCTGCTGTTCGCGCTGCAGTACCTGCTGATGGACCTGACGTTGTTCTGGCCGCTGAAGTTCGGGCTGGCCATGACCACCACGCTCGCGCTGTGCCTGGTGAGCTACCAGCTGCTGGTGCGGCATACGCCGCTGCGTCGATTCGTGGGCTGAGGGGATCGTAAAGGGTGCGTACCAGCTGGGATGGTCCATTTGGGTCGAGCGCGGGACGCTCGTGGCCGCTTTCGGCCACTTGACAGGATCATGCACACCTACTGACACCTGACTGGCGTACGCGGATACTGCGCGAATGAATGACCCCATACGAATCGACGGCCCCACGCTGCAGGCTCTGATCGATCACGCCGATCTCCTGCACATCGCTGCGACACCGCCCGCCGATTGCGGCCGGGTGGACATACCCCGTGAACTGGATGCTTTGCGTGCGAGACTGACTGCGCAGCGCGATGAACACCTACAACCATGGTTCGTCCTGCTCGACGAGAGTATTCAATTCTTCATCCAGTTCGAACGCTACTTGTACGAAGTCCCACCCAACAGCAATCTGATGGGATACGCGATAACGGTTTCTAGATTGAAGAGAGACATTCTTTCTATTCGCGAGCTACTCGCGATTGGTCAAGGCATAGGGGCGAGCGTACTTGCTCGCGCCTTCGTTGAGAGTATTGAAATTGCAATGGCGCTAGCGTTGAACGCAGAGACCTGCAAAGCCTTTGCTGAAACGAACGACACAAACGAATTCTGGAACAAGCACATTGGATACGGCCGCGTGTACGAGCAAATGCTTCAGTATGCCGCCGCGTGTGGCGTCGATGAGACGCACGCCACGAAATTAGTGGAACGGCATCGAGAAGCAAAAAAGCGTTTCTCAGACAGTACGCACGGGGGACGAAACTCCTCTTTGTTTGGCGCATTCAGTCCTTCGCTCACGAGCTCAGAGGAGGTGCACTTCTTGTCATTGGGTGCTCATACGTGGCAGACGCAGTTCTTGGCGCTCTTCGTAGCACAGGAAACACAAGCCTTCGCGGGCTCCATGGTCAAAGGTACGATGCGACCCAATCCACTCCATCTCTATAAGGACTTCAGGACCAGCGGGCGTTTCATGAATGCTGCCGTCTCGGCCCATGTCCTACAAGAATTGCTAGGGCGCTATGAAGAACGCCTCCAGGCGAGCATGCGATAACTAGGGGCAGACTTGTTAGCCCTTCGCATGGCGGGGGAGCCACGCAGACGCAAGACTAGCTGCTAGTTGCTATCAACGGGGGTCCGCTTCGCGTCGAAAGCAGTCCTCTTGACAGGCGGTGAGAGCGCCGGTGTTTCCAGCCGCAGCGCGCTCCCGAATTTTCTTGAAGTCATGCCTCATCCATGAAAACCCGCTCGTCGCCATAGGGGACTGAGAACAATTCTGCACCGCTCTCGCAAGGTTGCCGCTATCCATTTCCGGAGGCGAGGCCTGGTTTCCTGCGCCCCCCGAGTCACAGCCATCAACCCCGACCCGGGCATCCGCCGCTAGGCCGCATCGCCCAGTGTGCTGTTCTCCAGGACGAACCGATACTTCACATCGCTCCTGAGCATCCGCTCGTAGGCCTCGTTGACCTGGTCGGCGCGGATCATCTCGATGTCGGCGACGATGCCGTGTTCGGCGCAGAAGTCCAGCATCTCCTGGGTCTCGGGGATGCCGCCGATCATCGAGCCCGCCAGCGTGCGGCGCTTGCCGACGAGGTTGAACACCTGCGGCGAGGGGTGCGGGGTGGCGGGGACGCCCACCAGCACCATGGTGCCGTCGCGCTTGAGCAGGGTCATGAAGGCGTCCAGGTCGTGCGGGGCGGCGACGGTATCGAGGATGAAGTCCAGGCTCTTCCGGTGCACCTTCATCTCGTCGTCGTTGCGCGACACCACGACCTCGTCCGCGCCCAGCGCCTTCGCAGCTTCGCGCTTGGACTCCGACGTGGTGAAGGCGACGACGTGCGCGCCCATCGCGTGCGCCAGCTTGATGCCCATGTGGCCCAGCCCGCCGATGCCGACCACGCCGACCTTGCTGCCCGGCCCTACCTTCCAGTGGCGCAGCGGCGACCAGGTGGTGATGCCCGCGCACAGCAGCGGCGCCACGGCGGCGAGCTGGTCTTCGGAGTGGCGGATCCGCAGCACGTAGCGCTCGTGCACGACGATCTGCTGCGAATAGCCGCCCAGCGTCCAGCCGGGCGCGTCGGGCGTGCGGCCGTTGTAGGTGCCGACCATGTGGTCGCAGTAGTTCTCCAGCCCTTCGCCGCAGTCCTCGCACTTTTTGCAGCTGTCGACGATGCAACCGACGCCCACCAGGTCGCCCACCTGGAAACTCATGACGTCCCCGCCCACCGCCGATACGCGGCCGACGATTTCGTGCCCCGGTACGCAGGGGTACTGTGTGCCCGCCCATTCCGAACGCACCTGGTGGATGTCCGAATGGCACAGGCCGCAGTAGGCGATGTCGATCCGCACGTCGTGTGCGCCCACTGCGCGCCGGATGATGTCCATGGGTTCGAGGGGTTGGTCGCCGGCGTGGGCGCCGTAGGCTTTGGTGGTCATGGGGGAGGTTCTCCGTGGGGTTTCGGGTCAGGTCGAGCGGCTGTGGCCAACCGCGCGCGAGGCGCGGGAGGACGGTGAAGCGGTGCCAGCGGCAAGGCTAACGTCAGTATCAGGCTGCCTGTCCGCGAGGTTCGTTAAGCAGAAGTTGCCAGTATCCAACGTCGATCCAGTGGTCCTGCTTGAAGCCCACCTGCTTGAAATGGGCGACTTTCTCGAACCCCAGTCGCTCGTGCAGCGCAATGCTGGCGTCGTTCGGCAGCGCAATGCCGCCGATGACGGCATGAATGCCCCGGACGCGCAGGCGATCAACCAGCTCGGTGTACAGCGCCCGGCCGATGCCTTGCCCCCGGCTCGACTGATTCAGATACACGGTCGATTCGGCCGAATGCCGATAGGCGCAGCGCCCTTTCCATCTGGAGGCGTAGGCATAGCCGACAATCGATCCCCGATCTGTCGCAACGAGCCACGGGAGCTGCGAGTCGCCTGCTTCCGCGATCCGCGCGCGCATATCGTGCGCGGATACGGCGTCGGTTTCGAAGGTAGCGCAGGTGTTTGCTATGTAGGGGTTATAGATCGCGGCGATTGCTGCCGCGTCATCGCCCGTGGCGTTACGGATGTCCATGCGAACAGTCCTCTCGCAGGCGAGATCGCTGCAAGGGCTTGATTGTCTGGGGAAGATCGCTGCGAATCAATCACCGCGAGAACGCGCCCCGGGATGGCACTGCTGTTGCGTCGGGACGCTCGCCACCATGAATCGACCCGACGTAGAGCCTTCAGGCAGTCGTTGCAGAGCTGGCCTCGACGGCACCAGACTCCCGGGCCAGGCGGCGGGCGTCATCGGCGCCTTTCCGCTCGCTGTAGCGATCTACCAGGTAGTCGCTGCGCCCGCGAACCATCAGGGTGAACTTCACCAGTTCCTCCATGACGTCCACCACGCGATCGTAGTAGGGCGACGGGCGCATGCGTCCGGCGTCGTCGAACTCCTGCCAGGCCTTGGCGACCGACGACTGGTTGGGGATGGTCACCATCCGCATCCAGCGCCCCAGCACGCGCAGGGCGTTGACCACGTTGAACGACTGCGAGCCCCCGGAGACCTGCATCACCGCCAGCGTACGCCCCTGGGTCGGGCGCACGCTGCCGTCCTCGAGCGGGAGCCAGTCGATCTGGTTCTTGAACACGCCGGTGATGGTGCCGTGCCGCTCGGGGGAGACCCAGACCTGGCCCTCCGACCACTGCGACCACTCGCGCAGCTGTCGCACTTTCGGGTGGTCCTTGTCGACGCTGTCCAGCATCGGCAGGTCGCGCGGGTCGAACACCCGAGTCTCGGCGCCGAGGTGATGCAGGATGCGCTGCGCTTCCAGCGCCAGCTTGCGGCTGTACGACTGCGGCCGCAGCGAGCCGTACAGCAGCAGGATGCGGGGCGCGTGCGCGACGGCGTCGGCACCGAGGGCGTCGCGCCGCGGGGCCGGCAGCAGGTCGGTCGCCAGGTGGGGGAGATCCGGGAGTAGGGATACTTGCTGCTCGATATTCATTCGACTATTCTAGAATTATGGAAACGGAACAGGCAATAGCCGCGCTTACGGCGCTGGGCCACGCGACCCGGCTGGCGGCCTTCCGGCTGCTGGTCGAAGCGGGCCCCGACGGCCGCATGGCTGGCGAAATCGCCGAGGCGCTCGCCGTGCCCGGCGCCACCCTGTCCTTCCATCTGAAGGAGCTCGTGCATGCGGGCCTGGTCGAGAACGAGACCCGCGGCCGCAACGTCTGCTACCGCGCCAGGTTCGATGCCATGAACGGGCTGGTCGCCTACCTGACCCACAACTGCTGCGCGGACTCGCCGGACGAGGCCTGCGCGCCGGGCCCGGCGGTTGGTCGTGCCTGCTGATCGCAACGACTGCCCATTCCCACCACCTGGATCCAACCGATGAAACGTCGCGTCCTGTTTCTTTGCACCGGAAACTCGGCCCGCAGCGTGCTGGCCGAGGCCACGCTTCGCGCGTGGGCCGGCCACCGCTTCGAGGTCTTCAGCGCCGGCAGCCAGCCTGCCGGCACGGTCAACCCGTACGCGCTCGGCCAACTGGCGGCCGACGGCATTGCCACCGCCGGGCTGCGCAGCAAGTCCTGGGACGAGTTCGCCACCGCGGATGCGGCGCCGATGGACCTGGTGGTGACGGTCTGCGACTCGGCAGCGGCCGAGGCATGCCCGATCGTGTTCGGAGACTTCCTGCGCGCGCACTGGGGCTTGCCGGATCCGGCGGCGGTCGAGGGCGACGATGATGCGAAGCGCGAAGCCTTCCGCCAGGCCCACCGCATCGTCAAGGCGCGCCTGCAGGCGCTGTTGGCGCTGCCGGCCGATGCCTGGGATGACCGCCCGGCCCTGAAGCAGGCGCTCGACCGCATCGGCTTCGTGGAACCCGACGACGAGGCGGCCAACACGGCCGAGGCGATAACCCGAAAGCCCAAGGCCTGATCCATGCTCACGGCACTGCTGATCTTCGTCGCCACGATCGTGCTGGTCGTCTGGCAGCCGAAGGGCCTCGGGGTGGGCTGGAGCGCCATGTTCGGTGCCGCGCTGGCCCTGTTGACCGGCGTGGTGGCGCTGGCGGACATCCCGACGGTCTGGGGCTTCGTCTGGAACGCCACCTTCACCTTCATCGCGTTGATCATCATCAGCCTGCTGCTGGACGAAGCCGGCTTCTTCGAGTGGGCCGCGCTGCACGTGGCGCGCTGGGGCAGGGGCAGCGGGCGCAGGCTGTTCGCGCTGCTGGTGCTGCTGGGTGCCGCGGTGTCGGCGCTGTTCGCCAACGACGGCGCGGCGCTGATCCTCACGCCCATCGTGATCGCCATGCTGCTGGCGCTGAAGTTCAGCCCGGCAGCGACGCTGGCCTTCGTGATGGCGGCCGGCTTCATCGCCGACACCGCCAGCCTGCCGCTGGTCGTGTCCAACCTGGTCAACATCGTGTCGGCGGACTACTTCGACATCGACTTCGCCGCGTACGCGTCGGTCATGGTGCCGGTCAACCTTGTCGCCGTCGCCGCGTCGCTGGGCATGCTGATGTGGTTCTTTCGCCGCGACATCCCGGGCCGCTACGAGATTGCCGAGTTGAAGGAACCGCGCTCGGCGATCGTCGACACCATAACCTTCAACGCGGGCTGGGCGGTGTTGGCGTTGCTGCTGGCGGGATTCTTCGGGCTGGGGAGGATCGGCGTACCCATCAGCGCCGTGGCAGGCGCCGGCGCCCTGATTTTGCTGGGCGTGGCGGCACGCGGGCACCGGATATCGACCCGCAAGGTGATCAGGGAAGCGCCGTGGCAGGTCGTGGTGTTCTCGCTCGGCATGTACCTGGTGGTCTACGGCCTGCGCAACGAGGGACTGACCGACCACTTGGCGACATTGCTGGACCTGTTTGCCGGATACGGCGTGTGGGGCGCGACGTTCGGGACCGGCCTGCTGATCGCGTTCCTGTCATCGATCATGAACAACATGCCGACGGTGCTGGTCGGCGCGTTGTCCATCGATGCCAGCCAGGCGGAAGGCATCGTACGCGAGGCGATGATCCACGCCAACGTCATCGGCAGCGACCTGGGGCCGAAGCTCACCCCGATCGGCAGCCTGGCCACGCTGCTCTGGCTGCACGTGCTGGCACGCAAGAACGTCAGGATCACCTGGGGCTACTACTTCAAGGTCGGCGTGGTGCTGACGCTGCCCGTACTGCTCGCCACCTTGGCGGCTTTGGCGCTGCGACTGAGTCTTGGGTGATGGGGCGGCGGTGGTGCGGCGTCGCCAGGAGACCACGTAGGCTGGGTTGGCTTCGTAGGCTGGGTTGGCTTCACCAACCCAGCCCTCCGCGAAACCTGATGCGAACGCCGGGTTGGTGAAGCCAACCCAGCCTACGGCCCTGCAATCGTCAGCGCTTCACGAACCGGTAGGCGAAACGATCGGTCTTGCCCTTGATCGAGGGGTCGAACACCTTGACCGCGTGCGGATCGTCCTTGTTCGCGAGCATGGGGCTTTGCGCGTCCAGTACGAAGCCCGCCGCCTCCACCTCCTCGCGGACGGAAGCAGGGTCGATCCGGTGCAGAGACTGGGTATCGCCCGTGCCCGTCCCGGCTGCGGCGGCGTGGTCGACGATGACGTAGGAACCGCCGGGCTTGAGCCGCTCGTACAAGGCGCGATTGAAGTCGGCAGCCGTCGCGCCCCTGGCCCGGATCAGCGCGGTGTGGAGATCGTGGTAGAACAGATGCAGCCACAGGACATCCGCTGGCTGCGTGACCTCGGGCAGCGCCAAGAGGTCTGCTGAGACAGCTTCGACGTTCTCCCGCCCCGGCTCCTTCGCAAGCGTCCGCATGCGACCGACTGGATCGTTGTTGAAGTGGGCGACTTCTGCCGGCACGAAGCTGTAGATCCGTCCTTCGGGTCCCGCGGCGTCGGAGAAAATTCGGGTCCAGTCGCCGTCACCCGGGTAAACGTCGATGACGGTCGAGCCGGCATCGACTCGTGCGAACCGGATCAACCCGGATTGCCTGGATTGGTTGTACATCGGGACCTCCGTTGCGGTCGGGAATCATGGGTGCGGATGGCCAGCGCCAGGCCGATCAGGACGCCATCTGCGAGGCTCGCGCCAGTGCCTGCGTGTCGATGTACTCCCGGATGCTCGCCAGCCTGCCATCACGGACAGTGATGGCGAAGATCCAGTCGTCCTCGAACGACTTGCCCGTGGCCTTGATCTTGCCGCTGGCGAAGCCGACGACCAGCACGCGGTCTGCCTGCGCCACGAATTCGCGGGGCTCCATGAACGAGGTTTCCACGGTTTCGGAAGCTTTCTGGAAATGATCCTCCAACCCCGCGTGCCCGCGGCGCGTGCCGGCCAGCGGCCAGTCCTGGCCCGGAATGATCCACTCGATATCTTCGTCACACAGCGCCAGTGCACCTGGCCTGTCGCCGCGGCGGAGTGCCGCGAAAAAATCCTGCACGACCTGGACATTCTCTCGGGTGCTCATCGAAATCCTTGCATCCATTTCAGATCCGTTCTCATTCAAGCCACGGCTCAGGAACGCACGAACTCGAGCATGTCCGCGTTGAGTTCGCCCGCATGGGTGGTGAGCATTCCATGGGGATATCCCTTGTAGATCTTCAGCGTCCCGTTCGTAAGCAACTCAACCTGCTTCAGCGCGGCGTCCGCGTAAGGAACGACCTGGTCGTCGTCGCCTTGCATGACGAGCGTCGGGACGCTCATCGAGCGCAAGTCTTCCGTCTGATCCGTCTCGGAGAATGCCTTGATGCCTTCGTAATGTGCCAGTGCGCTTCCCATCATTCCCTGGCGCCACCAGTTGTCGATGGTTGCCTGCGAGACTTCCGCTCCCGGCCGGTTGAATCCATAGAACGGACCCGACGCGACAGCCAGGAAGAACTCTGCTCGATTGGCGGCGAGTGAGGTTCGGAATCCGTCGAACACGGAGATCGGAGTGCCGCCCGGATTGGCATCGCTCTTGACCATTATCGGCGGTATCGCCGCTACCAGGATCGCCTTGGCAACACGTCCTTGCGGTTGCCCGTGCCTTGCGACGTAGCGCGCCACCTGGCCTCCGCCGGTCGAATGACCGATGTGGACCGCGTTGCGAAGGTCGAGCGCGTCAGCCACGGCCGCGGCATCCTCTGCGTAGTGATCCATGTCGTGGCCCCAATCCACCTGTGCGGAGCGTCCGTGGCCGCGCCGATCGTGCGCAACGACACGATATCCATGCGAAAGGAAGAAGAGCATCTGTGCATCCCAGTCGTCCGATGAAAGTGGCCATCCATGGTGGAACACAATCGGTTGTGCGCTCTTCGGGCCCCAATCCTTGTAGAAGATGTCCACGCCATCCTTCGTCGTGATGTAGTCCTTGCTCATAGCGATATCTCCAGTTGATGGTTTGCCGGCGCCAGCCCAGGCGACGGCCGGGATGAGACTGACTGCCATTGCTCCCGCTGCGCCGGCGACGAATTCCCTGCGGGTGAAAGTCGTCCGTTCCCTGGAGGCGGTTTCCAGCTGATGATTCATTCCACGGTCCTCCTCTGAATCAGGCGATTGCGTCTTCGG